>NZ_JAOBSQ010000010.1:0-55060 GCF_025246485.1 Acidovorax sp. K2F
GGCGCTCGGTGCCAGCCGCGCGGCGGTGGACGCAGGCTACGCACCCAACGACTGGCAAGTGGGCCAGACCGGCAAGATCGTGGCACCGCAGCTGTATGTGGCCGCCGGTATCTCGGGTGCTATCCAGCACTTGGCGGGCATGAAGGACTCCAAGGTGATCGTGGCGATCAACAAGGACCCTGAGGCACCGATCTTCAGCGTGGCCGACTACGGGCTGGAAGCGGATCTGTTCACGGCTGTGCCTGAACTGGTCAAGGCCGTCTGAGCCCCGCAGATCACAGGCACACCCCATTCGATGGGATCTGAGTGCTATAAAAAAATATAGCTTTTAGCGCTTGTTCGACGAGCGCTGAGGCTGCTTTTTATACCTATAAATCAGCAGGAGACAAAACCATGAGCACATTCCTTTCCCGTCGCAGGCTTGTCCAGGCCACTGGCGCAGCGCTGGCCAGTACGGCATTGCCAGCACTGGCCCAAACCAGTTGGCCCAGCCGCCCGATTCGCATCATCGTGCCGTACACGGCGGGCGGGTTTACCGACCAGATGGCGCGTCTGCTGACGGTAGGCCTGCAAAAGCAATTCGGTCAGCCGGTTGTCATCGACAACAAACCCGGTGCGAACAGCATCATCGGCGTGGATGCCGTCGCCAAGTCCGCCCCGGACGGTCACACCTTTGGTGTGGTCATTCCGGCCTTTACCGCCAACACCACGCTCTACCCCAAACTGCCCTACAACCCGCGCAAGGACCTGATGGGCGTGTCGCTGCTGGGTGTTTCTCCGTTGGTGGCGGCGGTGGCGCCCAATGCACCGTTCAAGACGGTGAAAGAACTCGTGGCCTATGCCAAGGCCAACCCTGGCAAGGTGAGTTTTGCCTCATCAGGCACAGGCTCTGCCGCGCACCTGACCAGCGAGCTGCTCAAGTCACTGACCAAGACCTTCATGGTCCACATTCCCTACCGCGGCGCAGCCCCGGCGTTGACGGACTTGCTCGGCGGCCAGGTGCCCCTGTTCCTCGACCCTCCGCCCAACCTGATCCAGCCCGCCAAGGCAGGCCGCATCACCCTCATCGGCGTGGCCAGCGAAAAGCGCTTGCCCATGTTGCCTGACGTGCCGACCTTCATCGAGCAAGGCGTGCCCGGCATGCTGGGCAGTACCTGGGCCAGCATGATTGCACCCGCAGGGACGCCGCGCGACATCGTCAAGCGCATGTCGGACGCCGTGAACGCCATCATCCAGAGTGATGAAACCAAGGCCAAACTCGACACCATGGGCACCTTTGGTGAAGGCACCACGCCCGAGGCGTGCGACGCTTTTCTTGCGGCCGAAACGACCAAGTGGGGCAAGGTGATCCGCGACGCGGGTGTCACGCTGGACTGAGAACGCGTGGGCCGGCCCGGCCTGATGGCCAGGATTTACGCGTAACGCTTGGCCCGCAGGTTTTCCTTCATCTGCTGCAGGATCGGCTGCAGCGAGCTGCCGATGCGTAGCGCCACGCAGGTGGCCAGCACGTCGATGATGAGCAAGTGCATGAGGCGCGACACCATGGGGCTGTAGCGGTCGTAGCCCTCGGGGTGGTCGGCCGCCAGATGGATCTGGCAGGTGCTGGCCAGGGGCGAGCCGCTGGCGGTGATGACGATGGTGGTGGCGCCGTTGCGGCGGGCGATGTCCGCCGCGTCCATCAGGTCGCGGGTGCGGCCCGAGTTGGAGATGATCACGGCGCAGTCGCCTGGGCCCAGCAGGGTGGCGCTCATCACCTGCATGTGGCCGTCGCTGCTGGCAATCGAGGTTACGCCCAGGCGGAAAAACTTGTGCTGTGCGTCCTGCGCCACGATGCCCGAGTTGCCCACGCCGTAGAACTCGATGCGTTTGCCTTTCTTCCACGTGTCTGCAATGGCCTCGGCCGCACGTTCGATGGCCACGGTGCTGGCCGCGTTGCGGTATTGCAGGAACGCTGCCACGGCGTTGTCCACCACCTTCACCAGAACGTCACCGGTCTTGTCGTCTGCATCCACACTGCGGTGGATGAAGGGCACGCCTTCGCTCACACTGCCTGCCAGCTTGAGCTTGAAGTCCGCCAGCCCGTCGTAACCCATGCTGCGGCAAAAGCGCACCACGGTGGGTTTGCTCACATGCGCGCGCTCGGCCAGCTCGCGCACGGGCAGGCGGGCGAAGGTGCGGGGGTCGGTCAGCACCAGCTTGGCCACGCGCTGTTCGGCGGGGGCCAGCGAGGGCAGGGAGGCGGTGATGCGGTCGAGCATGTCAGTCTGTGAAGGCAGGGCAGGCTGCGCAGGGGGCCTTGGAAAGGGCTTGGGTGGACGCTTCATCCACCGGCTGGGCGCGCGGTGGTGGGGCCATCTGCGTTTAATGTAACTCGGTTCCCAAAGGTATGGGGCCCGCGCAATCCCTGCCTTTCAACCTGCTTGCACGGGGCCTGGGCGTTTCCCCCCTGGCTCGGGCAGGCCCTGCACGCATAGCATCCTCCATCACGTTATCCAGATACTGAGGAGCCTTCCATGCGCAAACCCTTGCTGACAAAACTTCTGGCCGGTGCGGCCCTTGTGGCCGCTGCATCGGGCAGCTGGGCCCAGGGCCAGGTCAACATCATCTGCTCGGTGCAGGCCGAGTGGTGCAACCTGATGTCCACGGTGTACGCCAAGACCACTGGCACCAAGGTCAACATGACGGCCAAGGGCTCGGGCGAGGCGTTGGCGCAGCTCAACGCCGAGCGCGCCAACCCCAAGACCGACATCTGGTTTGGCGGCACAGGCGACCCGCATCTGCAGGCGGCCGAGCAGGGCCTGACGCTCGAATACAAGTCGCCCCAGCTGGCGCAGCTGTACCCTTGGGCACAAAAGCAGGCGGGCGATTCCAAGTACCGCACCGTGGGCGTGTACCTGGGCCCGCTGGGTTTTGGCTACAACAAGGAGCTGCTGGCCAAGCGCAAGCTCAACCCGCCCCAGTCGTGGGTCGACCTGCTCAAGCCTGAATTCAAGGGCGAGGTTCAGATGGCCAACCCGGCCTCTAGCGGCACCGCCTACACCATGATCGCCACGCTGGTGCAGATCATGGGCGAGGAAAAGGCGTTTGAATACCTCAAGGCCCTGCACCCCAACATCAGCGCGTACACCCGTTCAGGCACGGCGCCTGTCAAGGCGGTTGCACGCGGCGAGACCACGGTGTCCGTGAGCTTCGTGCACGACGTGACCACCGAGGCGGTCAATGGCTTCCCCGTGGGCTCGGTCACACCTTCTGAAGGTACTGGCGCCGAGGTGGGCTCCATGAGCATCGTCAAGAACGGCCCCAACACCGAGGCCGCCAAGAAGTTCTACGAATGGGCGCTCACGCCGGGTGGTCAGCAGTTTGGCCTGGCGGCCAAGCAGTTCCAGCTGCCCAGCAACACGCAGGTGCCCAAGGACCCGCGCATGACCGATCCGGCCAAGATGAAGCTCATCAACTACGACTACGCCAAATACGGCGCCAGCGCCGAGCGCCGCCGCCTGATTGCGCGCTGGGAAAAAGACGTGCAAAACGCAACGCGCTAAGGGGTGGTGGTGTCGGCAGCAGCGGCGGCGCACGCAACCCTTCGGACCAGGACTCCCGGTGCCTCGGTCAACCGGCCCCTGTGGGTCTGGCTGGCCATGGGCGTACTGGGGTACCTGGTGTTCCCCTGGTATGCACAGCAGGACGCCAATGGCCTGTTGGCGGTGGGCCAGGTCTTCAGCAGCGAGCAGGCCGCCAACGGGCTGATGCAGGCGGCCTTGTTCGGGCGCCCCTGGCTGTGGCTGGGCCTCGCCGGGCTGGTGGTGGCGGGCCTGGGTGCGTGCCTGCCCGCCGGGCGCAAGCAGGGCGCCCTGCTGGTGGCGGGGGGTGCACTGGGGCTGGTGGCCCTGCTGCTCAGCGGCTTTGCGATTGGTGCGCGCGGCTGGGCGTTTGAATGGATGAACACCAGCCTGGGCGAACTGGGCGCGCGCCAGCCCGGCATGGGCTGGGGCGGGTTTGTGGTGCTGTCGGCGCTGCTGGTGCTGCTGTCTTTCGGGGTGGCACGGCGGGGCTTCTTCAAGGGCGACCTGTTCGTGGCTGCGGCAGTGGTGGGCTGTGGCAGCCTGCTCGCGCTGTTCATCGTGTTCCCGGTGCTCAAGGCGCTGTCGGCTGCGTTTTTTCTGGAGGACGGCCCGTTCTCGCTGGCCGTGGTGTGGGAGCGCATTGCGCACGAGCGCAACTTCAGCCTGTCGTGCCTGGCGGGCGGCCAGCGCTGCGGCGTGGCCTGGAACACGCTGTTCCTGGGCTTGATGACGGCCACCAGCACCACGCTGCTGGGCACCTTCATGGCCCTGATGGCCGAGCGCGCATCGCGCCGCTATGCGCGGCCGCTGAACATCGTGGCGCTGCTGCCCATCATCACGCCGCCGTTTGTGGTGGGCCTGGGGCTCATCCTGCTGTTCGGCCGTGCGGGGGTGTTCAACCAGTTTCTGGAATACGCGTTTGGCATCACGCCGTCGCGCTGGTTCTACGGCTGGCTGGGCGTATGGGTGGCGCAGACCTTTGCCTTCACACCCATTGCTTTCATGATCATGCGCGGCGTGGTGCAGGGCGTGGCGCCCAGTCTGGAAGAGGCCGCGCAAACGCTGCGTGCCAGCCCGCACCGCACCTTCATGACCGTGACTCTGCCGCTGCTCAAGCCGGGCCTGGCCAATGCGTTCCTGGTGGGCTTCATCGAAAGCATGGCCGACTTCGGCAACCCCATCGTGGTGGGCGGGCAGTTCTCGGTGCTGTCCACCGAAATCTTCTTTGCCATCGTGGGTGCGCAGTATGACCAAGGCCGTGCCGCGTCGCTGGCCTGGATCCTCACATTCTTTGCGCTCACCGTGTTCGCCATCCAGCGCGGCTTGCTGGGCAAACAGAACTTCACCACCGTATCGGGCAAGGGTGATGCAGGCATTGCCATGCCGCTGCCCACCGGTGTGCGCCGCGTGGTGCACTCGATTGCACTGCCCTGGATGGCGTTCACCCTCATCGTGTACCTGTTTGCGCTGGCCGGCGGCTTTGTGCAGACCTGGGGGCGCGACTACACCATCACGCTGGCGCATTTCCGTACCGCGTTCAGCGTGGAATGGGGCGAGTTTGGTGTGGTGTGGGCGGGCACGGCGTGGAACTCGTTCTTCACCACGCTCAAGCTCGCCGCCATCTCGGCCCCGCTCACGGCCACGCTGGGCATCGGCATTGCGTGGCTGCTGGCGCGCACCGAGTTCCGGGGGCAGGGCGCGTTCGAGTTTGCAGCGCTGCTGGCTTTTGCCATTCCCGGCACGGTGCTGGGCGTGAGCTACATCCTGGCGTTCAACGTGCCGCCGTTCGAGCTGACGGGCACGGCACTCATCATCGTGCTGTGCTTCATGTTCCGTAACCTGCCGGTGGGCGTGCGTGCGGGCACGGCGGCGTTCAAGCAACTCGACCGGTCGCTGGATGAGGCGTCCGTCATGCTGCGCGCAGGCAGCGTGCAGACGCTGCGCCATGTGGTGCTGCCGCTGCTCAAGCCCGCGCTGGTGGCTGCACTGATCTACAGCTTTGTGCGTGCCATCACCACCGTGAGCGCGGTGATCTTCCTGGTCACCGCCGAGAACGAGCTGGCCACCACCTACATCATCGGCCGCGTGGGCAATGGCGACTATGGCGTGGCGCTGGCGTACTGCACGGTGCTCATCGTCCTTATGTCGGCCTCCATCGGACTCATTCAGCTGCTGGTGGGTGACCGCAAACTGGGCCGCCGTGGAGCCGCTCCCGCTGCGCATTGACCCCCTCTGAAAAAAGAAAACACGCCATGAACAACAATGACGCGGGCATCGTGTTCCGCAACATCACCAAGCGCTACGGCAGCGACAGCAGCGCGGCCCTGGCCGTCAAGGGCATCAGCTTTGAGGTGCCGCGCGGCACGCTCACCACCATCCTCGGCCCCTCGGGCTGCGGCAAGACCACCACCTTGCGCATGATTGCGGGGCTGGAATCGCCCACTTCGGGCGAGATCTTCATCGCAGGCCAGGACGTGACCACGCTGGGCCCCGCGCAACGCAATGTGAGCATGATGTTCCAGAGCTACGCGTTGTTCCCGCACATGAATGTGGTGGAGAACGTGATGTACGGCCTGCGTATGTCAGGCCAACCCAAGGAGCAGGCGCGCACCAAGGCCGTGGAGGCGCTGCGCGGCGTGGGCCTGGTGGGCTATGACGACCGCCTGCCCAGTGAACTCTCGGGCGGGCAGCAGCAGCGTGTGGCCCTGGCCCGTGCGCTGGTGCTGGAGCCCGAGGTGCTGCTGTTTGACGAGCCCTTGTCCAACCTCGACGCCCGCCTGCGCCGCGAGATGCGTGAAGAGATCCGTGCGCTGCAGCAGCGCCTGTCGCTCACGGTGGCCTACGTCACGCACGACCAGGCTGAGGCCATGGCGGTGAGCGACCAGATCATCGTGATGAACCAGGGCCTGATTGCACAAAAGGGCTCGCCCCGCGCGCTGTATGAAACCCCGCACAGCGAATTCGTCGCGGGCTTCATGGGCGAGGCCATGCTGTTCCCGGCTGTGGCCGACGCTGACGGCACAGTGGCGCTCGGCCCACTGGTGTTGCGCCCCCGCATGGCGGTGAAGAGCTGCCCGGTGAAGGTGGCGGTGCGGCCGGAGGCCTGGCGCATTCACCGCCAGGGCGAAGGCCTGCTGCCCGCGCGGCTGGACAAGCGGGCCTACCTGGGCGCCGTGTACGAATACACCTTCGAGACTGCGCTGGGCCATATTTTTGTGGTGTCGTCCGACCTGGACGATGTGCTGGCTGTGGGCGACGCGGTGCAGCTGAGCCTGGGTGCCCACGGCGTATCAGTGGTTGGTAGTACCGAAGGCGCCCGGACCAATGCGGAATAATGGCGCCATGACGAACCAACTCGACGCACTCAAACAGTTCACCACCGTGGTTGCCGACACCGGCGACTTTCTGCAACTGGCCCAGTTCCGTCCGCAGGACGCCACGACCAATCCCTCGCTGATTCTCAAGGCGGTGCAAAAGCCCGAATACGCGCCGCTGCTCAAGGACACCGTCGCCAAGTGGCAAGGGCGTGCGATGGACGAGGTGATCGACCGCCTGCTGGTGCGTTTTGGTTGCGAGATCCTGACCCACGTGCCCGGCCGTGTTTCCACCGAAGTGGACGCCCGCCTGAGCTTTGACACCAGCGCCACCGTCACGCGCGCCGAGCGCATCATCGAGCTGTATCAGGCCGAAGGCATCCACATCGACCGCGTGCTCATCAAAATCGCGGCCACGTGGGAGGGCATCCAGGCCGCCGCCCAGCTGGAGCGCAAGGGCATCCACACCAACCTCACGCTGCTGTTCTCTTTTGCCCAGGCCGTGGCCTGCGGCCAGGCCAAGGTGCAGCTGATCTCGCCCTTTGTGGGCCGTATTTACGACTGGTACAAAAAGCAGGCAGGCGCGAGCTGGGACGAGGCCGCGCGCGCAGGCGCCAACGACCCGGGCGTGCAGTCGGTCACGCAGATCTACAACCACTACAAGCGTTTTGGCATTGCCACCGAGGTGATGGGCGCGAGCTTCCGCAATGTGGGGCAGATCACGGCGCTGGCCGGGTGCGACCTGTTGACCATTGCGCCCGAGCTGTTGGCGCAGCTGGCTGCGAGTGATGCACCGTTGCAGCGGGCGTTGGATGCAGAGGCTGCCAAGGGCATGGACTTGCCTGCGGTGAACTATGACGAGGCGGGGTTCCGGTTTGCGCTGAATGAGGATGCGATGGCGACCGAGAAGCTGGCTGAGGGGATTCGGGCGTTTGCGGTGGATGCTGTGAAGCTGGAGAAGCTGATCCTCGCGGCTTGAGGTTTGTTTTTGTATTGGGGCGGCTGGTGCCTGGGGTGCAGGTGCTGGCCGCTTTTGTTTTTGGGTATTCGCAAGGCTACTTGCTTATCAGGTGGTGTGCCTGGTTTGAGTGCGGAGGCCGGGAGTCGCCCCGGCGGGCGAGGTACTTTTCTTTGCTTCGCCAAAGAAAAGTACCCAAAAGAAAGGCGACCCCCAGTCTGCGACCCCTGCGCTTCGCTCCGGGGCAAACCTGCGGCGGAGCGGTTGTGGGGTGCGCCGTGGAACTCGCTTTGCGCTGCGCGCGCCGCTCAGACATCCACGGCGAGTCAGTTGACGAGGCATGGGCGCTCCGACGCCCATGCTCACCCCACAACCGCCCCGCCGTAGGCACAGCCAGCAGGGGGTGGACAGCCGAACATCCAAACAACCGAACAACCGAACAACCGAACAACCGAACAGCCGGACAGCCGGACATCCATTCGGGCCATTGCTGCGCTCGGCCGTGCCTGCGCAGCGCGTGGCGCTTACGCCCGCGAGACGGGGCCGAGCGCAGCGCAGCGAAGCAATGGCCCGTGTGGATGTCCGTTTTTGGGTTCCCTTCTGCGCGTGCCGAGAAGCGCAGGGCAGGGGGTGCGTGCGTGTGCCGAAGGACACACGCACTTCGTGCACTGACTTGCCGCAGTTGTTTGAACGGAGCGCGTAGCGCGCAGTGAGTTCTGCGGCGCACCCTCTGTGCGAGCATCGCAGGTTGCCCGTAGCGCAGCGAAGGGACGCGCGCAGTAGGGTCGCCCTTTCATTGGTGACTTTCTTTCGGCGACGCGAAAGAAAGTTACTCGCACGCCGGGCGACTCCCGGCCTCCGCCCTCAGTGCCGGCATGCCATTCGATGAGCACAAGCCCCCAAGACTGAGCGTGAAAAAATACGCATCAAACCGTCAACGTCGGCCGGAAATCTCCCGTCCGGAAGTGCTGAAGATCACTATAAAAATCATAGCTGCCAAGACATGAAGCACTAGCGCACCCAGCCAAAAACACCAAAAACTCACCCCGCAGGCAGCCGCATCCCCACCCGCAACCCCTTCGGCACCACCCCTTCCGCCACCGTCCGCCCCCCGTGCCGCAGCGCGATCTCTTCCACGATCGACAGCCCCAGTCCGCACCCCCCCGCCTTGTCCGACCCGCGCCAGAACCGCGCAAACAGATCGCCCAGGTGCTCGGCCGGCACGCCCGGTCCGTCGTCCTCCACCACCAGCAGCGCCCAATGCCCCGGCTCTTCATGGCCCACGCGCACCGTCACCGTGGCGCCGGGGCCCGCGTAGTGCAGCGCGTTGTCGATGAGGTTGTTCAACGCCTCGCGCAGCAGCAGCGGGTGGCCCTGCGCGGGCAGGTGGTCCACGCCCTCGTAGCCCAGGTCCATGCCCTGGGCCAGGGCGCGGGCGGCCCATTCGCGGGCCACCTCGCGGGCCAGGGCGGCGAGGTCGATGGACTGCATCTCCACGTTCGACTCCGAGCGCGCCAGCTGCAGCAGCTGGTGCACCAGGTGCGCGCTGCGTTGCGCGGCCGACAGCACCTTTTGCAGGCGGGCCTGCACTGCGGGTTCGTGGCTTTCGTGCAGGGCCAGTTCGGTCTGGCCGATCAGGCCTGCGAGCGGCGTGCGCAGCTGGTGGGCAGCGTCGTTCAGAAACCGCTTTTCCTTTTGCTGGCCACGCGCCACGGTCTCCAGCAGGCGGTTGATGGTGCTGGCCAGCGAATGCACTTCCTGCGGTGCAGAGGTCAGCTCAATGGGCGGCAGCGGCGTGGTGCCCGTGTGGGGCTGCGCGCCTGCGCGCTCAATTTGCGCCTCCAGGCGCTTGAGGGGTTGCAGGCCGCGCAGCACGCCCGCATACACCACGGCACTCAGGGCCAGGCCCATCAGGCCCATGGGGAACACCATGCGCTCCAGCAGTTCCTGCGCAATGCGCTCGCGCACTGTGAGGCTCTGGGCCACCTGCACGCGCAGGCGCTGGCGGGTGGAGGCGGTGCCGTAGTCCACATCCAGCAAGGCCACGCGCACCGGTTTGTCGTCCACCCGCGCCTGGTACAAAAACGCCTCGCCCACCGCCACATCAACCTGGGCGGGCGGTGGCGGCAGCTGCGCGTTGCCCAGCAAAAAGCGGCCGGGCGGGGACGACACCATGTAGGTGATGCGGTCGGCTGGGTCCTGCTCCAGGATGTCCTGCGCGGCCTTCGGAAAGTCCACCAGCAGCCCATCGCCAATCGGCTTGATCTGCCGCGCCAGCGCCCGCACCGACTGGGTCAGCGTCTGGTCAATGCCCTTCTCGCCGTTCTGCAGCGCAATGCGCCACGCCAGAAACCCACCCGACAGCCACAGCACCAGCTGCGGCAGCAGCAGCCACAGCAGCAGCTTGCGTTGAAGAGAGACCCCAGGTACGTGGCGCATGTTTCAACAGTCAAAGATAGGCGGCGCTGCGTTGAAAACCGGCACGGCCCACGCGAGGGCCGCCGCGCAAGGGCCGCCCCGCCGCGCTGGCGGCGTCCCCCTTCCCGCGCACAGCGCGAGAGAAGGGGGAAGCGACGCAGCCGCTCAGGGGGATGCTCACGGTTTATTCAGCATGTACCCCAGCCCCCGGATATTGCGGATCACCAGATTGGACTGGTCGAGCTTCTTGCGCAGGCGGTGCACATACACCTCCAGTGCATTGGAGTTCAGCGGGGCGGCGGTTTGGCCCGGCTCGGGCGGGCTGGCGCGCCAGGCGGCCAGCACGTCGTCGCGCGTGACGACTTCGCCACAGCGGTGGGCCAGCAGCTCCAGCAGCTCCCACTCACGCTGGGTCAGCTCCAGCAGGTCACCGTTCAGGGCCGCGGCATGGCTGGCGTGGTCCAGCACCAGGGGGCCGATGGTGGTGCTGACGGCGCCCGCAGCGCTGCTGGCCTGGGTGAAGGCGGGCTGGCGCGCGCGGCGCAGCATGGCCTGCAGGCGGGCCTGCAGCTCCTGCATGTTGAAGGGCTTGGTGATGTAGTCGTCGGCCCCGGCGTTCAGGCCCAGCACGCGGTCGTCGACGCCATCGCGGGCGGTGAGGATCAGCACGGGCAGGCCGGCAATGTGCGCGCGGGCCCAGGTCAGCAGCTCCATGCCGTCGGCGCCGGGCAGGCCCAGGTCCAGGATGATGCCGTCCACCGCCTGCGTCTGCAAAAGCGCCATGGCCTGCGCCACGCTGCTGGCGGTGCAGACGCTGTAATCGAGTTGCTTGAGCTGGCCGGTGAGAGCGTCGAGCAGGAGGGCGTCGTCTTCGACAATCAGTATCGTGGCCATGGATTGAGCATAACAAAGGCCCCTGCAACGGGCCCTCTGTGGGGCCGCTGCGACTCTCAGGGAAAGCCCTGAGAATTAAATTAATTATTGTAATTAAAGTACCGACTGCGCTGAACGGCACCGGTATCACGGCGCAGCAACGGGTTCTGAAAACAACGTCGAGGAGACAAGGGTATGTGGAAGATGACAAAGATCGCCGCACTGGCGGTGGGCCTGGCGGCCGCGATGTCTGCCAGCGCGGGGGAGGTCGAGGTCCTGCACTACTGGACATCGGGCGGCGAGGCCAAGTCGGCCGCCGAGCTCAAGAAGATCATGCAGTCCAAAGGCCACACCTGGCGCGACTTTGCCGTGGCGGGCGGCGGTGGCGACAGCGCCATGACGGTGCTCAAGAGCCGCGTGATCTCGGGCAACCCGCCCTCGGCCGCCCAGGTCAAGGGCCCGGCCATCCAGGAATGGGCGTCCGAAGGCGTGCTGGCCAATGTCGATGCGCTGGCCAAGACCGAGAAGTGGGACGACGTGCTGCCCAAGGTGGTCGCCGACGTGATGAAGTACAAGGGCAGCTACGTGGCTGCCCCGGTCAACGTGCACCGCGTGAACTGGCTGTGGGCCAGCTCCGATGCGCTCAAGAAGGCGGGCGTTGCCAGCATGCCCAAGACCTGGGACGAGTTCTTTGCCGCTGCCGACAAGCTCAAGGCCGCAGGCCTGGTCCCGGTGGCCCATGGCGGCCAGAACTGGCAGGACTTCACGACCTTTGAATCCGTGGTGCTGGGCGTGGGCGGTGCCAAGTTCTACCAGGACGCCCTGGTCAAACTGGACGACAAGGCCATCAACAGCGACACCATGAAGAAGTCGCTGGAGACCTTCCGCCGCATCAAGACCTACACCGACCCGGGCGCTCCCGGCCGCGACTGGAACCTGGCCACGGCCATGCTCATCCAGGGCAAGGCGGGCTTCCAGTTGATGGGCGACTGGGCCAAGGGTGAGTTCATCGCGGCCAACAAGGCGCCGGGCAAGGACTTCCAGTGTGCAGCGGCACCGGGCACGGCCAACGCGTTCACCTTCAACGTGGACTCGTTCATCCTGTTCAAGCTCAAGGACGCAGCAGCATAGAAGGCGCAGAGCGACTTGGCCAGCTCCATCATGAGCCCTGAGTTCCAGGAGGTGTTCAACCTCAACAAGGGCTCGATCCCTGTGCGCACCGGACAGAAGATGGACAAGTTTGACGACTGCGCCAAGCTGTCCAGCAAAGACTTTGCCGACACTGCCAAGAGCGGTGGCCTGGTGCCCAGCGTGGCCCATGGCATGGCGATTGCGCCTGCCACCGAAGGGGCGATCAAGGATGTCGTCAGCCAGTTCTGGAACGACGACAAGGTGAGCGTCGGCGACGCCATGAAGAAGATCGCGGCCGCCGCGAAGACCAAGTAAGCCGTGTCCAACACACGCACCCGCACGCACTAAAACCAACCCCAGAGGGATCCCATCATGAAGACAAGAAACCGCCTCACGGCGGTGGCTTTGGCCGCCGCATGCGCGAATGGCGCCTTTGCTATGGACGTAGCAGGCTTTGAGTTCAACGGCTACTCCCGCGGTGGCCCGGTGTTCAACCACTCCGATGGCGTCAAGGGCAACCTGACGCTGGGCGGCGAGCTGCAGAAGTACCGCCTGGGCAACGAGGGTGACAACGGTATCGAAGTTAACTTCGCCAAGGGCTTCGAGGCCGGCGGCATCAACTGGAAGGTGAACTACATGCCCGCCAAGTGGGGCAGTGGCGACATCAGCACCGAACAGGCGTTTGTGGAAATGAGCGGCTTCTCGTTCTCGCCCGAAGCCAAGTTCTGGGTCGGCCAGCGCCGCCTGCGGATCCAGGACGTGCACATCGTCGACTACTTCCTGCTGAACTACGGCGACAACATCGGCGCTGGTGTGACCGACGTGCCTGTGGGCGGCATGAAGCTGGGCGTGGGCGTGTTCTCCGGCGACAAGTTTGACGGCGGCCTGCCCAACAACGTGAAGGCACACCGCATCAACGCCGACCTGTCCGAGATCAACACCAACCCCGGCGGCAAGCTGCGGGTGCTGCTGACCGCCGTTGGCGGCAAGAACCAGGTGGGTGGCGGCTCCGGCTCTGGCATCTCGTTGATGCACACACAAAAGGAGTTCCTGCTGCCCAGCATCAGCAACACGCTGTATTTGCAGACATCGCGCGGCCATGCCCGCATCGACGGGGAGTTTGAAGCCATCGAGGGCACCAGCGCAGGCAAGCGCGCCACCCGCATTGCCGACTCCATCAACTGGCAAAGCGGCCCGTTTGGCGGCCAGGCCCTCATTGGCTACCAGACCAACAAGGCTGACCTGACCGGCGTGGAGACCAAGGACTTCTCGCTGGGCGGCCGTGGCTCGTACGCGTTCACCAAGAACTTCAAGGGCCTGGTGGAGCTGTCCACCACCACCCGTAAGGGCAGTGGTCCGGACCAGCGCCTGTCCAAGGTCACGCTGGCGGGTGCCCTGGCCCTGAACGAAGACTTCTGGTCGCGCCCTGAGCTGCGTCTGTACGTGACGAAGGCCAACTGGAACCAGGCGGCGGCGGTGGCCAACGCAGGCACCTTTGGCGCCAATGGCAAGACCTCGCGCACGCTGGTGGGCGTGCAGTACGAGGTGTGGTGGTAAGAACCTGCTCAAGATCTTTTCGGGGTCGCACAAGTACCTTGCCGGGATGGGGTGCAAGGCGCGGGGCGCAGTGGATAGCCCGGCTATCCACAAGCGCCGCAACGCCGCAGACCGCCCGGCAAGGCACTTGCCCGAAGGGTTGGAGTGAAATCGGGCGATTGGACGCCTCGGCTGCTTGCGTGGGCACGAGCCCATGCGGCGCATCCAAGGCATCCACTCATCCCGATTGCACTCCAATGCGATCCCCGAACAGATTTTGAACAGGTTCTAAGTGAGTGAGTAGCGAGTTAGTTTGAGGTAGACACTTTGTTCATTGGGGGGTGCTCTGTGCGCACCCCCCTTTTTTCATGTGACACAAAGTGGGTGAGTGAATGAGTGAAACGGTGATTCAGTGACTGATCGAGACACCGCGTACCGCGCGCGCAGCGTGTGTAGTGCGTACGCAAGAGAGATTCGCAAGCAATGAAGAATTCCTTTGAAACCTGGCTGCCCAGGCTGGTGGTGACCCCGGCGTTTGTGCTGGGTTTTGCCTTCATCTATGGCCTCATGGTGTGGAACGGCGTGCTCAGCCTCACCGCATCGCGCATGCTGCCCAACTACGAATGGGCGGGCCTGGCGCAGTACGAGCGCCTGTGGGAGATGGACCGCTGGTGGGTCGCCCTGAAGAACCTGGGCATTTTTGGCGTGGGCTATGTGGGCGGATCGCTGGTGATTGGTGTGGTGCTGGCCGTGCTGCTGGACCAGAAGATCCGCGCCGAGGGCGCGCTGCGCACCATCTACCTGTACCCCATGGCGCTGTCGTTCGTGGTGACCGGCACGGCCTGGAAGTGGCTGCTGAACCCCGGCCTGGGCATCGAAAAGATGGTGCGCGACTGGGGCTTCACGAACTTTGAATTTGGCTGGCTGGTGGACACCGAGATGGCGATCTACTGCGTGGTCATCGCCGGCATCTGGCAAAGCGCCGGGTTTGCTATGGCGCTGTTCCTCGCCGGGCTGCGCGGCATTGACGACAGCATCATCAAGGCCGCGCAGGTCGATGGTGCCTCGCTGCCGCGCATCTACTGGCGCATCGTGCTGCCTGCGCTGCGGCCGGTGTTTTTCTCCACGCTCATGGTGCTGTCGCACCTGGCCATCAAGAGCTTTGACCTGGTGATGGCGCTGACGGCGGGCGGCCCTGGCTTTGCCACCGATGTGCCCGCCACCTTCATGTACACCATGTCGTTCTCGCGCGGGCAGATTGGCCTGGGCGCGGCCAGCGCCACCATGATGCTGGCCACCGTGGCGGCCCTGGTGATTCCTTACCTTTACAGCGAACTGCGGAGCAAACCCCATGACCGCTAAGCCCTCTGTTTTTCCGTCCGTGGGTCGCCTGCTGGTCTATGGCGTGCTGGCCCTGGCCACCGCGTTCTTTCTGCTGCCGCTGTACGCCATGCTGGTCACCTCGTTCAAGGACGCAGAGGAGATCCGCAGCACCTCGCTGCTGGCACTGCCCGCTGCGCTGAACTGGTCGGCCTGGGGCACGGCCTGGCAGAGCGCCTGCACGGGCGTGGACTGCAACGGCCTGCGCCCGTTTTTCTGGAACTCGGTGGCTATGGCCGTGCCGGCCGTGCTGATCTCCACCGTGTGGGGCGCGCTCAACGGCTATGTGCTGAGCCTGTGGAAGTTTCGCGGCAGCGACACGCTGTTTGGCCTGCTGCTGTTTGGCGTGTTCATGCCCTTCCAGGTCGTGCTGCTGCCCATGAGCCAGGTGCTGGGCTGGCTGGGGCTGTCCAGCTCCATCACCGGGCTGGTGCTGGTGCACTGCCTGGCCGGGCTGGCGGGTACCACGCTGTTCTTTCGCAACTACTACGCGGCCATCCCCAAGGAGCTGGTGAATGCGGCACGCATGGACGGCGCCAGCTTCTGGCAGATCTTCTGGCGCATCGTGCTGCCGCTGTCCACGCCCATCGTGATGGTCACGCTGATCTGGCAGTTCACCAATATCTGGAACGACTTTCTGTTCGGCGTGGTGTTCTCGGGCACCGAGTCCAAGCCCATCACCGTGGGTCTGAACAACCTGGCCAACACCAGCAGCAGCGTGAAGGCCTACAACGTGGACATGGCGGCCGCCATCATCGCGGGCCTGCCCACGATGGTGATCTATGTGCTGGCGGGTAAATTTTTTGTGCGCGGGCTGACAGCCGGCGCGGTGAAGGGATAAATCATGGCGTCATCACTCGACATTGCAGGCATCAACAAGCGCTTTGGCAAGGGCGACAAAAGCGTGGAGGTGCTGCGCAAGGTGGACATCCACGTCGCGCCAGGCGAGTTCCTCATCCTGGTCGGCCCCTCGGGCTGCGGCAAGTCCACGCTGCTCAACATCATTGCGGGGCTGGATGAGCCCACTGAGGGCGAGATCCGCATTGGCGGCAAGAACGTGGTGGGCATGCCCCCGCGCGACCGCGACATCGCCATGGTGTTCCAGAGCTACGCGCTGTACCCCACGCTGAGCGTGGCCGACAACATCGGCTTTGCGCTGGAGATGCGCAAGATGCCCAAGGCCGAGCGCCAAAAGCGCATCGACGAAGTGGCCGCCATGCTGCAGATCAGCCACCTGCTGGACCGCCGGCCCAGCCAGCTGTCGGGCGGCCAGCGCCAGCGTGTGGCCATGGGGCGGGCGCTGGCGCGCCAGCCGCAGCTGTTCCTGTTCGACGAGCCGCTGTCCAACCTGGACGCCAAGCTGCGCGTGGAGATGCGCGCCGAAATCAAGCGCCTGCACCAGGCCAGCGGCATCACCAGCGTGTACGTCACACACGACCAGGTCGAGGCCATGACGCTGGGCTCGCGCATCGCGGTGATGAAGGGCGGTGTGGTGCAGCAGCTGGGCACACCGGACGACATCTACAACCGGCCCGCCAACACCTATGTGGCGACCTTCATCGGCTCGCCCACCATGAACCTGCTGCGCGGTGCGGCCACGGGCGGGCAGTTTGGCATCCAGGGCGCAGCGCTGAACCTGGCGGCCCCCGCCAGTGCCAACGAGGTGCTGCTGGGCGTGCGCCCAGAGCACCTGGTGATGCAGGAGACGGCCCCGTGGCGCGGCCGCGTCAGCGTGGTGGAGCCCACGGGCCCCGACACCTATGTGATGGTGGACACGGCCGCAGGCAGCGTCACGCTGCGCACCGACGCCCAGACCCGCGTGCAGCCCGGCGACACCGTGGGCCTGGCGGTAGAGCCCGCCAACGCTCACTGGTTTGACGCCAGCAGCGAGAATCGGCTGGCGTGAGCCGCGCGGCGCAAGTGCCGCAGGATCGTTGCATGTAGTGTGCTGTCCCGCAAATAGCTGCACATGAAATCGCGTCCTCACCCCCAGGGCTGCGTTGCAAATCCTCGCGATAGCGACGGCTATCACTGCGGTTTGCGCCTTGCTCTGGGCGCGATGTCATCGATTTCATTTCGCGCAGCTATTTGCGGGACAGCACACTAGTTGCTATTGAACCAATAGCTGTTAGCGCATGTTCTACTAGCGCTAGCAGCTGTTTTTGCTTAAAAACACCGCATGACACCCCTGCGCCTGCTGGCCGACATTGGCGGCACCAACATTCGCCTGGCCTGGCAAGACCAGCCCGATGGCCCCCTGCACGACACCCGTGTGCTGCCCTGCGCACAGTTCCCCACGGTGGACGCCGCACTGGCGGCCTACCTGGCCGAAGTGGGCATTGCCACCCCGCGCGAGGCGGCGTTTGGCATTGCCAACCCTGTCACGGGAGACGCCATCCGCATGACCAACCACAGCTGGAGCTTCTCGCAGCGCGCCGTGCGCGAGGCCTTTGGTTTTGAGCGGCTGGTGGTCATCAACGACTTCACCGCACTGGCGCTGGCGCTGCCCCTGCTCACGCCCGAGCAGCTGCGCCCCGTGGGTGGCGGCGTGGCCGTGCCGGGCGCCGCAATTGCGTTGCTGGGCCCGGGCACGGGACTGGGGGTGTCGGGCCTGGTGTTTCCGCCCGGCTCCAGCCTGGGCGTGCCGCTGTCCGGCGAGGGCGGCCATGTCACGCTGGCCGCGCAGACCCAGCGCGAATTCGATGTGCTGGGCATCCTGCATGAGCGCTACGGCCATGTGTCGGCCGAGCGCGCCGTGTGTGGCGCCGGGCTGGTGGACCTGTACCACGCGCTGCGCCGGCTGGCTCAGCGCGGTGGCAAGGAAGTCAGCTCCGCCGCGCAGGTGACCGAGCTGGCGCTGCAGGCCAACGACCCGCTGGCGCTGGAGGCGCTGGAGCTGTTCTGCGGCTTTCTGGGCAGTGTGGCGGGCAACCTGGCGCTCACGCTGGGTGCGCGCGGTGGCGTGTACCTGGGCGGCGGCATGGTGCCGCGACTGGGCACGTGGTTTGACCAGTCCCCGTTCCGCGCACGGTTTGAGTCCAAAGGGCGCTTCCAGTCCTATCTGGCGACCATTCCCTGCTGGGTCATCGACCCCAGCGCCACGCCCGCGCTGTTTGGCGCATCGCGCGCGCTGGACATTGCGGGCTCGGACGCATGAGCAGCAACAGCGCACCACCGCCCATGCTCCGGCCCACCGGTGTGCACCACGTGGCCATCATCGCCAGCGACTACGCCCGTTCCCGCCGCTTCTACACCGAGGTGCTGGGCCTGCAGGTGGTGCACGAGCACTACCGCGCCGAGCGGCAGTCGTACAAGCTCGACCTGCAACTGCCCGATGGCACGCAGGTGGAGCTGTTTTCCTTTCCTGAACCGCCTGCGCGCCCGTCCTACCCAGAGGCCTGTGGCCTGCGCCACCTGGCCCTGCGCGTGGCCGACATGGCGGCCAGTGTCGCTGCCCTGGCGGCACATGGCGTGGCCGTGGAGCCGGTGCGCACGGACCCGTTCACCGGGGCGCTGTTCACCTTTTTTGCCGACCCGGACGGGTTGCCGATCGAGCTGGTGGAAGAGGGCAGGGCGCGGTAAACCGCACATCGCTGCAACACTGCGCAGCCATTGCGCAGGCGCTAAGGGTGCGGACCTGCCTCCCAGGGCTTCAGTTTTATTTCAACCACGCCTTGACGCGCGCCGAAAGTGCCTCGGTGCTGATGCCGTAGCGGTCGTGCAGCGTGGGCAGGGCCCCCGCATCCAGGTAGGCATCGGGCAGCCCCGCCAGGCGGAACCGCGCGGGCTGTACGCTGTTTTGCAGCAGCGCGCTGGCCACAGCCTCGCCCAGGCCGCCAACCACCGAATGGTTCTCCGCCACCACCACCAGGCGCGGTTTGCGCTGCACCTCGGCCAGGATGGTTGCTACATCGAGTGGCTTGATGGTGGGGCAGTGCAGCACGCCCACGCCGATGCGGTCGGCCTGCAGCGCCTTGGCCACCTCCAGCGCACGCATGGTCAGGAAGCCGCTGGAGATGATGAGCACCTCGTCGCCATCCACCAGGCGCTTGGCCTTGCCCAGCTCGAACTGGTAGTTGTACTCGTCCAGTACCAGCGGCACATTGCCACGCAGCAGGCGCATGTAGACAGGGCCGTTATGGGCGGCCATCTGCGGCACGGCCTGCTCGATGTCGAGCGCATCGCAGGGGTCGATGATGGTCAGGCCCGGGATGCCGCGCATCATGGCCAGGTCTTCGGTGGCCTGGTGGCTGGGGCCATAGCCGGTGGTCAGGCCGGGCAGCGCGCAGCACATCTTCACGTTCAGGTTTTCTTCGGCGATCACCTGGTGGATGAAGTCGTACGCGCGGCGCGTGCCGAACACGGCGTAGGTGGTGGCAAAGGGAATCAACCCTTCTTTGGCCATGCCGCCCGCAGCGCCCATCAGCAGCTGCTCGGCCATGCCCATCTGGTAGAAGCGCTCCGGGTAGGCCTTCGCAAACAGGTGCAGGTCGGTGTACTTGGCCAGGTCGGCGGTCATTCCCACGATCTCGGGGCGGGTGGCGGCCAGTTCGACCAGCGCCTTGCCAAACGGTGCAGCCTTGACGCGCTGCCCTTCGCCCGCAATGGAGGCAATCATGGCGGAGGTGGTCAGGCGCGGTTTTTTCTCGGCAGCGGTGTTCATGCGGCGGCTCCTTCGGGGGCGTTCTGGTCGAGGATGGCGAGGGCCTGCTGCCACTCGGGCGGATCGACACGGATGAAGTGGTTCTTGTCACGCGTCTCCAGGAAGGGCACGCCCTTGCCCATCAGCGTGTTGAACAGGATCACACGCGGCTTGGGCCCTGTCAGATTTCGCGCGGTGTCAAAGGCCGCCAGTACGGCAGCCAGGTCGTTGCCATCGACACGCTGCACATGCCAGCCAAAGGCCAGCCACTTCTCGGCCAGCGGCTCGAAGCCCAGCACTTTGCTGCTGGGGCCGTCAGCTTGCTGGTTGTTGATATCCACCAGACAGATCAGGTTGTCGAGCTGGTGGTGGGCCGCCGACATGGCGGCCTCCCAGGTCGAGCCTTCGTCCAGCTCGCCGTCGCTCATGGAGTTGTAGACGAACGCGGGGTTTTTCTTCTGCTTGAGGCCCAGCGCCATGCCCACACCGATCACCAGGCCTTGGCCCAGCGAGCCACCCGAGATTTCCATGCCCGGTGTGTATGTGGCCATGCCGCTCATGGGCAGGCGGCTGTCGTCGCTGCCGTAGGTTTCGAGTTCGTCCTGCGGGATCACGCCTGCTTCGATCAGCGCCGCGTAGTGGGCGATGGCGTAATGGCCGTGCGACAGCAGGAAGCGGTCCCGCCCCTCCCAGGTGGGGTCTTGGGGCTGCAGGTTCAGCGCGTGGCCGTAGGCCACGGCCAGCACATCGGCCCAGCCCAAGGCCTGGCCGATGTAGCCCTGGCCCTGAACCTCACCCATGCGAACGGCGTAGCGGCGGATGCGATGGGCGCACCGGGCCAGCGCCTGCAGTTTGTCTGCGGCGGAAGTCATGGAGTTCTCCTGTGTGAAAGCGGGGAAGAAAAGCGGTCAGCGAAGGATCGAGGCCGGCACGTAAGACACCAGCGCCAGCACCAGGAAGGCCACAAAGTAGAACGGCCCCAGCTCGCGCACCGTCTGGCCCACCTTGACCTTGGCAAGCGCGCTGGTGATGAACAGCGTGGTGCCCACCGGCGGGGTGTAGAGCCCCACAGCCAGGTTCACCACCATCATGATTCCCAGCTGCACCGGGTCCATGCCAATGCTTTCGGCCAGGGGCAGGAACACCGGGGTCAGCAGCAACACGGCGGCCGGCAGGTCGATGAACATGCCGATGAACAGCATCAGCAGGTTCATGATCAGGATCACGATCCAGCCCTGGCTCACGTTCTGCTGGATCCAGTGGGCCACGCCCGTGGGCATCTGGTCGTAGGTCAGCAGCCAGCCGATGGCGGCAGAGGCCATGATCACCAGCAGCACCACGCCGGTCGCCAGTCCCGCATGCACCACGGCATCGTTCAGGCGCTTGAGCGACAGGTCGCGGTACACCACCACCGACACCGCAGCGGCGTACAGCGTGGACAACACGGCCACCTCGGTGGGTGTGGCAATGCCAAAGCGCAGGAACAACACGATCAGCACCGGCAGCAGCAGCGCGGGCGACGAGTACAGCAGGTGCACGCGGAATTCACTCCAGTTGATGGGGGTGGTGTCGCGTGGGAAGTTGCGGCGCTTGCCGACCCACCTGCACATGAACATAAAGCCCACGCACATCAGGATGCCGGGCAGGATGCCCGCGACAAACAGTGCCGCAATGGAGGCATTGGCCGTCAGGGCGAACAGAATCATCGGGATCGAGGGCGGGATCAGGATGTCGATGGTGGCCGCTGCAGCCAGCGTGGCGGCAGAAAAAGCGGGCGGATAGCCCAGGCGCTTGTGCCAGGGAATCAGCAGCGAGCCGATGGCCGAGGCATCGGCCACGGCCGAACCCGACACGCCACCGAACAGCGTGGACGACAGCACGCCCACTTGCGCGGGCCCGCCGTGAAAGCGACCGATCAGCGTGCTGAGCACGCCCACCAGCGCAGCCCCCAGGCGCCCGCCCATCATGAGCGAGCCGGTGAGCATGAAAAACGGGATCGCGATCAGCGGAAAGCTCTGCACCTGCGCCACCATCTGCTGCACCAGCAGGTCGAGCGGCACGCGGTCGGATGTGGCGGCGGCGGTCATGGCCGCGACCAGCAGCGCATGGGCGATGGGCATGGCCAGCACGGCCGCACCGAGAAAGACAAAAAGAATGAGGGCACTCATGGTGAGATCCTTGGCAGGGGGGCGGGGCTTACCAGTGCGCCTCGGGCACGGCGGTCTCGGCATCGGGCGCGCTGGGCACCGGTGGCGTGGCCCAGGCGTTCCAGGCTGACTTGAGCGCCAGCAGCGCCAGCATCACCAGCCCACCCATCACGCAGCCATAGGTGAGCGACCCGGGCACCTGCAGGATGGGCGACTTCTCGTCGTGGACGATCTCCAGCATCTGAAAGGTGGCGCGGGCGAGCGTGCCGTACAGCGCTGCCACCACCAGCCAGCTGCCGATGGCCGCCCAGCGGCGCAGCGCGGGGGGCACGGCGTCCATCAGAAAGCTGGTGGTGATGTGGGCACCGTGCGCTGCCGCCAGCACCACGCCAGACATGACCAGCCACGGAAACAGCAACTCCGGCACCTCATTGGCCCACTGCAGGCTGGTGCCGGTGGCGTAGCGCAACACGGTGTTGGCCACCAGGATGATGAAGATGACGGACGTGCTGATCCACAGCAGCACTCGGCATAAGCCGACAACGGCCCATTCGATGAGGTTCATCGGGAGACTCCTTGGGCTGCAGGGCCGGGGCCCGTGCAGCGGCTTCGGGGAAATGAGGACAGGCGCCGCAGCGCCCCGAACGGTCAGCGCGCGGCGGCGATGACTTTCTTGAGGTACGGGCCGATGGGCGTGGTCAGCCACTTGGCGTCCACCGCAACCGTGGCCTTGGCAAACGCGGCCTTGTCCACCGTGGTCACCTGCACGCCCTTGGCCTTGAGGTCGTCCAGCAGCTTGTCGTCGGCCTCTTGCGACATCTTGCGCTGCAGTGTCGTGGCCTCGGCAGCCGCTTCGGTCACGGCCTTGCGGTCGGCGTCGGACAGGCGGTCCCAGGTGCGCTTGCTCATCAGGAACGGCGTCATCTGGAACATGTGGCTCGTCAGTGCCAGGTGCTTTTGCACTTCGTACAGCTTGCTGGCGTGGATGTTGACCAGCGGGTTCTCCTGCCCATCGACCACGCCCTGCTGCAGCGCCACGTACAGCTCGGCAAACTTGATCTGCTGTGCCTCGGCACCCAGCGCTTGCATGATGTCCACCAGCACTGCGTCAGGCGGGGTGCGCATCTTCAAGCCCTTCATGTCTTCGACCTTGGTGATGGGGCGTCTGCTGTTGGTCATGTGGCGGATGCCGTTGTCCCAATAGCCCAGCACCACTATGCCCTTGTCGGCCGACTTCTGTGCCAGCTCCTGGCCCAGTGGGCCGTCAAGCAGCTTGAAAGCCTGCGAGGGGGTGGAGAACATGAACGGCATGCCGTAGGCGGCGTACTCGGGCACGGCCACCGACACGGCGCCTTGCGAGTTCGCCGTCATGTCCAGCGCGCCGGTGCGCACGGCCGTGACCATGGCAGCGTCGTCGCCCAGCTGGGCGGATGGCGCCACCTGCACCTCGATGCGGCCTGCGGTCTTGGCCTTGAGGGTTTCAGCGAATTTGACAGCGGCCTCGTGGCGCGGATTGCCGGGGGCAGCGCCATGGCCCAGCGTGAGCTTCATGGTCTGCGCCTGCGCGAGCCCGGGCAGTGCCACCGCCAAAGCAGCGGCTGTCAGCAGGGTGCGGGTGAAGGTTTTGCGTTGCATGGTTTGTCTCCTGGTTTATGTTTGTTGAGAGGTCGTGAGGGCGGTCAGTGGATCAGCATGCCGCCGTTCACATCGAGCGTGATGCCGGTGCAATAAGTCGAAAGCGGGCTGGCGAGAAACACGCAGGCTCCGGCAATGTCATCGGCCCGGCCCAGGCGGGCGAGTGGAATGGTTTCCGCGATCTCGGCCTTTTTCTCTTCGGTCAGCTTGCCCTTGATGATGTCCGTGCCGATCAGGCCGGGGGTGATGCAGTTGACGCGGATGTTCTCGGGACCAAACTCGCGGGCCATGGCGCGGGCCAGGCCCAGCACACCTGCTTTGGCGGCCGAGTAGTGAGGCCCGCCCAGAATGCCGCCGCCGCGCTGGGCCGACACCGACGAGATGCAGATGATGGAGCCGCTTTGCTGTGCACGCAGCGTGGGCAGCACAGCCTGGGACATGTACAGCGTGCCACGCAGGCTGACGTTGAGAATGCGGTCGTAGTCGGCGCCCGTGATCTCCAGCGTCTTGACGGGCTGGGTGATGCCCGCGTTGTTAACCAGCGTGTCGATGCGGCCGAAATGGGCATACACCTGGGCGGCGGCGGCATCGCACGATGCCTTGTCGGTCACATCGGCCACCAGGCCCAGGTGGCCCTCGCCCAGCCGCGCGGCGGCGCCTGCGGGGTCGGCGGCTTCGAGGTCGAGGATGGCGACTTTGGCGCCTTGCTCGGCCATCAGGCGGGCGGTGGCAAACCCGAGGCCGTTGAGTCCCGCCCCTCCGGTAATGATGGCAACCTGGTTCTTGAGCAGCATGTGTTTTGTCTCCTGTGGTGTGAAGGTGCAGGAGACTTGCACGCTGCCGGTGAGGGCGGCTGTCGAAGCGGTGTCTCCTGTTCTGGGAGCCGATTCTCAAAGCCGCTCAAGATGATGACAAGCGATGAATCATCAGCGTAAGATGACATTCCGTCATCTAACGTCAGGGTTCACCCCATGCCCACCTTGCCGCCCATTGCCAATCTGCAGGCCTTCGAGGCCGTGGCACGCCGCCGCAGCTTTGCACTGGCAGCGGCGGAGTTGAACCTCACGGCCTCGGCCATCAGTCACCAGGTTTCGCGACTGGAGGCACAGCTGGACATCCGCCTGTTCGAACGCAGCGCCCACGGGGTGCGCCTGAGCCCTGCGGGCGAGCATTACCTGATGCACGTGGGTGCAGCGCTCAACGCCATCGCCACGGCCACGGACGATCTGCGTCATGGCATCCGCAACAGCCTGTATGTGCACTCGGCACCCAGCATTGCCAGTCTGTGGCTCATGCCGCGCCTGCACCACTTTGCACAGGCCTACCCGGAGATATCGCTCAACCTCTCGGCCGCCCACACACCCAGCGATTTCGCACTGGGCCAGGCCGACATCGACATCCGCTACGGCATTCCGCAGTGGGGCGATCTGGTGGTGGAGCCGCTGTTCGAGGAGGCGATCGTGCCGCTGGCCAGCCCGGCCTTCATCAAGGCGCACAAGCTCAAGCGCGCAGAGCAGTTGCTGGACCTGCCGCTGATCCAGAGCAACGTCAGCATCGTGCAGTGGTCCGACTGGTTTGGCCGGTTCACCAAGCTGCGGGCACCCGACCGTTTCTCCCTGCGGTTTGACCGCGCCCAGATGTCCCTGGACGCCGCCACACAGGGCCTGGGCGTGGCGCTAGAGAGCGCCGTCAACGCGGGTGGGCACCTGGCCGATGGCAGGCTGAAGGCCCCGTTCGGCATGGACCAGGCCGTGCGGGTGAAGGCGCATTTCGCCGTGTACCCCGAGCGGCACGCCAAGCGCCCAGCGGTGGAGGCGTTTCTGTCGTGGCTGCACAGCGAGGCTGCGCAGACCTAAGAAAACAAGGCCCGGCGGCCGAGGCTGCGAAGGTCTGCAGCCGCCGGACGCGAGGCTCTCACATCTCCTCGCTCCAGCAATACCCGTCGCGCGCAATCATCGCGCTCGCGGCACGCGGGCCCCAGCTACCGGCAGGGTAGGGGCGGGGGCCTGCAGGGTCGTTCTTCCAGTATTGCAGGATGGGTTCCACCCAGCGCCAGGCTTCTTCCTGCTCGTCGCTGCGCACAAACAGGTTCAGGCGGCCAGCGATCACATCGAGCAGCAGGCGCTCGTAGGCGCCCACGCGCTCGGTGCCAAAGCGCTGGTCAAAGTCCAGGTTCAGGTGCACCTGCGACAGCGCGGGCTCGGTCTGGTGCTGGGCGGCGCCCTGCGCCATCAGGTGCAGCTCCAGCCCATCCTTGGGCTGCAAATTGATCACCAGCCGGTTGGCGGCGCCTGCAGGCGTCTTGAAGATGGGGTGGGGCACGGGCCGGAAGTTGATGACGATGTGCGCGTCGCGCCCCGCCAGCCGCTTGCCGGTGCGGATGTAGAACGGCACACCCGCCCAGCGCCAGTTGCTGATCTCGGTGCGCAGCGCCACAAAGGTCTCGGTGGTGCTGCTGGCGGCCACGCCTTTCTCTTGCGCGTAGCCGGGCACGGGCTGGCCCTGGTGGTTGCCGGCCGCGTACTGCCCACGGATCACGTGCTGGCCGATGGTCTCCAGCGTCCAGGGCTTGAGCGACTGCAGCACCTTGAGCTTTTCGTCACGGATCGCGTTGGCGCTGGAGTTGATGGGGGGCTCCATGCCGATCGCGCACAGCAGCTGCAGCGCGTGGTTCTGCACCATGTCGCGCAGTGCGCCGGTCTGGTCGTAGAACGCGCCGCGCGACTCCACACCCAGCTCCTCGGCAATCGTGATCTGGATGTTGGCAATGGTTTCGCGGCGCCACAGGGGCTCGAACAGCGCGTTGCCAAAACGCAGCGCAAACAGGTTCTGGACGGATGGCTTGCCCAGGTAGTGGTCGATGCGGAAGACCTGCTCTTCCTTGAGCACGCGGCGCAGCGTGTCGTTGATCGCGCGGTTGGACTGCAGGTCGTGGCCCAGGGGTTTTTCCAGCACCACGCGGGTGGTGGGGCCGTTCAGGCCCACCGCGGCGATCTGTTCACACACATTGGTGAACAGGCTGGGGGCTGTGGCCACATACATCACCACCGAGTCGGCGCCGCGCGCCTTCAGCGTCTCGGCCAGGCGCTCGTAGTCCTGGGTTTTGGACAGGTCCATGCGCAGGTAATGCAGCAGTGCCGCGAAGCGTGCAAACTCGTCCGGGCTGGGGCGCTTGGCCAGTTCCACGCTGTCGAACCGCGACTGGATCAGGCTGCGGTATTGTTCGTCGCTCAGGTCGTCGCGTGCGACCGCGATGATGCGCCCCCCCTCAGGCAGCGTGCCATGTCGGAATGCCTGAAACAATGCGGGCATGAGCTTGCGCCAGGCAAGGTCGCCGGTGCCGCCGAACAGGACGAGGTCAAAACTCATGGTGTCTCCGTGATGGGGTGGTTCGTTTTGTTGCGTGGGATTGTAATCACGTTACATGATTTTCTAAAGAGGAGTGCCTTGTATCTACTGCTTGTAACCCAAAAGAACCTGTTAATAGGCCACTTTGTCGTGTAATCAAGTTACTATTCCGGCGCTTTTTCACCTTACCCGTTTGATGACCATGCCTCTCCGTTGCGACCAGTCTGCGCTGTGGCCCCAGTTGGCCGCCCACTACGCCTCCCACGGCCAGCACCTGGACATGCGCCAGGCGTTTGCGCAGGATGCCCAGCGGTTTGCAGCCTTCAGCCAGTCGGCTCCGCATGTGTTTGCTGACCTGTCCAAGAACCTGTGGGACCGCGATACCGAAGCCCTGCTGCTGAATCTGGCCCGCGACTGCGGCCTGGTGCAACACCGCGATGCGATGTTTGCAGGCGAGGCCATCAACACCACCGAAAACCGCGCCGTGCTGCACACGCTGCTGCGCCGCCCTGCGGGCATGGCTCTGCCCGGTGATGTGCCCGATACCGCACAGCGCCTGGCCGACGTGCACCACACGCTTGATGCCATGCTGCAGTACGCCGAGCAGGTGCGCAGCGATGCCACCATCACCGACGTGGTGAACATTGGCATCGGGGGGTCGGACCTGGGCCCGCACATGGCCGTGCGCGCGCTCGAAGAGTTCCGCATCCCCAGCAAGCGCTTTCACTTTGTGTCTAACGTGGACGGGCACGAGCTGCACTACGTGCTCAAGGGCCTGCGGCCCGAGAGCACGCTGTTCCTGGTCGCGTCCAAGACCTTCACCACGGCCGAGACCATGACCAACGCGCGCTCGGCCCTGGCGTGGTTTGGTGCCCAGGGGGGGCGCGATGTGGCCCGCCACTTTGCGGCGCTTACCACCAACATCGAGGCCGCAGCGGCCCTTGGCATCACCACCACCTTCGGCTTCTGGGACTGGGTGGGCGGCCGCTACTCGCTGTGGTCGGCCATTGGCCTGCCGATTGCCATCGCGATCGGTGCCCAAGGCTTCCGAGATTTCCTTGCGGGCGCGTACGCCATGGACGAGCATTTCCGCACCGCACCGCTGGCGCAAAACCTGCCGGTGCGTCTGGGTCTGCTCGATGTCTGGTACCGCAATTTCCTCGGCTTCACCAGCCGCTGCATTGCGCCGTATCACGCCGCGCTGGGGCGCTACTCGGCCTACCTGCAGCAGCTGGAGATGGAGAGCAACGGCAAGCGCGTGGCGCAAGACGGCAGCGCGCTGGCCTGCGTCACATCGCCCGTGCTGTGGGGCGAGCCCGGCACCAACGGCCAGCACGCGTTCTTCCAGATGCTGCACCAGGGCGCCGATGTGCTGCCGCTGGAGATCGTCGCAGTGCGCAAGGCCTCGCACCCGCTGCCCGGCCACCAGCAAAAGCTGCTGGCCAACGCGCTGGCGCAGACGCAGGCGCTGATGGTGGGCAAGGCCAGCGACGACGGCCACCGGCACTTTCCGGGCAACCGCCCCAGCACCCTGATGCTGCTCGAATCACTCACCCCCACATCGCTGGGCGCGCTGATTGCACTGCAGGAGCACCGCGTGTTTGTGAGCGGCAGCCTGTGGGGCATCAACAGCTTTGACCAGTGGGGCGTAGAACTTGGCAAGGTGCTGGCCAAGGACCTGGAGGCGCGGCTGGAGAGCGGTGATGTGGCGGGGCTCGATGGCTCCACCGCTGGCCTGCTGGGCTTGCTGCGCAGCCCTGCCTGACCTTCGCGGCACAGCAAAGTCCTCGGGGTCGCTCTGGCGGAAGACCGGGCGCCCTGCCGGCAGAAGCCGGCACAGTTTCTGGTCGACAGCTAACGCATCAGGAGACACTTCCCATGGCGATTCCGCCCTATCCGGACTTCCGCTCCGCTGCCTTTTTGCGCCAGCATCTGCGTGACGCCATGGCGTTCTACGACCCCGTGGCCACGGACGCGAGCGGTGGCCAGTTCCACTTCTTTCTGGACGACGGCACGGTTTACAACGCGCACACCCGCCACCTTGTCAGCGCCACGCGTTTTGTGGTCACGCACGCCATGCTCTACCGCACCACGGGGGAGGCGCGTTATCAGGCGGGCATGCGGCACGCGCTCACGTTCCTGCGCACCGCGTTTCTCGACCCTGCCACGGGCGGCTACGCCTGGCTGATCGACTGGCAGGATGGCCGCACCACCGTGCAAGACGCCACGCGCCACTGCTACGGCATGGCCTTTGTGATGCTGGCGTATGCCCGCGCTTGCGAGGCCGGAGTGCCCGAGGCCCGCGATTGGCTGGCTGAGGCTTTTGAAACTGCCGAACAGCACTTCTGGCAACCTGCCGCAGGCCTGTATGCCGACGAGGCAAGCCCCGAGTGGCAGGTGACCAGCTACCGAGGCCAGAACGCCAACATGCACGCCTGCGAGGCCATGATCTCCGCCTTCCGCTCTACGGGCGAGCGTCGTTACATCGAGCGTGCCGAGCAACTCGCGCAAGGTATCTGCCAGCGGCAGGCCGCGTTGTCCACCCGCGCCCTTGCGCCCGCTGCCGAAGGTTGGGTGTGGGAGCACTTCCATGCCGACTGGTCCGTGGACTGGGACTACAACCGCCATGACCGCAGCAACATCTTCCGCCCCTGGGGCTACCAGATCGGCCACCAGACCGAATGGGCCAAGCTGCTGCTGCAACTCGACGCCTTGCTGCCCGCCGAATGGCACCTGCCGTGTGCGCAGCGCCTGTTCGATACCGCTGTGGAGCGGAGCTGGGATGCCGAACACGGCGGCCTGTACTACGGCATGGCGCCCGACGGCAGCATCTGCGACGACGGCAAATACCACTGGGTGCAGGCCGAGAGCATGGCGGCTGCAGCGGTGCTGGCCGTGCGCACGGGGGATGCGCGCTACTGGCAGTGGTACGACCGCATATGGGTCTATTGCTGGGCCCACTTTGTGGACCACGAACATGGCGCGTGGTTTCGCATCCTGCACCGCAACAACCGCAACACCACCCGCGAGAAGAGCAACGCGGGGAAGGTGGACTATCACAACATGGGGGCGTGTTATGACGTGTTGGGAGCGCTGGGGCTGGGGGCTGAGAAGGGCTGACCGGCAGCGAGTCGCCCTGTCGGCGTAAGCTCACCCCATCGGAACCATCCGGTCCAGCAAGAGAGGAAACATGGAAGTCGGTTTGCTGACCCCGGCGCAACAGGAGCAGATGGTGGACTTGCTGCTTGCGCTGCATGATCACTACCACCCGGGCCGGGTGCTCGACCGGGTCCTTGTGCGCAACCACCTGTTGGACAACCTGTGCGGACCCCACTCTCAGATTCGGCTGGTGACGGCAGAACTCGGCGGCGAGTTGTTGGGGTTTGCCGCCATTTACCTGGTGTATTCGTTGGTGGAGCCCGAGCCCGCCCACCAGCGGCAGTGTGTACTTAAGGAGCTGTTTGTTTCTCCGCACCATCGGAGCCAAGGTATTGGCCTGGCTTTGATGCAATGGGTGGCGCGATACGCGCTGGACAACGGCTGTGGCCGCATCGACTGGTCGGTCAAGTCGTCCAACGCCCGGGGCATTGCGTTTTACGAGAGCCTGGGTGCAAGGTTGGTCAGTGACCGCCTCAGCTATCGGATCGTGCGCGAGGAGATCGGCGCGTTGGCGGGCTGGTGATGGAGCGCTGGCCTTTGTGTCCCACTGCGACCAGTTGCTCGTCGCTTTTCACACCTTGAAGAAATTTACCGGTAGCCCAGCCACTTCCACCTGCATGCTGAACAGCGACCCTGCTGCAACCGCTGCCTGCTGCTCTTGAGGAGGCCTCCCCGCCCGCGCCGACGTAATGAACAGCGTCCGCAAATCCTCCCCTCCAAAACACACCATGGTCGGACACTGCACCGGCACGGCAATGCGCTGCAACACCTCACCCGCTGGCGAAAGCTGCACCACACACGCGCCTTCGTACATCGCCACCCAGTAGTTCCCCTCCACATCCACCGCAGCCCCATCGGGCCGCCCGCCGTAGGGCTGGCCGTCCACCTTGCGGTCGAACTGCACCCAGGGGCGGCGGTTGGTGACCTCGCCCGTGACCACCTCGAAGTCGAACTGGTCGATGCGGTGCTCGGGCGTATTCGACCAGTACATCGTGCGGTTGTCGGGGCTGAAGGCCAGGCCATTCGCGGTGAAGTTGTCGCCCATCATGTAGCGCACGCGGTAGCCAGTGGCGCTGGCCGGGTCGGCCTGCAGGCACCACAGTGCCGCGTTCGGTGCGGTGCGGGGCGTGATGACCGAGCCCGCCCAGAAGCGGCCTGCGGTGTCGCAGCGGCCGTCGTTCAGGCGCAGGACCGTGGTGTCATGCTGCTCGGGCGGCAGCAGGGCCAGGCAGCTGAGGGCGGTGGGGTCTGCGCTGTCCTTGGCCGTATCCAGGAGATAGAAACCGTTTCGTAACCCGATTACCAATCGCCCATCAGCCGCAGGCGCGCAGCAGCCGGGCTCGCTGGGCATGCGCCACTGTCGGTGGTGGCCGCTGTCAGGATGCCATGCGTGCACCGCTTGTCCCTGAATGTCACACCAGTAAAGGGATTTTTCCGTGGGGTGCCAGAAGGGAGATTCACCCAGTTCGGACGGCGGCAAGGGCAAGGTTTGCAGGGACATGGGTTGAATTGGGGTGGTTATCGAGTTACATTCTAGGGCCTCAGATAACGACCCTGGCGCAATGCACGGGGTCCTGCCACCCACCGATGGAGACTTCCATGCATCCAGTTGTAGCGCGCGTGACCGAGCGCATTGTCCAGCGCAGCGCAGACACCCGCGGCGCCTACCTTGCCGGCGTTGACGCCATGATTGCCCGCAAGCCCGCACAAGACCGCATGGGCTGCGCGAACCTGGCCCACGCCTACGCGGCATTGCCGGGCTCGGACAAGTTCAAGGTCACGGTCGAGAAGGCGCCCAACATCGGCATCGTCACGGCCTACAACGACATGCTCTCGGCGCACCAGCCGTACCAGAGCTACCCCGCTATCCTGCGTGATGAGGCCGCCCAGCTCGGTGCCACGGTGCAAGTGGCCGGCGGCGTGCCCGCCATGTGCGACGGTGTGACGCAGGGTACGCCCGGCATGGAGCTGTCGCTGTTCTCCCGCGATGCCATTGCCATGGCCACTGCGGTAGCGCTGTCCCACGATGTGTTCGATGGTGCACTGCTGCTGGGCGTGTGCGACAAGATCGTGCCCGGCCTGTTGATTGGCGCGCTGCACTACGGCCATCTGCCCTGCGTGTTTGTGCCCGCAGGCCCCATGGGCACAGGCCTGTCGAACAAGGAAAAATCCAAGGTGCGCGAGCAGTACGCACAGGGCCTGGTGGGCCGTGACGAACTGCTCAAGGCCGAATCGGCCGCGTACCACAGCCCTGGCACCTGCACGTTCTACGGCACGGCCAACAGCAACCAGATGCTGCTCGAAGCCATGGGCCTGCATGTGCCCGGCGCGGCGTTCGAGTCGCCCGGCAGCGAGGCGCGCGAGGCCTTCACGCGCCAGGCGCTGCGCACGGTGCTCGACATCGGCAAGCGGGGCAACCGCTTCACCCCCATCGGCAAGCTGGTGGACGAGCGCTGCATCGTCAACGCCATGGTGGCCCTGCTGGCCACGGGTGGCTCCACCAACCACCTGATCCACTGGGTGGCGATTGCGCGCAGCGCGGGCATCCTGATCGACTGGACGGACTTTGACGAACTCTCGTCGGTGGTGCCCCTGCTGGCCCGCGTGTACCCCAATGGCGATGCCGATGTGAACCAGTTCCAGGCGGCGGGCGGCCCGCCCTGGATCCTGCGTGAGCTGCTGGCGGGTGGCTTGATGCACCCTGATGCGATGAGCGTGAACGCGGGCGGCATTGCCGATGGCGGCAAGAGCGCCCCGGCGGTGTCGGGCGACACCTCGGTGCTGCGGTCCGTGAGCGAACCCTTCTCACCCACCGGCGGTCTGCGCCTGCTGCAAGGCCGCCTGGGCCGCGCGGTGATCAAGGTGTCGGCCGTGCCCGAAGATCGCCACATCGTCCAAGCCCCAGCGCGAGTTTTTGACTCGCAAGAAGCCCTGCTCGCAGCCTTCAGCGCGGGCGAGGTGAACCAGGACATGGTGGCCGTGGTGCGCTTTCAGGGCCCGCAGGCCAACGGCATGCCAGAGCTGCACAAGCTCACGCCCCCGCTGGCAGTGCTGCAGAACCAGGGCTTCCAGGTGGCGCTGGTCACCGACGGCCGCATGAGCGGCGCCTCCGGCCGCGTACCGGCCGCGATCCACGTCACGCCCGAGGCCCTGGCCGGTGGCCCGCTGGCCAAGGTGCGTGATGGCGACATCGTGCGGGTGGATGCGGTGGCTGGCACGCTCGATGTGCTGGTGGACGACGCCGAGTGGGCCGCACGCGCCCCGGAGCGCTGCAGCGCCCCATCACCCATCGGCTTCGGCCGCGAACTCTTCACCAACTTTCGCCGCCACGCAGGCGGTGCCGAACAAGGAGCCTGCACATGGCTGTAACCCCTGCTTCCGCCCCCATGAATCCCCTCGACATCGCCAGCCATGGCCCGGTCATCCCCGTCATCGTGATCGACCGCGTGGAAGACGCGCTGCCCCTGGCCGAGGCCCTGCTGGCCGGTGGCGTGAAGGTGCTGGAGGTGACGCTGCGCACCGCTGCCGGTCTGCCCGCCATCGAAACCATCGCCCGCCATCTGCCCGAAGCTGTGGTGGGTGTGGGCACGGTGCTCAACGCTGATGACGCGCGCCGCGCGAGCGAAGCCGGTGCGCGTTTTGCCGTGAGCCCCGGTTATACCTCGGCCGTGGGCACCGCCTGCAAGGGCCTGAACCTGCCGCTGCTGCCCGGTGTGGCCACATCCAGCGAGATCATGGCGGCGCTGGCCGATGGGTTCTCGTTCCTCAAGCTCTTCCCGGCCGAGGCCGTGGGCGGCATCCCGCTGCTCAAGTCCTGGGCCAGCCCGTTTGGCCAGGTGAGCTTTTGCCCCACGGGTGGCATCACCAACGCCACTGCCTCCAACTACCTGGCACTGCCCAATGTGCGCTGCGTGGGCGGCTCATGGCTTACGCCCACCGATGCGGTGCGCGCGGGCGACTGGGCGCGCATCACCCAGCTGGCGCGCGACACCCAGGCATTGCGCAAGGCGGCTTGAGGGGCTCTGGGCGCTGGGTTTGCAGCCAAAAGCGCCTGGTGCGCTAGTGCAATATGCACTAACAGCTATCAAAATAAGAGCAAAAGAGACGCTGACACCGTGGCGCCAGCGGTACGGTGTCTCCGCTGCGCGTGCCGAGTTGGCTGGACTTGTCGCGGCGCCCCTCTATCATGGCCACGCGGGGATACCCCGTGACCGAGCAATGATTGTTCAAGAGAGGGAATTCGCTATGGATTTTGTTTCGGCTGTCAAAAGCTGCTTCGCGCAGTACGCAGGGTTTTCGGGCCGTGCACCACGCTCTGAGTTCTGGTGGTTTGCGCTGTTTCAGTTCGGGGTGCTGGTGATTGCCACCATGATCAGCCAGGTGCTGTATGGCATTGCCGCGCTGGCCCTGCTGTTGCCAGCGCTGGCCGTGGGGGCTCGCCGCTTGCACGATATTGGCCGCTCCGGCTGGTGGCAGCTGCTGTCCCTCACCGGTATCGGCACGCTGGTGCTGATTTACTGGTGGGTGCAACCCAGCGGGGAGTAAACCCATGGCAGGCCAGTGTCCCGAGTTGGCCCCATAGAAAAACAAAAGCCCGCAGACCGTAAGGCCTGCGGGCTTTTGTGTAGTGGGCTGCGCAGTCAACACGGGGCTGCTGCGCAGGGGGCAGGCAATTACATGCCCATGCCGCCCATGCCACCCATGCCGCCCATGTCGGGCATGCCGCCACCAGCTGGGGCGTCATCCTTCGGGGCTTCAGCCACCATGGCTTCGGTCGTCAGCAGCAGCGATGCCACGGAGGCAGCGTTTTGCAGAGCGGTGCGGGTGACCTTCGTGGGGTCCAGAATGCCCAGTTCCAGCATGTCGCCGTAGGTGTCGTTGGCAGCGTTGAAGCCAAAGTTGCCCTTGCCAGCCAACACTGCGTTCACCACCACCGAGGCTTCGCCACCGGCGTTGTTCACGATTTCGCGCAGAGGAGCTTCCACTGCCTTCAACACCAGCTTGATACCGGCGTCCTGGTCAGCGTTGTCGCCCTTGATCGAGTCGCCCACAGCTTGCTTGGCACGCAGCAGAGCCACGCCGCCACCAGCCACAACGCCTTCTTCCACAGCTGCACGGGTAGCGTGCAGTGCGTCTTCCACGCGGGCCTTCTTTTCCTTCATTTCGACTTCGGTGGCAGCGCCCACCTTGATCACGGCCACACCGCCAGCCAGCTTGGCCACGCGCTCTTGCAGCTTTTCGCGGTCGTAGTCGGACGTGGCTTCTTCGATCTGCACGCGCACTTGCTTGACGCGGGCTTCGATGTCAGCAGCAGCGCCAGCGCCGTCGATGATGATGGTGTTTTCCTTGCCCACTTCGATGCGCTTGGCTTGGCCCAGGTCGGCCAGCGTCACCTTTTCGAGCGTCAGGCCCACTTCTTCAGCGATGACCTTGCCGCCCGTCAGGATGGCGATGTCTTCCAGCATGGCCTTGCGACGGTCGCCAAAGCCTGGAGCCTTCACAGCCACAACCTTCAGGATGCCGCGAATCGTGTTGACCACCAGCGTAGCCAGGGCTTCGCCTTCGACTTCTTCGGCAATGATCAGCAGGGGACGGCCAGCCTTGGCAACTTGCTCCAGCGTAGGCAGCAGGTCGCGGATGTTGCTGATCTTCTTGTCGAACAGCAGCACGAAGGGGTTGTCCAGAATCGCGGATTGCTTTTCTGGGTTGTTGATGAAGTAAGGCGACAGGTAGCCGCGGTCAAACTGCATGCCTTCCACGACGTCCAGTTCGCTGTCCAGCGACTTGCCGTCTTCCACGGTGATCACGCCTTCCTTGCCAACCTTGTCCATGGCGTCAGCGATCAGCTTGCCGATGGTTTCGTCGGAGTTGGCGGAGATCGAACCCACTTGGGCGATTTCCTTGGAGGTGGTGGTGGGCTTGGAAGCCTTCTTCAGCTCGGCAACCAGGGCCGTCACAGCCTTGTCGATACCGCGCTTCAGGTCCATCGGGTTGATGCCGGCGGCCACGTACTTGAAGCCTTCGCGAACGATGGCTTGTGCCAGCACCGTAGCGGTGGTGGTGCCGTCACCAGCGTTGTCGCTGGTCTTGGAGGCCACTTCCTTCACGAGCTGGGCGCCCATGTTCTGCAGCTTGTCCTTGAGTTCGATTTCCTTGGCCACGGACACACCGTCCTTGGTCACGGTAGGGGCGCCGAACGAGCGCTCCAGCACCACATTGCGACCCTTGGGGCCCAGAGTCACCTTGACCGCGTTGGCCAGGATGTTCACGCCTTCAACCATGCGTGCGCGGGCTTCGCCGCCGAAAACTACGTCTTTTGCTGCCATTTTGGAGCTCCTGAAAATTGGGTTCAAATTGGCCGCTAGCGCTTATCCAGTAAGCGGTAGCAGCTATGAAAAGATGAGCGAATCAGCGGGAGAATTACTTCTCGACCACTGCGAACAGATCGTCTTCCTTCATGACCAGCAGCTCGTCGCCCTTGACCTTGACGGTCTGGCCCGAGTACTTGCCGAACAGAACGCGGTCACCGACCTTCACGTTCAGGGCGAGCACTTCGCCCTTGTCGTTGCGCTTGCCGGGGCCAACGGCCAACACTTCACCTTGATCGGGCTTTTCGGCGGCGTTGTCAGGGATCACGATGCCGGAAGCGGTCGTGGTTTCGCTTTCAATACGCTTGACGATCACGCGATCGTGCAGAGGGCGAAGGTTCATTGCAATGCTCCTGTTTTCAGTAAAAAGCTGAGGGACTCAATCAGCCCCGGCCATCCGGGGCCACCAAACTGCCAGCAGGGAGTGTGGTGTTAGCACTCGTCTGCGGTGAGTGCTAATGATACGGGCATTTGTGGCCATTTCAAGACACCCCCTCAGAACATGGGGTCGAAGGTGCGGAACGCTGCGGAACGCTGCGGAACGCCACTCTAATTTCGTTTTTCCGCCATTCAAATTTAGATTTTGGTGAATCGCTAGCGCGGAGTTGCCGCGTATGCCGTCAGCCCGTCGTTCTTTGGAACGCTTAGAACAGATGTTAAAAATGGAAGCGGGCGCACACTATTTTGCGATCGGCCGAAACCGAATTGCTTCCATTGCAGCTCCCGGCTGGTTGCGGTCATAGGGTTGCCGCAGACGGATGAGTGTCAGGGTCAGTGCATGTTTTATCTTCACCTTAGGGTGATCCCTAAACAGCCGTGCACCGATGTACATGTTTTCAAGCGCCTCGGTTGAAGCGCTGACTGGCAAGAGCTACGGGGAGTTGGATGGGCTGCTTCAGGCTGGTTGCAGACATACGGGATGCGTCATCGAATGAGTACTATCGGCCACAACCGGACATTGGATGCACTATGACCATTGAGCCTAAATTTGGATGGGGTCCAAAGACAATGCCTCGACCGAGCAAGTCAGACATGAATCGTTTGGCTGGGATGGTTATCAACCGCCCACCGTCGCGCTGCGGTTGACCTTCTTGGCCTGCGCCCTGCTTGTGCTGATACTCCTGCCCGTGAAAGGATGCAGCCATATGCAGGTGGAGCTGTATCGCCAGGCGATTCCTCCTCAATTCGAGCTGGTGGAAGCTCTGCACCACGATGAGATCGTTGGTTTTCGAGAGGGGTGTGGATACGCAATCTTCCGGCTTTCAGAAGACAACCTGGCGCGCATTCGTCGCCAGGGCCTGGCTTACTTCGACGCGGCCCAGCTTGGGCGGGATGGCAAGCCCTATCACCAATACCAGCCGTGGCAAGCCACGCTGACCGATGCGCATGACCAGCTGTTCCGCGGGCAGAGCTGCGCAGGTGAACCGCCTGAATTGCTGGAGCAGGCTCAGCGCGCAGTTGGCAAAGAAGGGGCGTTCTTCACTACCGGCCACGAGCAGGATCTGGTGGTTGTTCCCGCGTTGGGATTGCTCATCTACTCCTAAAAGGGTTGACCGAACGGCCCCGCTTTATCTATTGCACCTTCTACCTTGTGCATCATCTCATCGCCATATCCTCCCAACGAGGCTCAGCAATGGCATCAACCAGGCATAGATCTGCGCGATCGCGTGCACATTTGAACGGAGTTGCTTGTTCGTTCAGTCAATCCACTACCTTGAACGACCAACCTCGAAGTAGCCGACCAAATTCAATGCGCAATCAACTGCACAATTAGGCGCATGGGCCCCTCGGGCTACAACTTGGACTACCCAGCTTTGCGTCCTATGTCCAAATCTCTGTCCAAGAGACAGTCGATAAATGCACCCAAGAGCGCTGGTCGATGATGCCTGTTCGGGTAGTAGAGGAACAGCCCGGGGCGTGAGATCGACCAGTCCGCCAAGACCTGGACTAACCTGCCGTGGGCCAAGTGCTCGGCCACACCATCTCGTTCGAAGTGATAAGCAATGCCGAGCCCGTTCAGCGCAGCAGCGATGCCAATGTCAGCGTGATTGGTGACGACCGGCCCATCCACCGCGACTTCCAGTTTTTGGCCCTTCTTTTCGAACTCCCAGCGGTACTGTCTGCCGTCCATCTGGAGCCGCCAGTTAATGCATGCATGGCTATGCAAATCGGCGGGTGTCTTAGGGACCCCTCGCGCAGCCAGATAGCCTGGAGAAGCTACTGCAACCATGTTCAGGTCTGGGCTGAGACGCACGGCAATCATGTCTTTCTCAAGTCGTCCACCCACGCGGATGCCCGCGTCGAAGCGGCCCACAACGATATCTGCCAGAGCGTCGTCGACCACGATGTCGAGCAGCACTTCAGGATAGGTCTGGTGGAAGCGTGAAAGCCTGGGTGCAATGATGGTTCTCGCTGCGATCCCCAGCGTGTTGATGCGAAGCGTGCCTGTGGTGTGCCCTGCAGCCTCGGTGGCTTCAGCGACTGCTGCATCCATTTCCCGAAACAATGGGGCTATGCGCCCATAAAGCAGTTCGCCACTTGCAGAGGGCGAGACGCTTCGTGTCGTCCTATTCAGAAGGCGCGTGCCGATCCGGGCTTCGAGCTGTCGAATGGTCTGGCTGAGCGCAGACGGCGAAAGGCCCAGATGTTCAGCCGCGCGGGCAAAGCTCTTGCGTTCGACCACGGCAGCAAAAGCTTTTAGCTCAGCAAATTCGAACCCGCGCATTATGTATTCCTTGCTACATAGCTCATTCGAATTATAGATGATTCACTTATTTCACTACGGCACGCATCCTTAGGCTTCATTCAACACACGGAGCACCAGCATGCACCCCTCGACTCTTCCTGAACCCATTGCCGCGTACTTCGCGGCTGAGCACAACCCTGAGGCCTTGGGGTGTTGTTTCACACCGCAAGCGGTCATGAAGGACGATGGCCACACCTACATCGGCGTCGAAGCCATCACGGCCTTTATGGCCGAGGCATCCGCCAAGTACAGCGCAACGACGGTGCCGTTTGCGCTGGCAAGTGAGGGGGGCCTCCAGATCGTCCACGCCAAGGTCACAGGCAACTTCCCTGGCAGCCCTATCAATCTGTCCTATCGCTTTCGCCTGGAACGCGGCCTGATTTCATTGCTGGAGGTCACAGCATGAACTTCGATCTTCAATTGAAAGGCCAGCGCGCCCTGGTTACCGGCGGCACCAAAGGTTTGGGAGCTGCCGTCGTGAAGAGCCTCCAGGAAGTCGGAGTGCAGGTCATGACAACTGCGCGCTCTGCACCAGACAGGCCGCTTGAAGGTGTGACTTACGTCCAGACTGACCTCACGACGGCGGAAGGCGTGAGCGAACTGGCGCGCGTGGTGAAGGAGCAGTGGGGCGGTGTCGATATCCTGATCAACTCCGTCGGAGGCTCGACCGCTCCGGCAGGTGGTTTTGCGGCACTGGATGACGCTGTGTGGCTCAGTGAGCTGAATCTGAACCTGATGTCAGCAGTGCGTCTTGACCGTGCGCTGTTGCCCGCCATGTTGGCCAAGGGTACAGGGGTTGTCCTGCATGTGACGTCGATACAGCGTGTGCTTCCACTTCCGGAGTCAACGACCGCGTACGCCGCCGCCAAGGGTGCCCTCTCGACCTACAGCAAATCCTTGTCAAAGGAGGTCACACCGAAAGGAGTGCGCGTTCTGCGCGTTTCGCCGGGCTGGATTGAAACTGAGGCTTCGGTGGTATTCGCCGAGCGAATGGGCGCCGAAGCAGGCACGGACTATGAGGGCGGGAAGAAGATGGTCATGGACTGGCTCGGCGGAATTCCGGTCGGGCGGCCTGCCACGCCAAAGGAAGTTGCCGACCTGATTACCTTCCTGGTGTCTCCTCGCGCAGCATCGGTATCGGGCTCGGAGCACGTGATCGATGGAGGGACAGTACCAACCGTGTAGAACCTTCACAAGGCTCTACAGATACTCCCACAATTCATGAGCTTGGACGATTCTCCGATTTCTGTAGGTTGGGCTCCGGAAACCTGGCGTAGGGTTGCACAAGGCGGCGGATGTGCGACACACCAACTCCAGGTATCACGGTCAACTTATGCTGCCGGTACAAACAATTCGCGCTCTTGACGTTGTCTATCCAGAGATCTGCTCGGTAACACACGATTTTGGATGCAGCGGAGCATCACGCTGGATGGTGAAAGTCGTCAGGTGTAGGGCTGCGGTGTCGCCTTATAGCCATGCCCAGATCCGGCGCAGCAATGCGGGCGCCGGTCGAGAGGGACGGAATACATAACGGGTTGGTTTGTGCATGGCCTTCGCGGTATCGGTTTTTGCAATACTGTACAAAAGATCAGTATCATGCTCAAGAGTGCTTCGTAGCTTTCAACCTGTTCGCTCGAGGCATCAGAATTAGCGTGCCACCGTCTTCCGCTCCACCTGATGTCTTTAGCCCTCGCACCCACCGAACTCCGGGGCTTCATCCTCACCCGCCACTGGCGCGACCTCCCCGACGGCACCGAGATTGAATACTGGCTGGCCACCGACGAGGGGCCGAAGAAGGTGCTCCTGACCCGGCAGACCTCGGTCGCCTTCCTGCCGGCCCTCCATCGGGCTGCGGCACAGGCGTACTTGGCAAACCTGCAGGGCATGGAGGTGAGAGAGCTGGGTTTGAAGACATTCGACCAGAAGCCCGTCCTCGGCGTCTATGCCCGCAGGTTCCGCGATCTCGGCAAGCTGGCGCGCGCGCTCCAGCCGCTGGGAATACCACTCTACGAAGCGGATGTCCGCCCGCACGATCGCTACCTGATGGAGCGGTTCATCACGGCCGGTGTTCTGATCGAGGGAGGCCAGCGCGAAGGCTCGACCATCCTCGACGGCAAGTTGAAGCCAGCATCCGGTTGGCGCCCGGTATTGAAGGTGGTGTCGCTGGACATTGAGACGAGCGCGACCGAGGAGCTGTACTCGATCGCACTGGATGGTGCGGGCGACCGGGTGGTGTTCATGCTGGGGGAAGCACCAGAGTCTGTATCAGCGCCAGCTGTGTCGCCGGTGGACTTCAGGCTTGTGTACTGCCCGACACGCCGGGAGATGATTGAGCAGCTCAATGCCTGGTTTGCAGACCATGACCCGGATGTCATCGTCGGCTGGAGCGTGATCCAGTTCGACCTGCGGGTGCTGCAAAAGACCGCCGACGCGAACTCCGTGCAACTGCTACTCGGACGCGAGCGCCGCCCCATCGCTTGGCGTACACACCCGGGACGGCAAGGCTACCTGTTCGCACCCATGCCCGGACGCGTGGTTGTCGATGGCATCGAAGCACTGCGGGCGGGCATGTGGAGCTTCCCGTCTTTCAGCCTCGAAGCGGTCTCGCAGGCATTGCTCGGCGAGGGCAAGGAGATCGGCGATGCTTACGACAAGATGGATGAAATCGAGCGGCGCTACCAGGAAGACAAGCCGGCGCTGGCCAGCTACAACATCCGCGACTGCGCGCTCGTCCTTCGCATTTTCGACAAACTGGAGCTGCTGCCGTTCGTGCTGGAGCGAGCCCAGACCACGGGCTTGCAGATAGATCACTTCGGCGGCTCCATCGCCGCATTCAGCCACCACTACCTGCCGCGCATGCACCGCCTGGGCTACGTGGCACCCAACGTGGGTGACATCGCAGCCAAGGCGTTTCCTGGCGGCTATGTGATGGACTCCAGGCCGGGCTTCTACGACTCCGTCGTGGTCTTGGACTACAAGAGCCTGTACCCCTCCATCATCCGGACCTTCCTAGTGGATCCAGTAGGCTTGGCAGAGGGAGAGAGCACCAAGGTCCAGACCGGGTTGGTGCAAGGGCCACAAGGCACGCTGTTCTCGCGCGACAAACACTGTCTGCCGGACATCGTGACCACACTCTCGAATGCCCGGGACGAGGCCAAGCGGGCGCGCAATCAGCCGCTGTCGCAGGCCCTGAAGCTGCTCATGAATTCCTTTGCGGGTGTGCTGGGTGCGTCGGAATGCCGCTTCTTCAATCCGAAGCTGGTGTCTGCAGTGACCCTGCGCGGCCACGAGGTGATGAAGCTCACACGGACCTTCGTGGAGCTGCGTGGATACCAGGTCATCTACGGAGACACCGACTCCATCTTCATCTGGCTCAAGCGCACTTATTCCAATGCGGAGGCACACGCCATCGCGGCCAGCTTGGTGCAGGAGATCAACGCTTGGTGGACCGGCAAGCTGCGAGAAGAGCAGCAGTTGGAGAACTTCCTCGAGATTGAGTTCGACATGCACTACGCCAAATTCTTCATGCCCACCATCCGGGGATCGGATGTCGGCAGCAAGAAGCGCTATGCCGGCCTGAGCATCGATGAAGAGGGGCGGGAGGAGATGGTCTATCGCGGGCTGGAGATGGCCCGCAGCGACTGGACCCTGTTGGCACGCCAGTTCCAGGAGGGCTTGCTGTCACGCATCTTCCATGGCGAGCCCTATCAGGCTTTCGTTGCCCACTATGCGCGGTCGATGCTGGACGGTCAAATGGATGCGTTGCTCGTCTACCGAAAACGCCTGCGCCACCGGCTCGATGCCTACGAGGTCAACGTGCCGCCCCAGGTGCGCGCGGCGCGCATCGCTGACGCACACAACGCGAAGTTGAACCGCCCTCAGCAGTACCAGCGTGGCGGCTGGATCGAGTACGTGATGACGCAGAGCGGCCCCGAACCTCTGGAGGCCCGGCATTCGCGCATTGACTATGAGCACTACCTCGTCAAACAACTGCAACCCATTGCTGATGCGATTCTTCAGCCGCTGGGGGACAGCTTTGCAGCATTGACGAGTGCGCAGAAGGTGTTGTTCTAGGCGATACCGGCGGTCGAACTGGTGCGCCCCCTGATGCGGACTTGTTGATGAGGGCGAGCAGACGAGACCGTCTATTTGCGTCCGATAGCGAGCTTCGCACCCACGAAAGTCTAGTGGCGCAAAAACCGCACCGACGAATGTAGAGTGGCGCGGGCCTCTAAACACCAATGGCGCAGTTTGGAGGAAACTGAAGTAAATCAACGACTTACGCCTGCTGGGTTTCTAAGGTTAACTGGCGTTCCGCAATGTTCTGTCCAAGTCCGTCAGGCCGCAGCAACCAGCATCAGATCCAGGTTCTGCACCGCCGCCCCCGAGGCGCCCTTGCCAAGGTTGTCAAACACGGCGGTCAGCAACACCTGACCGTGGCGGGCGTTGCTGAACACCCCCAGCTGCAGCCGGTTGGTGCCGTTCAGGGCTTGCGGGTCCAGATGCTCGGCCGCTTCGGTGGTGGCGGGGGGCATCACCTCGACAAAGGTGGCGCCGGCATAGTGCTGCTGCAGGCAGGCGTGCAGGTGTTCGCCTTGCGCTCCGGGCGCGAGCTGCCGCAGATGCAGCCCGATGGTCAGCACGATGCCCTGGCGGAAGGCGCCGTACGAGGGCAGAAAAAACGGGCGCTGCGACAGTCCGGCGTGTTGCGCGATCTCGGGCGTGTGTTTGTGCTGCAACTGCAGTCCATAGACCTGGAAGGCGGGCGCATGGGCTGCCTCGGGGCCTTCGTGGGCTTGCACGCGGGCACGCCCACCGCCGGAGTAGCCCGATACCGCATGGATGTTGAGCGCGTGGTCGGTGGGCAGCAAGCCGGCCTGCACCAGGGGGCGCAGCAGGGCGATGGCGCCTGTGGGGTAACAGCCGGGGTTGCTGACGCGTTGCGCGCTGGCGATGCGCGCGGCCTGCACCGCATCCATTTCTGGAAAGCCGTAAACCCATTGCGCGTCCGTGCGGTGGGCCGAGCTGGCGTCGATCACGCGCACTGAGGGGTTGTGGATGGCGGCCACGGCTTCGCGGGCGGCGGCGTCGGGCAGGCACAGGATGGCGATGTCGCAGCTGTTGATGGCTTCGGCGCGGCGGGTGGGGTTCTTGCGGTCGGCTTCGGGCAGTGTCAGCAGCTGCAGGTCTGTGCGGCCGTGCAGGCGCTGGTGGATTTGCAGGCCGGTGGTGCCTTGGTCGCCGTCAATAAAAACAAGGGGCTGGGTGGTCATGGTGCGGATTCCTCGCAGGGGTGGGATACGGAATCTTCGGCGCCGGTCTAAACTTTGAAAAGTTGAATTTCACAAACATCAAGATCAGTTCTGCTGAACGTCATGCGCGAACTCAATCTCGACCGGCTGCGCACCCTGGTCACCATCGCTGACCTCGGGTCTTTCGCTGAAGCTGCCCGCACGCTGCACCTGGCGCCGCCCACCGTCAGCCTGCACATTGCCGACCTGGAGGCGTTGATTGGTGCGCCGTTGCTGGTGCGCAAGCGGGGCGAGGTGCGGCCGTCTGGCGCGGGCGAGGTGCTGGTGGAGCGGGCCCGGCGCCTGCTGGCCGATGCCGACGAGGCCATGGACCTGGTGCGGCGCCAGGTGCAGGGGCTGGAGGGGCGGGTGCGGCTGGGCGCGTCCACCGGCGCCATCGCGCACCTGCTGCCCCAGGCGCTGGAAGTGCTGGGCCAGCACCACCCTGGCATCGATGTGCAGGTGCTGGTGCTCACGTCGCAGGAGACTGTGTCGCGTCTGGCGCTGGGCACGCTGGACGTGGGCCTGGTGGCCTTGCCCATGGCCTCAGTGCGCGGGGTGACGGTGATGCCGTGGCGGCGCGACCCGGTGATGGCGTTCGTCCCCTCGGCCTGGGCGGCACCCCGCAGGGTCACGCCCCAGTGGCTGGCGGGGCAGCCGTTGATCCTGAATGACGACGGCACCAGCCTGTCGCGCCTGACGAGCGAATGGCTGGCTCTGGCGGGCGAGCAGCCCAAGGCGCGCATCCAGCTCAACTACAACGATGCCATCAAGAGCCTGGTGGCGGCCGGCTATGGGGCCACACTGCTGCCGCACGAGGCATCCACCGCCACGCCGCTGGACCCGCGCATTCGCATGCTGCCCGTGCAACCCCGGCTGTGGCGCCCCCTGGGCATTGCCCACCGCGCGGGCCCGGTGGAGCGCGCCACCCAGCATGTGTTGGATGTGCTGTGGCAGCAGAAGCAGGGGTGACGCGAAGCTTGAACCGGGAATGCGCCGCCCCAAGCGGCTGCCATCGCTCAGGCCGCGTCTTCCCCGATGAGCAGCCGGGTGTCAGACACGTAGCGGTGCGGCGGGACCTCCAGGTTGGTGGGCGCGGGCTTGTTCCTGAAGACGCGGCCTGCCAGGTCGAAGGTGGAGCCGTGGCAGGGACAAAAGAAGCCGCCCTGCCACTGGTCGCCCACGCTGGGGTTGGAGGTGCCTGCGGGCACGGCGGTGGGGGAGCAGCCGAGGTGCGTGCAGATGCCCACGGTGACAAACACCTCCGGGCGGATGGAGCGTTGCGGGTTGCGGGCGTACTCGGGTTGCTGGTCCTTGCGCGAGGCCGGGTCGGCCAGCGCGGCGTCTTGCTGGGGCAGGGCGGCCAACATTTCGGGCGTGCGCCGCATGATCCACACGGGCTTGCCGCGCCATTCCACCGTCTTCACGCCGCCGGGCGGCAGGTCGCCGATGTCCACCTCGACACCGGCGCCCATGGCCCGTGCGCGTTCGCTGGGGGCCAGGCTGGACACCAGGGGCACGGCAACCCCTGCCGCCGCCACGCAGCCCGTGGCCGCTGTCAGCAGCACCAGTTGCCGACGCTCTGCGGAGGGATCGCCGTCGGTGCCTGAAAGGCAGCCATTGGGAATAGCGGTGTGGAGAGACATGGGGTGCTTTCAGAGAGAGGTAGGACTGGCGGTGGCGTCGAGAGGGGGGCTCGGCGGGGTGACAACCACCGCCCGCAACGCAGCGGGCGGCAATGCTTCACCGCAAACGACGTGCCATCACCCGCAAGACCGGCCTGCCATGGCGCGTACTGCATGAAAAGCCTATGAATTCAATGGGTTGCGCGCGCGATGTCAAATTTGCAGGTGCTCCGCAGGCCCGGCAGCGGCCGGATTCACTGCCACCCTGTCTGCCAAACCGGCTGCCAACTGCCATCCGTTGCAGTCCGCATGGCATAGATCAAAGGCCCGCTGCCGAAACCGGTGCACCGTCAGGGCCCTTGCATGTACGAAGGTTTTTCCATGCCCCACCTCCCCGCACCACCCGCAGAACTGGTGTCCTTTCTGGAGGGCCTGCCAGATCCGCACATCCTGCTGGACGGCCGCTATCGCATCCTGGCGGCCAATGGCGCCTATCGCCGCCTGTTCGCTACGGCTGGTGGCGCGGGTGGCAGCGTGGTGGGGCGCACCTGCCACGCTGTGTCACACCATGCCAGCGTGCCCTGTGACCAGGCGGGCGAGTCCTGCCCGCTGGCGCAGGCGCGCGCCTCGGGGCAACGCGAACGGGTGCTGCATGTGCACCACACCGCCCAGGGCGAGGAATATGTGCAGATCGAGCTGGCGCCGGTGGCGGGTGCGGACGGCACCGCGGGGTTCTTTGTCGAAAAGATGGTGCCCTTGCCGGTGGCGGCGCAGCCGGTGCCGTCGGCGCAGGGGCTCATCGGGCGTTCGCCCGCTTTCCAGAAGATGCTGGGCCTGGTGGCGCGGGTGGCGCCTTCGCGGGCTGCGGTGCTGTTGCTGGGCGAGTCGGGCACGGGCAAGGAGCTGGCGGCCCATGCCGTGCACCAGGGCAGCCTGCGCGCGCGGCGGGCGCTGGTGCCCGTGGACTGCTCCAGCCTGCCCGAGGCGCTGTTCGAGTCCGAGCTGTTCGGGCATGAGAAAGGGGCGTTCACCGGCGCGGCACAGGCCCGGCCGGGGCTGGTGGAGGCGGCCAACGGCGGCACGCTGTTTCTGGACGAAGTGGGCGACATCCCCCTGTCGCTGCAGGTCAAGCTGCTGCGTCTGCTGGAGACCGGCACCTACCGCCGCGTGGGCAGCACCGAACTGCGGCATGTCGACCTGCGCGTGGTGTCTGCCACGCACCGCAACCTGCAGCACATGGTGGCCGCGGGGCACTTTCGCGAAGACCTGTATTACCGCCTGAGCACCTTCCCCATCCATCTGCCACCGCTGCGCGAACGCCAGGGGGACACCGCTTTGCTGGCACGCGCGCTGCTGGAGCGCGTGGCGCCCCCGCCCCGTGCGCTGCAGTTGTCTGGCGCTGCGCTGGCCTTGCTGGAGGCGCAGCCCTACCCCGGCAATGTGCGGGAACTGCGCAACCTGCTGGAGCGCACCGCCTTGCTGTGCGATGGCGACAGCATCGGCGCGGAGCATGTGCAGCAAGCGCTTGCCTGTGGTCTGCCCCCGCTCGCGGGTGCGGTGGCTCAGGGCGCAGGGGTGCTGCCTGTATCGGTTGCGTTAGCGGGGCTGCCACGCCGCCGCCCCTTGCCCGACGACGAGGCCCTGCGCCAAGCCGTGGCTGCCCACCAGGGCAGCCGTTTAGCCCTGGCGCGGCGGCTGGGCATTAGCGAGCGATCGCTGTACCGGCGGCTGAAAACATTGGGTGCTTGACGCCAATAAGTGAAGAAATTGGCCTCAAGCGCATGTATTAATTGTGCTGGCAGCTATCTTTTATATAGCGTTTGGTGCACCTTGCTGGCTTAGACCACCGCATCGGGCGCCAGCGCGCTCAGCACCATGCGCACAATCAGTTCCTCGGCCTTTTCGTAGTCGCGCTCGGTCAGGGCGGGTTTGCCCAGCAACAGGGCGAACTGGGCTTCCTGCTCCGCATACGCCTGCGTGACCGACCAGATGATGAACATCAGGTGCGTGAAGTTGACCTTGGCAATGCGGCCCTCGCGCGCCCAGCGCTCGAAGGTGCGCACCTCGGTCTTGAGCAGCGGCGCCACGCGTTCGGTGATGGCCGTGCCATACCGTGGTGCACCCGCAATCACCTCTTTGGTGAACACCTTGGCGCCCTGGGGGCGGGTGCGCGAATAGTGCAGCTTGGCGCGGATGTAGCGCCGAAGCGCCTGCTGGGGGTCATCGCTGTGCGACAGGTCTTCCATGCCTGCCAGCCACTGGGTGAGCACATCGTCCAGCACCCGCTGGTACAGCGCCTCCTTGCTTGGGAAGTAGTACAGCAGGTTGTGGCGGCTGATGCCGATGGCGGCGGCAATGCTCTCCAGCGATGCGCCCTCAAAGCCGAATTGCGCAAACTGATTCTCTGCCTCGGTAAGGATGCCCTGCTCCTTGAGCAACCGCGAGGCCGTGGGGGCGCGGGGGGCGGGCTCGTCGTGGGCGGGCGGGAGGGCCGCCTTGCGGGGGCGCGGGGGGGCAGGGGACGGGCGGGCTGCAGTCATTGCACCATTGTGGAACAAGCCGGGGCCTGAAAACTGGCAATTGGCTGGCTGGAGGCTGGCACGCGGTTTGCTGTAGGGATTTTACCAATTGGTAAATTTTTACTGGTTGGTAAATTGACCCACAACGCAGGGCACCGCCGTCGCAAAGCAGCGGGCGCCTGCACCCCACAGCGAGGACCACGATGAAACCTCCGAAGTTTGCGGGCACCAGCATTCACGCCGGTGCCGCATTGGTTGGCGCCACTTGCTGGCGCTCCAACGCTGCGCGGCGTGCGCTTGCACGCCCCATGGGCGCCCAGACCCCCACCCTGACCCTCTCGGAGGAAACCTGATGGACACACCCGCAAGCCGTGCCTGCGGCATTCATGCCGCACGCCTGAACCTGGCCGACTACGCCGTCAACTTCAGCGACGCGCACCCGCCGCTCACCCGGGCGCAGGCGCTGATCGAGGCCGAGCGTTGCTACTACTGCCACGACGCGCCCTGCGCCACGGCATGTCCCACGGGCATCGACATCCCCTCGTTCATCCACCGCATTGCGCAAGACAACAACCGGGGCGCTGCCCGCGCCATCCTGGAGGCCAACCCGCTCGGTGGCATGTGCGCCCGCGTGTGCCCCACCGAGGTGCTGTGCGAACAGGCCTGCGTGCGCAACACCAACGAGGACAAGCCGGTGGAGATCGGCTCGTTGCAGCGCTACGCCACCGACGCCTTCTTTGCCCAGCCCGGTGCACCGCTGTTCCAGCGTGCAGCCGCCACCGGCAAGCGCGTGGCCGTGGTGGGCGCCGGGCCGGCGGGCCTGGCCTGCGCGCATGGCCTGGCTGTGCGCGGGCATGACGTGGTGCTGTTCGAGGCGCGCCCCAAGCTCGGCGGCCTCAACGAATATGGCCTGGCCAGCTACAAGACCACGCACAACTTCGCGCAAAAGGAAGTGGAGTGGCTGTTGTCCATCGGCGGTATCGAGGTGCGCACCGGCCAGCAACTGGGCCGTGACATCACGCTCGACAGCCTGCTGGGCGCTTACGACGCTGTGTTCCTGGGACTGGGCCTGCAGGGCGTGAACGCGCTGGGCGTGGCTGAGCCCACGGCCACTGGGTTGCGCAATGCCGTGGACTTCATCGCCGAGCTGCGCCAGAGCACCGACCTCTCCGCCCTGCCTGTAGGCCGCCGCGTAGTGGTGATTGGTGGCGGCATGACGGCGGTGGATGCCGCTGTGCAGTCGCGCAAGCTGGGCGCGGAAGAGGTGACCATCGTCTACCGCCGGGGCGCTGAGGCCATGTCGGCATCGCACGTGGAGCAGCAATGGGCGCAGACGAACGGCGTGACCATCCGCCACTGGGCGGCACCGAAAGAGGTGCTGATCGAAGGCGGTGTTATCAAGGGCGTGCGTTTTGCCGCCACGGCATTGAGCGGAGGCAAGCTGGGGGAAACCGGCGAGACCTTCACGCTCGAAGCCGACATGGTGCTCAAGGCCATTGGCCAGACCTTTGTGGCCGAGCCTGTGGGCAACCGCATCGTGCTGGAGGGCGGGCGCATCGCCACCGATGCCGAAGGCCAGACCAGCCTGCCGCGTGTATGGGCCGGTGGCGACTGCCGTGTGGGCGGCCGCGACCTCACGGTGGAAGCGGTGGAGCACGGCAAGGTCGCCGCTGTGTCCATCCACGCCGCACTGATGGCTTGAACCCCTTCACCCCAGTTTTCACGGGAGCACCCCATGGCAGACATTCGCAGCAATTTCCTGGGCATCCAGAGCCCCAACCCCTTCTGGCTGGCCTCCGCACCACCCACCGACAAGGAGATCAACGTCACCCGCGCCTTCGAGGCGGGCTGGGGCGGCGTGGTGTGGAAGACGCTGGGCGAAGACCCACCGGTGGTCAACGTCAACGGCCCGCGCTACTCCACACTCATGTCGCAAGACCGCCGCGTGATTGGCCTGAACAACATCGAGCTGATCACCGACCGGCCGCTGCACACCAACCTGGAAGAAATCAAGCGCGTCAAACGCAACTGGCCGGACCGCGCCATGATCGTTTCGCTGATGGTGCCGTGCGTGGAAGAGAGCTGGAAGAACATCCTGCCGCTCGTGGAAGACACCGGCGCCGACGGCATTGAACTCAACTTCGGCTGCCCACATGGCATGAGCGAGCGTGGCATGGGCGCGGCTGTGGGCCAGGTGCCTGAATACATCCAGATGGTCACGGCCTGGTGCAAGCACTACTGCAAGCTGCCAGTGATCGTGAAGCTCACCCCCAACATCACCGACGTGCGCCAGCCCGCACGCGCCGCCAAGGCGGGCGGAGCCGATGCGGTGTCGCTCATCAACACCATCAACTCCATCATGGGTGTGGACCTGGACCGCATGGTGATGAGCCCGAGCACGGACGGCTGGGGCTCGCACGGCGGCTACTGCGGCCCGGCCGTCAAGCCGATTGCGCTGAACATGGTGGCCGAGATTGCACGCGACGCGCAGACCGCTGGCCTGCCCATCAGCGGTATTGGCGGCATCACCACCTGGCGCGACGCGGCCGAATACATTGCGCTCGGCTGCGGCACGGTGCAGGTGTGCACGGCCGCCATGGTGTATGGCTTCAAGATCGTGCAGGACATGTGCGACGGCCTGTCCAACTTCATGGACGAGCACGGGTATGCCACGCTCGACGACTTCAAGGGCCAGGCCGTGCCTACCGTGAAGGACTGGAAGAACCTCAACCTCAACCACATCGAAAAAGCTGTCATCAACCAGGATGCCTGCATCCAGTGCGGCCGCTGCCATGTGGTCTGCGAAGACACCTCGCACCAGGCCATCACCTTCACCAAGGAAGGCGGTGTGCGCAAGTTCGAAATCAACGAGGCCGAGTGCGTGGGCTGCAACCTGTGCGTGTCGATCTGCCCCGTGCCCGAGTGCATCACCATGCGCGCGCTGGAGCCGGGCGAGGTGGATGTGCGCACCGGCAAGACGGTGACGGGCGAATACGCCAACTGGACCACGCACCCCAACAACCCGCAGCGCGTGTCTGCAGCCGCTTGATATGTGCCCCTGCGAGCTTGTGCCACCGACCCCGCAAAGCGTTGTGACAGCACCCGTTGTGGTGCCGATTTGCAACGCATGCTGCACTGCATCTGGTGCAGTTCTTGCGTGATCTCTAGCATCGCTCGCTTCCCTTTGCCCGCCATCTGCCAGCGTGAGGGCGCTGGAACAGACAGCGGGTTGTGTGCAACCCCAACGACGTCTTTGACAGGAGTACAGGCATGACCAACAGTACCGGCAGCGCGGCCCATGTGGCGGGGCTGATGCCCGGCGATGCATCCAACACGCTCGCCAATGAAGATCTGCTCCCCACCACCGCCGCGCAGCGACACTGGACGTGGAAGGACTTTGCCGCACTCTGGGTGGGCATGGTCGTGTGTGTGCCCACCTACACCATGGCCAGCTCCATGCTGGACCAAGGCTTCACCTGGCAGATGGCCGTGTGGCTGGTGTTCCTGGCCAACTGCATCGTGCTGGTGCCCATGGTGCTCATCGGGCGCGTGGGGCCCCGGTACGGCGTGCCGTTCCCGGTGCTGGCGCGTGCATCGTTTGGCGTGAAAGGCGCCAACCTGCCCGCCGTGCTGCGCGGGCTGGTGGCGTGTGGCTGGTTCTCCATCAACTGCTACTTTGGCGCGCTGGCGCTGCACGGGTTCCTCAACATCCTGGGCATGGGGCTCGCGGGACCGGCCGATGGGCAGACCATCAGCACCTCGCAGTTCATGTGCTTTCTGGCGTTTTGGGCGGTGCACATCTGGTTCATCTGGAAGGGGCCGGAGTCCATCCGCATGCTGGAGGTGATTGCGGCGCCGCTGATGATCATTGCGTCCATCGCACTGGTTGTGGTGCTGATGATGAAGGTGCCCTCGGGCCAGCTCTTCAACCTGCCCGCCAAGGTGGTCGAGGGCGGCCCCAAGACCTGGGCGGCGCTCACCGGCCTGGTCGGCTTCTGGGCCACGCTGGCACTCAACATTCCGGACTTCACCCGCTTTGCCAAGTCGCAGAAGGACCAGGTGGTGGGGCAGGCCATCGGCCTGCCGATTCCCATGGCGCTGTTCTCCATGGTGGGCGTGATCGGCTTCTCTGCCTCGGCCATCCTGTACGGCAAGGCCCAGCTGTTCCCCGATGGTCTGCTCACGCAGATGGGCAGCGTGGCCGCAGGCCTGGGCCTGCTGGTGATCTTGCTCGCCAACCTCACCACCAACGTGGCCGCCAACCTGGTTTCGCCGTCGTATGACTTCAGCCAGTGCGCGCCGTCCAAGATCAGCTTCCGCATGGGCGGCCTGATCGCTGCAGGCATCGGTCTGCTGTTCATGCCCTGGAAACTGCTGGCCACCTCGGGCGGCTACCTGTTCACCTGGCTGGGCGGCTACGGCACGCTGCTGGGCGCCATCGCGGGCATCCTGCTGGTGGACTACTACCTGGTGCGCAAGAGCGAACTGAAGGTGGACGACCTGTACCGCCGTGGCGGTGAATACGAGTACAGCAACGGCTGGAACCTGCAGGCCCTGATCGCTTTCGCACTGGGCGTGCTGCCCTGCCTGCCGGGCTACCTTGCCGTGTCGGGTGTGGTGGACAAGGCGGGCATGCCTGCCATCTGGTTGTCGCTGTTCGATGCGGGCTGGTTCTTCAGCCTGGCGGTGGCCGGCACCTACTACTACCTGACGGCCAAGAAGAAGTGATGCCCCGGACCCTGCCTGGGCCTGGTGCCAGTGCAGGGTCCCTTTTTTTTGAATTGATCCGTATCCCTGAAGGAGACCCCCATGAGCCAAGCCCTTGTGATCCGCGGTGGCACCGTGGTCAACGCCGACCGTGAACAGCGCGCCGATGTGTTGTGTGTCGATGGCCGCATCGTGGCCGTGGGGGACGACGCTGCGGCCCAGGCCCCCGCGGGTGCAGAGACGCTGGACGCCAGCGGCCAGTACGTGCTGCCCGGCGGCATCGACCCGCACACGCACATGCAGCTGCCGTTCATGGGCACCGTCACCATGGACGACTTCTTCACCGGCACGGCCGCCGCGCTGGCGGGCGGCACCACGAGCATCATCGACTTCGTGATCCCCGACCCGCAGGAACCCATCCTGGACGCCTACCACAAGTGGCGGGGCTGGGCGGAGAAGTCGGCTGCCGACTATTCCTTCCACGTCGCCATCACCTGGTGGAGCGAGCAGGTGCGCGCCGACATGGGCACGCTGGTGCAGCAGGAGGGGGTGAACAGCTTCAAGCACTTCATGGCCTACAAGAACGCCATCATGTGCGACGACGAAACCCTGGTGAACAGCTTCAAGCGCGCGCTGGAGCTGGGCGCCATGCCCACGGTGCACGCCGAGAACGGTGAGCTGGTGTACCTGCTGCAGCAGGAGGTCGCCAAGATGGGCATCACCGGGCCTGAGGGCCACCCGCTGTCGCGCCCACCGATGGTGGAGGCCGAAGCCGCCAACCGCGCCATCGCCATTGCCGATGTGCTGGGCGTGCCGATCTACGTGGTCCACGTGAGCTGCATGGAATCGGCCGACGCGATTGCCCGCGCCCGCGCGCGCGGCCAGCGCGTGTACGGCGAGGTGCTGGCGGGCCACCTGCTGGTGGACGACAGCGTGTACCGCGACCCCGACTTTGCCAAGGCCGCCGCCTATGTGATGAGCCCACCCTTCCGCCCCAAGGGCCACCAGGAGGCGCTGTGGCGCGGCCTGCAGTCGGGCCAGCTGCACACCACGGCGACAGACCACTGCACCTTCTGCGCCGCGCAAAAGGCCATGGGCAAGGAGAACTTCGCCAAGATCCCCAACGGCACGGGCGGCGTGGAAGAGCGCATGGCCGCGCTGTGGGATGGTGGCGTGAACACCGGGCGACTTACGCCCAGCGAGTTCGTGGCCATCACCTCGGCCAACGCGGCCAAGCTGTTCAACATCTACCCGCGCAAAGGCTACATCGGCGAAGGCGCCGATGCCGACCTGGTGCTGTGGGACCCGCAAGGCACCAAGACCTTCTCGGCCAAGACGCAGTTCAGCAAGGGTGACTTCAACATTTTTGAAGGCCGCACCGTGCGCGGCATTCCCAGTCACACCGTCAGCCAAGGGCGCGTGGTGTTTGCCAATGGCGACCTACGGGCCGAGCAGGGCAAGGGCCGCTATATCAAGCGCCCCGCGTTTGGCGCGAACTTCCAGGCCGTGCAAAAGCGTGCGCAGGACCTGGCCCCCTCGGCGGTGGCGCGCTAAGCGCTGCAATGCATCTGGAGAACACCATGGACACAAAAGTCAAACCCGAAATCGAGAACCTGCGCATCAACGGCGATCGCCTGTGGGCATCGCTGATGGAGCTGGCGCAGATCGGCGCCACCCCCAAGGGCGGCGTGTGCCGCCTC
>NZ_JAOBSQ010000100.1:0-1168 GCF_025246485.1 Acidovorax sp. K2F
ACCAAGCCCCACGTGAACGTGGGCACGATCGGTCACGTGGACCATGGCAAGACGACGCTGACGGCAGCGATCGCTACCGTGTTGTCCGCCAAGTTCGGCGGCGAAGCCAAGGCCTACGACCAGATCGACGCTGCGCCCGAAGAAAAGGCCCGCGGTATCACGATCAACACCGCCCACGTGGAATACGAAACGGCCAACCGCCACTACGCTCACGTGGACTGCCCCGGCCACGCCGACTATGTGAAGAACATGATCACCGGCGCTGCCCAGATGGACGGCGCTATCCTGGTCTGCTCTGCTGCTGACGGCCCAATGCCCCAGACCCGCGAGCACATCCTGCTGGCTCGCCAAGTGGGCGTGCCTTACATCATCGTGTTTCTGAACAAGTGCGACATGGTGGACGACGAAGAACTGCTGGAACTCGTCGAAATGGAAGTGCGCGAACTCCTGGACAAGTACGACTTCCCAGGCGACGACACCCCCATCATCCGTGGCTCCGCCAAGCTCGCCCTGGAAGGCGACAAGGGCAAGCTGGGTGAAGAAGCCATCATGAAGCTGGCCGAAGCCCTGGACACCTACATCCCCACGCCTGAGCGCGCTGTGGACGGTGCCTTCCTGATGCCTGTGGAGGACGTGTTCTCCATCTCCGGCCGTGGCACCGTGGTGACCGGTCGCGTGGAACGCGGCATCATCAAGGTCGGCGAAGAAATCGAAATCGTGGGTATCCGCGACACGCAAAAGACCACCTGCACCGGTGTGGAAATGTTCCGCAAGCTGCTGGACCAAGGCCAAGCTGGCGACAACGTCGGCCTGCTGCTGCGCGGTACCAAGCGCGAAGACGTGGAGCGTGGCCAAGTGCTGTGCAAGCCCGGCTCGATCAAGCCCCACACCCACTTCACGGCTGAGGTGTATGTGCTGAGCAAGGACGAAGGCGGTCGCCACACTCCTTTCTTCAACAACTACCGTCCCCAGTTCTACTTCCGCACGACCGACGTGACTGGCGCCATCGAGCTGCCAGCCGACAAGGAAATGGTCATGCCTGGTGACAACGTGTCGATCACTGTGAAGCTGATCAACCCCATCGCCATGGAAGAAGGTCTGCGCTTCGCTATCCGCGAAGGCGGCCGTACCGTGGGCGCTGGCGTCGTGGCCAAGATCATTGCTTAAT
>NZ_JAOBSQ010000101.1:0-1161 GCF_025246485.1 Acidovorax sp. K2F
TTTCCTTTTTGGGTAAATGGCAATGGTTCAGGTGCAACCGCAGGCCGGTTTGGGAGGGCACGCGGTTGCCGGTGATCGTTGAGAGGGTTCAGGGCAGTTGGCGGGCATCGACCCAGCCAGCTTCGCCGCCCATATCCCGCACACCGTCACGGCCGACGGGGTTGCGCTTGGCTGACTGCAACTCATCGAGGACTTGCTGGCGGGTCTTGGTCAGTTTGGGGCCCGGAACGAGTGGATAAGTGGCCGGATAGCCACGGCTGATCCAGTACAGCGAACCGTCCTTCTGGGCGGCCAGTACGGTGTTTTCAACCGCTTGGCGGCTCACCGCATTGCCCAGATGGTCGGCGGCCAGGCTCACGCCTTCCTCCTGGCTGGGGCTTGCGTGGTAAACGGATGTGGCGAAAGAGGCGGTGGCGGATGCAGCAAGGCTGGCGACGAGGATTGCGGTACGAACTTTCATGATGGTCTCCTGTGGCGCCGGATGCCCGATATGGTTCATCCAGGTGGCGATTTCTGCACCACGGAGAGAAGTCTAGAAATTTGACCCCTACCTGACAGTGACCTTCCGATTACGCTTTTGATAGCCACACGCAATGCCTGCGGGGAAAGGGGTAATTGGTTATCGTGCAGGAGGCCACCTGGTTTCACACCACCACGACAAGGTACTCCGAAGGAACTGTCATGACGAAGAGGGCAATGAGCTGGTCTGTCGCCATCCTGGCGCTCTTGAACGTCGCGGGTTGCAGCACGCCGATCTACGAGGGCCGGTACGCGTGGTCCGATGGCTGGCGTATCGGAAAAGTGAGCAGACTGCTATCAGCAGACGAAGCCGCAGAAATACGTGGCGTTCGCTGTCCGGGTGCGAGCAAAAGCCCGGCAGGCCGGATCGTGGTCATTAAATGGCGGCAAGTGAACCGCACCCGGTGGCACTTCGCGTTGTTGCACACAGGAACAAACATTGCTCCGGGAGACGAGGTCTATTTCAACGCTCTGGGCTGCGACGTACATCCAGTTGCACGTTCAGATGTTCTCCCTCGGTAGGCGCACAGTCACACGGGCCCATCACAAGTCAGCCGGCGCAGTCACGAGTCTTGTGCCCCTCTCATGTCCATCTTCGGTCATTCGGGAATTTTGATGACGACGTGGGCGCGACCCATGCGC
>NZ_JAOBSQ010000102.1:0-1152 GCF_025246485.1 Acidovorax sp. K2F
TTGGGGGCGTTTACGACGCCGGATCCGATTGGGCTGTCGGGCGGATTGAACCTGCACCAGTATGCGCCCAACCCCATTAGCTGGATTGATCCTTGGGGGTGGTCGCCGTGCGATAAAAAAATTGCTGCATTGCGTAACGGAGGCAATGGGACAGCAGTTAACGTCAAAACTAAAAAAGAAGCAGATGAATTGCTAAAAGCAGCATTTCCTGGAGCCCAAAAGGTAAGAGGCATTGGGTCGCAAGATGCTCAAGGTATCCGTAAGCAGAGAAAAATGGAGCAGTTCAAGAAAAACGATGGTCAAGTTCGATACCGTAAAGACTACGCGATGGACTCAAAGACTGGGCGTGTTTATGGACATAATGATCCAAAAGGCACTGGGCACGGATCCAAGCCCCATATCAACATTAAAAAATCGGACGGTAAAATGGTTCGAATCGATATAGGGGAATGATTTTGAGTGTGCAGAAAATTATTGAGGCAATAAATTCGGGAAAGACGCGGGGTTATTCTTGTGAAGAGTGCGATGGTAATGTTGTTTTCTTTCTTCAGTTCGCGATGAAGAGGGAAGGCTCAAAGTTCATCTGCTATTTTTTTAAGATTCCCGTATCTGAAATGGACATCGTAGAAGATATTCACGACTACGAAAAAATCTCTGAGTTTAATTCTTTTGATGATGCTCTTGATTTCATTCGATCAAACGGGGGATGTTTCGAGAATTTTTCTGCGTTCAAAGGGCTGAAGCCAATATAGCCGATTGGCGAAGTATTGAAATTTCCGGCGGGCTGATTTCGTCCCGATGTTTGTCAGCTATGCACCGCTGGCGCGCCTTCATGCCAGCGGGGCCGCCACGGAGCAAGGGGGCTGGAGCCATCCAAGAGCCGACGCAGCAGATCCAGAAATTAAAAACGATAGCGGCTAGCGCTCTACCCACAGACGCTGAAAGCCAAAAACTCTCCAAATCATCAACGGCGAAAGCGCAATACTGAGCGATGCTGGAAACCCAGTCGCAACGACAAGCCATCCCTGGAACTGGCACGCAAGGGGCCACAGCCTAGACCTCGTTTTGCAAGGTGTATTACTTCCACACCCAGCTCAACGGCCTGCCGGAAGAGCTGAGCGACAACAGCGGCCACCTGGTGTGGACAGCGCA
>NZ_JAOBSQ010000103.1:0-1091 GCF_025246485.1 Acidovorax sp. K2F
ATCGCGCAAGAGGCCCCGGGCAACGCGGCGGCCCACAAGGCCACCGCTTGCCCACCATCAATTCAGGTCCAACAGACGCCCTCGCCCGCCCTTATTTCAGATTGGCAAACCCGCAGCAGCAACGACACGCATCCTCTTGCCAATATTTCCTTCTACGCGGGGCCACCAGAGGAGATGGCCCAACTAGCGCCCAGCAGCGCGCAGCGCAAAGGCAAGACGCTCACCTCGCGGTGGCTGTTCGCTCCTGCCGACCGCGTTTACTGGGTAGCTTGTGAATACGCCGGGACATCGGCCACTGCTACCAAGCCGCTCGACAAAAACATTGCGTCTTGTGTTGCCGAGCACGACATGAACAGCTCGCCACCAGTGCTTAAACGATGGAGCTGCCGCGGAGGCACCGCAGGGTAGCAGGCTGCTCAAATGCCTCTCGACAACACCGAAAGCGGTATTCCCAGTGATCACTTGCCCCTTAGGGCTCTCAGAAAATCCCCTACAGGCTGTTTGATGGGGTCGAGCTTTTTGTGATTGGCATTTGCCAATCTGTATCTCAGCCGTCTGGTAGGGATGAGTGCTCCGTACCAAGACTCGCTGAGAGAGAGCACCATTTAATAAGATATTAATAATGGCCGAAATTAAAATCACTTCGCCAATTGGGAAAACTGTCGGAAATAACCCTCATGAGGTACAAGCGGTTCAGCAGGCTCTCAACCGCCATATGAATTGCAAGATCGGCTATCAGCCCATCAAAGAAGATGGCAGAATTTCTCCTGAAACACTCCAAGCAATCCATGTATTTCAAAAAATGATTGGCGTCACACCCGCAGACTCCATCATTCTTCCCCATGGTTCGACTCACAGGGCCCTGAACAAAGATATCATAAGAATTCTCAATCCCACCGCAGCATGCCTTGTTGCTGATCAAGAAAAAATCAGGCAAGTAATCATTGATAGGGTAAATATTGTTGAACGAAAAACGTGGCAGGCTTTGAACCCTGCCAAGATTCCCCAGAATGACTGGAGCTACCAGTCCATCGCCATTCATCATGCAGGCAATTCGTTCTCATGTGGGGCGAACGGTGTTGATGCCCTAA
>NZ_JAOBSQ010000104.1:0-925 GCF_025246485.1 Acidovorax sp. K2F
CACATTCCGACTTTATTGAGCAGTCGCCGCAAGAGATTCAGCAAAGGTATCCGAAGTACGACGAGCTGCAAGCCGATCTCTTGGCAGTGAATCAACGGCTGATGGCGTATCGCAAGATGATGTATGAGTTGGTCGTGTTCACCAAGACCAAGAAGCACTGAATTCACTTGAGGTTCAGCACTGCTGCGCCGAATGACAGCTCTTCGGCACCCAGTTTGGGACGGCGAAGGACTCGATCGGGCCCGCTAGCGCCCCTCGTCGTGGGGCAGAATTCGGCCAGGAGCAGCCGGTGGAAGCGAATGGAAGCGGACGCTCAACGTTTGAGGTAACCGGCGCTTCGCGGCTTCATCGCGCAGCGTCCGTGCTGACCGATGGGTTGGGCATATGGAGCATAGCTACTGACACCAATTGTCCTTTTGCGCTGGATCAGCTGCGTCGCAATAGAGGGAGATTTCGTTCAAGAAGAAAGCCCTCTTGGACGGAAGCCTCTTCCAAGAAACCTCTCCCTTGAAGTCCCTAAAGTCATTCAGTCCCGTCGTTATCTTCTTTTTGCCCGTCAGATAATTGGCGCTGTACTCGGATCTTTCGCCAGTGCTACGGGAGGACTCAGAGCGGTCATAACTAATAAGTTGAAACCGAGTGCCCTGAGTGCGGAAAGTGAACTTTTCGTTCACCACGCCATAGCTACCGCAGCTTCGCCAATCTTGCAATTCGATGACGAGATTGCCTCTCGCAATCGATACACCACCATTCGCTAGTGGATCCGCCAAGCAATCCATGTCTTCAGCATTCTCGCTAGGGAGCAGATCATCCCTGCGTAGGACTTCTTTCAACCCAACGGATGACCGCAGGAGAATGATGAGACGGCGTGGATTCAAATTTAGGATGTTCGGTCCAAGAGACCCCTCTGGCTTCTTCTTGAAAT
>NZ_JAOBSQ010000105.1:0-890 GCF_025246485.1 Acidovorax sp. K2F
ACGTTTTCTGCCAGGCCGTGTTCCAGGCCAGGGGCGTCGGCGTGGATGACCTTGGCAACACCGGCTATTTTGGAGGCGGCTTGTGCAGCAGCGCCGGCGTTGTGGCCGGCCACCAGCACGTGCACGTCGCCACCGCAGGCCACTGCGGCCGTGACGGTGTTCAGCGTGGCGCCCTTGATGGACGCGTTGTCGTGTTCAGCAATAACGAGTACCGACATTTAGATCACCTTCGCTTCGTTCTTGAGTTTTTCGACCAGGGCGGCCACGTCGGCCACCTTGATGCCTGCGCCGCGCTTGGCGGGCTCGGTCACCTTGAGGGTCTTCAGGCGCGGAGCCACGTCCACGCCGAGGTCTTCGGGCTTGACGGTATCGAGCTGCTTTTTCTTGGCCTTCATGATGTTGGGCAAGGTGACGTAGCGGGGCTCGTTCAGGCGCAGGTCGGTGGTGATGACGGCGGGCAGGGTCAGGGCCAGGGTTTCCAGGCCGCCGTCCACTTCGCGGGTCACGCTGACCTTGTCTGCAGCCAGTTCAACCTTGCTGGCGAACGTGGCCTGGGGCAGGTCGGCCAGGGCCGCCAGCATCTGGCCGGTCTGGTTGGCGTCGTCGTCGATGGCTTGTTTGCCCAGGATGATGAGCGAGGGTTGCTCTTTGTCCACCAGGGCCTTCAGCAGCTTGGCCACGGCCAGGGGCTGCAGTTCCACGTCGGTCTCGACCAGGATGGCGCGGTCGGCGCCAATCGCCATGGCGGTGCGCAGGGTTTCCTGGCACTGGGCCACGCCGCAGGAGACTGCGATGACTTCGGTCACCAGGCCTTTTTCTTTCAGGCGCACGGCCTCTTCAACGGCGATTTCGTCAAAGGGGTTCATGCTCATCTTCACGTTGGCGATGTC
>NZ_JAOBSQ010000106.1:0-877 GCF_025246485.1 Acidovorax sp. K2F
TTAAGACAGCTCAGGGCCCGCTGACATCCCCCGCCGTGGGGCTGAATCCGATCAGGAGCACTCGGTGGAAGTAGTTGAAAGCAGGCACTCAACGTTTGACTCAAGCTGATTACCGAAAACAGGTCTGCTTTACGGAAAGGTTAGGCTGCATGCTTGCGCTCCTGAGGCCACATGAAAATGGTGTAGCAGCTCGACACAATGGTAATGAGTGGAGCCCAACTATTCATCGTCAGGCGAAGAGTGGGTATCGCGATGAGAATTGCTATATAGCCTGCAGCGAGCATGAAATTGGCCAGAGCGAAGGTTCGCACGAGTGCCATCGCAGGAATGCGCATCAGCGAAGCCGCCATATATTGAGGCGATCTTTTGACATCAGGATTCAGTCCCTGGCGAATTACTTTCCCGCCAAGAGCTGTCTTAGCCTCAGAGCATGTCAATTATCGCGAACTGCTCGGAGCCGGGGCGGACCTGGCCACTTCCAGTACCCTGAAATCGACGGGCTGCACAAACGCTGCTTCACTCATAACACGCGCGTGTTACTTACCACGCGCGTGTTGCAGGAGTTGCAAGGTGCTGGAGGAGCTAGCGTGACTGCTTGTTTCAGAGCAGGTTTTGAAGACGAGTCACCAACTGTGCGCCTGTGGACTGTGTCAGCCCTTGGCTCCCATCGACCAGGAAAAGCGGTTTGAAAAACAGCCGATACAGCCCAGAACGGTCGTCGACCGCTAGCCAGGGCCGATAGCACATGCTGCGTGGATCACTAGTCGATCGCTTGTCTCTGTGACGGCCTCGATGGCTGCATCAAGCATGGTGTTGACCATGCTCTGAATCTAGACTCGTTCGGACAACTCGACTACGAATTCCATGAGTAAGGGGA
>NZ_JAOBSQ010000107.1:0-869 GCF_025246485.1 Acidovorax sp. K2F
GATCTGGCGTGCGAGGAGGCTCTGTATGACAGTGCCAGTCTGCGCCGCTTTGCGGGCATTGACCTGGGTCGTGAACGGGTGCCCGATGCCACCACGCTGCTGAAGTTTCGCAATCTGCTCCATGAGCACAAACTGGGCGAAGCCCTGTTTGCCAAGGTAGGCCAGCAATTGCAGGAGCGCGGCTTCAAGGTCAATACCGGCACCATCGTGGATGCCACCATCATCGCAGCGCCCAGTTCTACCAAGAACGCCGACAAGGCGCGTGACCCCGACATGCATCAGACTCGCAAAGGCCAGCAATGGTATTTCGGCATGAAGCTGCACATTGGGGTGGACAGCCAAAGCGGGCTGGCGCACAGCGCCGTGGTGACGGCGGCCAACGTGCACGACAAACACCCACTGCCCGATCTGCTGCATGGCAATGAGCGACGCGTGTACGGCGACTCGGCCTATGCCAGCCAGAAAACACTGATAGCGAGCAAAGCCCCCAGGGCCAAGGACTTCACCAACCAGCGCATCCGCCGTGCGGGCGAGGTGGACGAAGTTCAGCGGGCCAAGAACCGCAACAAGTCACGGGTGCGCGCTCGGGTCGAGCATGTCTTTGCGGTGGTAAAGCGCCTGTGGGGATTCACCAAGGTGCGCTATCGCGGGCTGCAAAAGAACGCCACGCGTGCGTTCACGGCCTTGGCGCTGGCCAACATCTACCTTGCCCGAGGGCGCCTGCAGGGACAGGTGCGCCCGTAAGGGGCCGAAGGGGGCTCAAAGGCTCCCGAAACAGGCCCTGTGGGGCAAAGCACAGTATCTTTGCGGGCCATTTGGCATTCAAATGGCTGTGCGATGGATATGACGTTACTTGTTCAGCATTGCCT
>NZ_JAOBSQ010000108.1:0-858 GCF_025246485.1 Acidovorax sp. K2F
CACAACACCTTCAACGACCCGCCTGTGCGTGCGCACGCCTGTGCCACTGCTTGCCCAGCCGCTGCGCGGTCCGGTACAGCGGCGCTGGTGACCACCACCGCCAGCAACAATCCCAGCGTATCCACGACCAGATGGCGCTTGCGCCCTTGAACCTTCTTGCCCGCATCAAAGCCCAGCGTTCCGCCCTGAGGGCTGCCACGGTTGGATTGGGAGTCGATCACGGCTTCACTGGGCTGCTCTGCGCGCTCCACACGTTGACGCCACTGCTGGCGCAGACGCTCGTGCAGCGCTTCAAACTTGCCTTGACGGGCCCAGCGTACAAAGGCTTTTTGCACCGACTGCCAGGGAGGATAGATCTGGGTGGGCAGGTTGCGCCAGGACGAGCCGGTGCGCAGCACGTAGCAGCACGCTTCAACCACGCTGCGTCGAGAGTACGTTGCAGGCCGACCTGGCGCGCCGGGCTCTGGTTCGAACAAGTCCTGGGCCAGTGCCCATTCCGCGTCTGTGAGGGCAAGGGCCATGCCCGAGTCGCTGCTGGGGCGATGCAGGGCGGTGTAGCCGTAGCGGGTGCCAGGCTGCTGGGGGTTGGCGCGTGCCAGTTGCTGCTTGGGCCGTGTCCGCTGTAACCCAGCGGCCTTGAGCGCTGCACGCAGGGTCACTGTGCTGGGGGCGTTGCGGCCCATGCGTTCGCCCCAGACCAGGGCCAACTCCGGCAGTGTCGCCTGGGGGTTGTCGCGCACTACCTCGCGCAAGGCTGCGTACTCCCCAGTGGATATCACGGGCGGTCGGCCTGTCTTTGCCATTGCATTGCTCCTGCTTGGTCAGTGCGACAGGATTTTAATTTATTTCTTCTACACC
>NZ_JAOBSQ010000109.1:0-815 GCF_025246485.1 Acidovorax sp. K2F
TGCTGCAGAGTCAGATTGACTTGCTTCTAAACGAGACGCCACCGCAACGCTTGACTAAGACCCGCCTGATACGCCCACTTGACGAGACGATGGTGAGACGCAATCAGAGCAAACTTCCCCAGCTTTGCGCATTGCTGGATAAGGCGGCTGAGTCGGTACAGGCCTTTGGCATGCGCCGTGTCGACTACGCCATTGCCCTTTTAGTTAAGGACGGTCGGCAATTTCAACTGTGGCGCATTCAGCGTCTCGCAGGCCTGCGTCTATGGTCAGATGCCCTTACAACCTATGCGAACCGACGCACCGAACTGCTCAATGCTCAGAATTCCCTACGTCCCCACGGCCTACCCTGACGAAATGCTCGCGTCGCTCTTGACGCGACTGTTGCTGTACAACGGGTCTGGCCTGTGGCGTAGCCTTCTAGAAGAGTCGGGTTATGGGCGACGCACTATCTCGCCATTCTTCAACCCACCCATTCAGAATGGCAATCTCGAAAGATTGCTGGCACCGCTGGGCTACACCTATCCGCAAATGCTTCGTGAACTGACTGTCTTGCCCTTCTGGCTGTCCTTCAATCAAGCAACCGAAGTCCGGCGCCAGATCAGAATAGACGCCACAAGTAGTCGAGCCACCAAACTGACAATATTGGGCCACTCACAGTTTCTGCCGGGTGCTAGGTACTGTCCAGGTTGTCTACGAGACGACATCGAAACGTACGGCGAGCCGTACCTGCACCGCAGCCACCAGTTACCCGTTGCGAGCGTCTGCAGTCGGCACGGTGCGCCCCTTCGGTTCGCCTGCCCTGCATGCAGGATCAC
>NZ_JAOBSQ010000011.1:0-1064 GCF_025246485.1 Acidovorax sp. K2F
ACCCTCACCGACCTGGACAAGCAGGGCCGTGACTTGGTGACCCGCTGGGCGCGCGAAGCGGGCATGACCGTCACCATCGACAAGATCGGCAACGGCTTCATGCGCCGCCCGGGCCGCAACAACAGCCTGCCACCCATCATGACCGGCAGCCACATCGACACCCAGCCCACCGGCGGCAAGTTCGATGGCAACTACGGCGTGCTCGCCGGCATCGAAGTCGTGCGCACGCTCAACGACCACGGCATCGAAACCGAAGCCCCCATCGAAGTCGCCTTCTGGACCAACGAAGAAGGATCGCGCTTCGTGCCCGTGATGATGGGCTCGGGCGTGTTTGCCAAAGCCTTCACGCTGGAACACGCCTACGCCGCCACCGACACCGAAGGCAAGACGGTGAAGGGCGAACTCGAGCGCATCGGCTACATCGGCGACCAGGAGCCCGGCGACCACCCCATTGGCGCCTACTTTGAAACCCACATCGAACAAGGCCCCGTGCTGGAAGACAACGACAAGACCATCGGCGTGGTCAGCGGCGTGCTGGGCATCCGCTGGTTTGACTGCACCGTGACCGGCATGGAAGCCCACGCGGGCCCCACGCCCATGGCCCTGCGCAAGGACGCGATGCTGGCCGCCACGCGCATCATGCAAGACGTGGTGGCAGCGGCCCACCGCCACCCGCCGCACGGGCGCGGCACCGTGGGCATGGTGCAAGTCTTCCCCAACAGCCGCAACGTCATCCCCGGCCGGGTCAAGTTCAGCATCGACCTGCGCAACAGCACCGACGCGCTGGTGGACGCCATGGCTGCCGAGGTCAAGGCCTTTGCCGACCAGGTGGCCAAGGAGCACGGCGTACAGGTGCACATCGAGATGGTGTCCAGCTACCCCGCGCAGTTGTTCCAGCCCGAGTGTGTGGAGGCCGTGGGCCGCGCCGCCGCCAAGCTGGGCTATAGCCACATGCCCGCCGTCTCCGGCGCGGGGCACGATGCCGTGTACATGGCCAAGCTCGCGCCCAGCGGCATGATCTTCATCCCCTGCAAGGACGGCATCAGCCACAACGAGATCGAGGA
>NZ_JAOBSQ010000110.1:0-766 GCF_025246485.1 Acidovorax sp. K2F
AGGTTGCCCCTGAAAAGTGGAGTTCTTAACCCTTGTTGAAAATACCGACAAGGAGTTGAGCAATGAGTGACAAGCAAGTGCGTGCGCAGTACACGCGGGAGTTCAAACTGGAGGCGGTTCGGCAGGTGCGAGCTGGCCAGGCGATTGCGGTGGTGGCCAAGGTGCTGGGCATTCCCAAGGCCAGTCTGGGCAACTGGGTGCGACTGTCATCCAAGGGAGAGCTGAACGACGTTGGCAGCGCCGACAAGGCGACCAAAGTCTCGCCCGAGCAGATGGAGATTGCCCGGCTGCGCGCCGAGAATGCTCGCCTTCGCATGGAGCGCGACATCGCAAAAAAAGCTGCGGCGTACTTCGCGCAGGACACGCTGCGAGGTACGCCTGGATTGACCAAATGAAGTACCGTTACCCGGTGAGCGTGTCCTGCGGGGTGCTGGAGGTCAGCGCCAGCGGGTACTTCAACTGGCTGCGCCGGCGAGAGGATGGTCATGGCCGCAGCGGCCCTGGCCGACTCTACAGCGATGAAGCCCTGCTGGCGCACATCCGTGCCATCCACGCCGAGGTCAAGGGCGAATACGGCTGGCCACGCATGCACAAGGAGCTTGTGGCCCGAGGCATCCGGGTGGGCAAAGACCGGGTTCGCAAGCTCATGCAGCAGCACGGCATCAAGGCCAAAACGAAACGCAAGTTCGTGGTCACCACCGACAGCCGCCACAGCCTGCCGGTGGCACCTGACCTGGTGCAGCGGCGCTTCAACCCTGAAGCTCCC
>NZ_JAOBSQ010000111.1:0-727 GCF_025246485.1 Acidovorax sp. K2F
CTTCGTGCGCAGCGACCGCACCTACGGCGCGCGCCGTGTGTGGCACGACGTGTTGGAGCAAGGTCAAGCCTGTGGTCTGCACCGCATCGAGCGACTCATGCGAGAGCAGGCACTACGAGCCAGGCCCCGACGACGTGGACTGCCCAAGGACCGGGGCACGCGCAGCGCGGTGGCCGATAACGTGCTGGACCGCCAGTTCCGGGCCGATGGCCCGAACCAGAAGTGGGTAGCCGACTTCACCTACATCTGGACAGCCGAGGGCTGGCTATACGTGGCGGCGGTGCTGGACCTGTACTCGCGGCGCATCGTGGGCTGGTCGATGCAGGAGAGCATGACCTCGCAGCTCGTGGTGGATGCGCTGATGATGGCCGTGTGGCGGCGAGGCAAGCCGGTGGCCTTGTTGCATCACTCGGACCAGGGTAGCCAGTACACCAGCGAGCACTTCCAGAAGCTGCTGGATGAACAAGGCATCACTTGCAGCATGAGCCGGGCCGGTGAGGTCTGGGACAACTCGGCCATGGAGAGCTTCTTCAGCTCCCTCAAGACCGAGCGCACGGCCAGGAAGGTGTACCGCACACGAGGGCAGGCCCGTTCAGATGTGTTCGACTACATCGAGTGCTTCTACAACCCGACGCGCCGGCATTCGACGCTCGGCTATCTCAGTCCCGTACAGTTCGAGAAAGCTCAAGAAGCTTAGGTCGGTGTCAACGGAACCGGCAGCAGCCCA
>NZ_JAOBSQ010000112.1:0-680 GCF_025246485.1 Acidovorax sp. K2F
TCGCTGTCAGACTCGGACAGTTCCACCACCACGCCCTCGCGGTTGTAGAGGGTGTAGGCCTGCGCGAAGTTGGCGATCAGGAAGGTGTCAGCAGCGATGCCCACCGACTGGATCACCGGAACCCCGAACAAGCGGGTGACGCCGTTGGCATCGACCGACACGCGGACCGTGTTGCTGGGCGTGGTGAACAGCTCAATCTCGATCTGGGCCCAATCAGCTGGGCTCAGCAGGATGGCGTCGGCCGGATAGCCAGCGGTCCACAGGTCGGCCAGGATCTTGCGGATCAGGACCAGCTTGGGGAGCGTGGAGCCCAGGGCGCCGGAGAGGTAGCCGTGCAGCGTGTAGTTGCCCGTCTTCATCATGCCGGACAGGAGTGCGCCAGTGCCCAGGCCGCTCACCAGCTGCGTTTCCACCTTGCGGTTCACGCCGTAGGTCATGCGGTTGTTCACGTAGGCGGCCAGGGCGGCGTTGTCGGCGGCCAGCTGCTTGGAGATCTTGATCCAGTGCGCCACGGTGGACACGGGCTGGTTCACCAGCGTGTACGTGATCGCCGATTCCGGCTTGGCCGCCCCTTCAGCGGTTTCCGCCGCGTTGTTCGTGAAGGTGTCTTCGCGGGTGAACTCGATGGCGTTGCTGGAGGTGGGCACCGAGCGCAGCAGGCTTTCGATGGTCAGCGTTTG
>NZ_JAOBSQ010000113.1:0-596 GCF_025246485.1 Acidovorax sp. K2F
GATGCACCAGACCCGCAAAGGCCAGCAGTGGTACTTCGGCATGAAGATGCACATCGGCGTGGACAGCCGCACTGGGCTGGCGCACAGCGCTGTGGTCACGGCAGCCAACGTGCATGACAAACATCCATTGCCCGAGCTGTTGCACGGGAACGAGCAGCGTGTATACGGCGACAGCGCCTACGCCAGCCAGAGGGCGTTGATCGAATCGAAGGCGCCCCAGGCCAAGGACTTCACCAACCAGCGCGTGCGCAGGGATGGCGAGATCGACGAGGTCGAGCGCTCGAAGAATCACAACAAGTCCAAGGTCCGCGCCCGAGTCGAACACGTCTTTGCCGTGGTGAAGCGGCTCTGGGGCTTTGCCAAGGTGCGCTACCGAGGCCTTGCCAAGAACGCCACACGTTCGTTCGTGGTGCTGGGTCTGGCCAACATCTACCTGGCGCGGCAGCGCCTCGCGGCATGAGTGCGCCCGTTGCGCACTCCAAGTGCGCAAGCACGGCCGGTATGGCCGGGGAACGCGGTCAAACCGCGAGGCTTCCCCGCGTCAGCGACCCATTGGGCAGCGGATCGCTCAAATCGGCTACTTGTTCAGCGTAGCC
>NZ_JAOBSQ010000114.1:0-575 GCF_025246485.1 Acidovorax sp. K2F
GGCTACGCTGAACAAGTTGAGAGGTGGCGCGAGGTTTGCATGTATCGAGACACCAGAGACACGAAGGTGAAGATGAAACAGCAAACCCTGGCGATGGCAGCCGATCAAGGCGACGGCTACGAGCAATACCGCAAGCTCACCAAGCGGGACACATTCCTGGCGACGATGGAGCAGATCGTGCCGTGGCAGGAGTTGTGCTCGGTCATCGAACCGCACTACCCCAAGGCCGGCAACGGGCGCCCACCGATCGGACTGGAACGCATGCTGCGGATGTACTTCGTGCAGCACTGGTTCAACCTGGCTGATGAGGCCTGCGAGGAGGCTCTGCTCGACAGCACGGCGCTGCGCCGCTTTGTAGGCATTGATCTGGGGCGTGAACGTGTGCCTGACGGGACCACGCTGCTGAAGTTTCGCCGCCTGCTGGAGAAGCACAAGCTGGGCGAGGCCTTGTTTGCCAAGGTGGGGGAGGTGCTGCAGGCCCGAGGCATGAAGGTGGGCACCGGCACCATCGTGGATGCCACCATCATCGGCGCGCCCAGCTCGACCAAGAACGCCGACAAACAGCGCGACCCGGA
>NZ_JAOBSQ010000115.1:0-559 GCF_025246485.1 Acidovorax sp. K2F
GGCGGTCTAACGCCTACTTTGCATCGACAGTCAAGGAATAAATAGGTATCCAGGTTGGCAGAATATTTTTTGACAGGCTATCTGTACAAAAGATGATTGGGCACATATCCACCAGAATTGTTGAGGAATTGCCATGCGCAATTTGGAGGGAGAGCCCCGCGAATCAAGCGTCAGTGCGTCTGTCCGTTGCGGAGATGATCCAGAACAACAGCAACAAACAATGGTTGCAACAATGCCGCAACGAGGTAGCTGCCACGAGCAGCTGGTCGGGTTATGCATCATTGCTCGGTTGCATCAAGTGGCCGCCGATCCCGCAACCTTGGCGCATCAGTTGAGCCTTCAGTCGACCGGTGCACTTGTTGTTTCCGATATTCTTCGTGCCGCCAAATATCTATCGCTCAAAGCTAAGCTCTCGCGATGCACGCGTGATCGACTCACATTAGCGCCGTTACCAGCGCTTGCAGTGATGCACTCCGAAACCGGAGCTCTGCGAACTGTCGTGCTTGCACAGTGCGACGGCCAGCGCGTGCTAGTTCAGGACCCTTCCGCTTCTGGTGCC
>NZ_JAOBSQ010000116.1:0-539 GCF_025246485.1 Acidovorax sp. K2F
CTCCGAAAGAAAGTCACCAAAGAAAGGGCGACCCTGCTGTCTGCGACCCCTTCGCTACGCTGCGGGGCAACCTGGGGTGCTCGGTCACGGGGTGCGCCGTGGAACTCGCTTTGCGCTGCGCGCGTCGCTCAAACAGCCACGGCGAGCTAGAACACGAAGCACGCGCGCTCCGACGCGCGTGCCACCCCGCGCCCTGCGCGCCCCAGGCGCATCCAGAAGGGAACCCGAGGGACATCCACTCGGGCCATTGCTTCGCTGCGCTCCGCTCGGCCCCGTCTCGCGGGCGCAAGCGCCACGCGCTGCGAAAGCTGGGCCGAACGCAGCGATGGCCCGTGTGGCTGTTCGGCTGTTGGATGTTCGGCTGTCCACCCCCTGCTGGCTGCGCCTGCGGCGGGGCGGTTGCGGGGTGGCATGGGCGTCGTAGCGCCCATGCTTCGTGCTCTGACTCGCCGTGGATGTCTGAGCGGCGCGCGCGAGCGCAGAGCGAGTTCCACGGCGCACCCCGCAACCGCCCGGCCGCAGGTTTGCCCCTTCGCACA
>NZ_JAOBSQ010000117.1:0-538 GCF_025246485.1 Acidovorax sp. K2F
AACCAGCTATGGAGTGGCGACATCACCTACATCCAAACCGACGAAGGCTGGCTGTACCTGGCCGCCGTCATCGACCTGTTTAGCCGCCAGGTGGTGGGCTGGAGCCTGCAGTCGCACATGCAGGCAAGCCTGGTCAAGGACGCGCTGACCATGGCGTTGTGGCGTCGCCGGCCACCACCCGGTCTGATATTCCACAGCGACCGGGGCAGCCAGTATTGCAGCCACGAGGTCCAGGGCGCACTGAAGGACTGGGGCATGCGTTCATCGATGAGCAGGAAGGGCAACTGCTGGGATAACGCCCCAACGGAAAGCTTCTGGGGGCGGCTGAAAACAGCCAGCGTACATGGGTGCAAATTCGCTACCCGTGAGCAGGCCGGGCAGGCGGTGATGGACTGGATGGCCTTCTACAATCACCGCAGGCTGCATTCCTCGCTGGGCTACCTCAGCCCGATGCAGTACGAACAACGCTGGTACGAGGCACAGCGCAAAAAGGCCGCGTGAATCGTGGGTTAAGAACTACACGAAACAGGGGCAAGGT
>NZ_JAOBSQ010000118.1:0-528 GCF_025246485.1 Acidovorax sp. K2F
CAACCATGTGCTGGTGGACGAATACCAGGACGTAAACCGCTCGTCTGTGCGCCTTCTCAAAGCCATTGTTGGTGAAGGTCGAAACCTTTGGGTGGTCGGAGACGCGCGGCAATCCATCTACCGGTTCCGCGGCGCATCGGCCACCAACATGGCTCAATTCAGCTTGGATTTTCCCGGAGCGCAAATCGCCCAACTCGGCGTCAACTATCGTTCTCGACAAGAGGTCATCGATGCCTTTACTGCCTTCTCCGGCACGATGAAAGCATCGACTGGCTCCATGCCATTGCATCTGAATGCAAGCCGCGGTGCTTCGGGCGCCAGGCCAGAATTCAAGGTTGTGCGCTCAACGGATGACGAAATCTCAGCGGTGGCGGCCACGATCAAGCATCAACAGGAAGCCGGCACTGCATTCCGTCATCAAGCGCTTCTTTGCGCATCCAATGCCCGCCTGAGCGAAATTGCCGAGGGCCTCGAAGCCAGAGGCATTCCTGTGCTTCACCTTGGGAGTCTGTTTGAGCGACCGGTGAT
>NZ_JAOBSQ010000119.1:0-501 GCF_025246485.1 Acidovorax sp. K2F
AAAGTCAGCGGTGCTCGCTGCTGACGGCGTGCTCCTAGACATGTCTATGGGTCCGGAAGAATGGGCCAACGAGACCCGCTCTCGGCCTCCGACTGGGCGCATGTTGGACGATCTGAAACACCATCTGCACGAGGCTGTGAATCAAATCGAAGCCGCACAGGACTTCGACCCAGGCCCGCGCCGCCTGCTGATGCTTCTATTGCGTGAGGCCGTTGCACAGGACCACGCGCTCGGTCGTGCATTCGGTGAGGCTCTTGCCAAACGCTACCAGTCCTTGCGCTATCTCGCTGCAGGTGCAGGAGGTCAGCTGGCGACCACCGAAACGATGGAGATTGCCAGCGACACGCCGCTCGTAAATGCAGGGAAAGACGCCGCCAACATCGCGCTCTGGTGCTCCTACGACATCGAGACACTTGCAGCGGAGGTGACGTTGCTTGGGGAGGAATGCGACTTCGAGGGGAATGTTGGGCTCGGTGCAAAAGCGCGCTGCTTTGGCGTTTG
>NZ_JAOBSQ010000012.1:0-115983 GCF_025246485.1 Acidovorax sp. K2F
CGCGAAACCCGAGCACATCGAGGCCGGGTGCAACGTGCTGCTGCACGCCATGCTGGAGCGGGCTGGCACCTAGTGCTATATAAAATATAGCGACAGAGGCATGATTCCGTAGCGCTGGCACCCGTTTGGATGCAAAAAGCGGGTGGAACGGATCAGTCCAGCTTCGTCAGACCCAGAAAGTGGTCCAGCATGTGGAAGTGGTCTTCAAAGAACTCCTCTTCCAGGCCTGCCAGCTGGTCGATGCGGGTCCACTGCACCAGCGCGGCATCGTCATCGGCCTGCACCACCGGGAAGGGCGCATCGCCCAGGTCAAAGTAGTGTGCATGCGTGATGGTGCGACCGCGCTGGCTGCGGTCGGGGTGGTCGAACACGGCCACTGACTGCAGTGCGGCTCGCATGCGGGCCTCGGGCAGGTCGCAGTGGGTTTCTTCCACCAGTTCGCGCAGGCAGGACTGCCACACGGTTTCTCGCTGCTCGATGAAGCCGCCGGGCACAGCCAGTTGGCCCTTGCCGGGTGCGTGCGCGCGGCGGATCAGCAGCACATGGTCCTGGCAGCGCAGCACGGCGTCCACCGTCACGAACACCGGCGGGTAGGGTGCGGCAGACCAGTCCTGGCGGTAACCACGCAGCATGCGCCACTCCTCCTGCAGCGCGGGGTAGTGTGGGGTCTGCGCAAAGTGCTCCAGCGTAGCGATGGTGCTCTCAGGAATCTCTGCGGCCAGCGGCGCCACGGCGGCGCGTGCGGTGGCGGGCGTGGCGCCAAAGTACGCGTCCCGGATGGCGGTGGCGTCGATGCGGCCCTGGCGTTCTATGTGAATGAGCTGCCAGCCTGGAAAGGCGCTGAGGTAGCCGCTGGTCGCATCCTTGAAGTGGCCCACCAGGCCGATGCTTGCGCCCGGGGCGGTGAGGCGCGCCACGGCCCTGCGCACCGCCTGCACCCACACGGCTTCGTTGTAGTAGTCGCGCATGGGCAGCACCTGCACCCGGGCGCTGTCTGCGGGGGCCAGGGCAGCGCGCAGCATGGCTTCGCGCTCTTGCCAGGTGAAAGGGTTCTTGGGCGAGCGTGCCTGCCACGCCGAGCCGATCACCACGATGACCTGCGGGGCGCTGTCCAGTGCACGTTGCAATAGCGCCATGTGGCCGCTGTGGACGGGCTCAAAACGTCCGATGTAGATGGCGGTGTCGACCATGTGTCTCCGGCTGGTGGTGCGCTTCAGGGCCCTTCGCGTTGCGGGCTTGGGGGCCGCCCATGTCCTCGCGGTGGCCGTCGCTTGCCAGGGGCTGACCGGGGCATTGGGGCGGCGTTGGAGCAGGTCGAGCAAGCAATGGGGCTGTATGCGCTAGATGTATATATGCTGGCAGCTATCTTTTTTGTAGTGATTTTACCGCCAGCCAGTGTCGTGGGTGGGGGGACGATCGTGGCAGGGCGCCCTGGCGGCGGCAGATGGGCGGCGCTGCCTCCTGCCTCTGAAGTCGCTATTGTGCGACCCGGCGGTTCATGCCGTGCATGGGGCGGGGTCGCAGGGCAGCGTCGCAAAAAAGAGATGGACCGGGCCGCACAAACGTGGCGACAATGCGCCGCTTGCACGCTGTGCGCAAAGTTTCTGTAGCGCGAATCCGTCCTTTTCGTGCTGTGGTCCCGAGATGCGGCGTGCAAGCCCACCTGTGTGAACCTGGGGGACTGCGCCCGATATGGCGTGTCCGCACCTCCAATAACAGGCCCGCCGTGCGCGGGCCACCGAGGGAGATCCATGTCGTTGCGGCTCAAATTCAATCTGGTGCTGGCGGGCGTGCTGCTGCTGGCGGTGCTTGGCGCGGGCGCCTATGTGCACCGCTTCCTTCAGCAGTCTGCCATCGAGGAGGTGCAGCACAACTCGCAGATCATGATGCACGCCGCTATGGCCATCCGCGACTACACCACCGAGCTGGTCAAGCCCCACCTGGACGTGACGCTGGCCGAAAAATTCCTGCCCCAGACCGTGCCCGCCTATGCCGCCACGGAGACCCTGCGCCGGCTGCAGAACAGGTTCCCCGGTTACGAATACAAGGAGGCGGTGCTCAACCCGACCAACCTGCGCGACCGTGCCAACGAGTGGGAAGAGCGCATCATCAGCGACTTTCGCGAAGGCCGTGCCGACCTCAAGAAGGAGGTAACCGGCGAGGTGGGCGAGGGCATGCACCGTGCCATGTATGTGGCACGGCCCATCACCATCAAGCAGCCGCAGTGCATGGCCTGCCACAGCACGCCCGCCGCGGCCCCACCCACCATGCTCAAGGTCTATGGCGACAAGAACGGCTTTGGCTGGGGCATGAACGAAACGGTCGGCATCCAGGTGGTGAAGGTGCCCATGTATTTCCCGCTGGAGAAGGCGCGTCAGACCTTCAACACGGTGATGATGGCGCTGGTGGGCAGCTTTGTGCTGCTGTTCGTGGGCCTCAACCTGTCGCTGTCGTCGCTGGTGATCGAGCCCATGGCACGGCTCAACCGCAAGCTGGAAGACTTGGCGACCAAGGACTTCCTGACGGACCTGGTCAACCGCCGGCGCTTTTTTGAGAGGCTGGAGACTGAGATGGCCGACACCCGCATCAAGAAGGGGAGTCTGTCGGTGGTGATGTTCGACATCGACTTTTTCAAACGCATCAACGATACCTTTGGGCATGACTCTGGCGATGTGGTGCTCAAGAGCACCGCGCTGCGTGTGCGCGAGTTGCTGCGGTCGTCCGACTGCGCTGCGCGTTTTGGAGGCGAGGAGTTCATCATCCTGCTCAAGGAAACCCCGGTGGACGCTGCCATGGCGATGGCGGAGGCCGTGCGCGCGCGCATTGCAGGCGTGCCATTCGACGCCGTGGGCCATGTCAGTGCCAGCTTTGGCGTGGCCACCTGGGACCACAAGGAAGACAGCCATGCGCTCATCAAGCGCGCGGACACAGCGTTGTACAAGGCCAAGTCCAGCGGCCGCAACTGCGTGATCCAGGCCGAAGACGCCGCCTGATTCGCGTTGTTGCGTGGTTTCAGGCCGTAGCGGCCTTGGCGTCCTCATAGTCCGCCCGGTAGTCTGCCGCCAGCGCGGTTTTCTGCTTCTCCGTCAGCAGTTTGCCCGCCATCTGGAAGAAGCGGTGCTCCTCTTCCTTCAGGTGGTGTTCCACCTTCTCGGCCAGCTTCTTGGCCAGCGGCAACCAGGCAGGGCTCGATGGCTCGGTCGCTTCCAGTGACTCCACCAGTTCGTCGATCTGGTGGTGTTCTGAAATGGCGTGGCGCGACAGATCAATGCCTGCGTCGTGTGCCATCAGCGGCACATAGAAGTGGCGGTCCTCGGCCTGGGCGTGGGCGGCGAGTTCCTTCTTGAGTTGATCGAACAGGTCACGCCGCTCGGGCGTGTCGCCGCTGGTGTCGGTCAGTGCGCCGTACAGCGCGCGCTGGCGCTCGTGGCTCTCGCGCAGGGCTTCAAAAATGGTGGTCGTATCGGTCATGGTGGGCTGTGTGCTGTGTTGCAGTGACGAAGGTGTGCAGGACTACTTGAGCACCTTGCGCGCGGCGCCCACCCCGATGGCCGCCAGCACCACAAACACCACGGCAACCACCAGGAACAGCACAAACAGCACCTTGGCAATGCCCGCTGCACCCGCGGCCACACCGCTGAAACCCAGTGCCCCTGCCACGAGGGAGATCAGGGCAAAAATGATGGCGTACTTCAGCATGGTGGTCGCTCCTTGCGGTGGATGTTGAGGCAGCGCGGGGCTGCGAAAGGGTGTGCAGGAACGATACCGGCGGCCTGTGGCGTGCGCCGTCAGTGCAAGCGGGCGGCGGGTGTAGGAGAGCGCCGCTGGCGGGCGGGTGGTGAAGCGCCAAAAGAAAAGCCGCAACGCGGGGCGTTGCGGCTTGGGGGAGCGGTCCTGATGGTCTTTTGGCCTGCGCTCACATCGCTGGCGCGATATGAGCTTCGTCCACGTACGGAAAGCCGCGCTGCTGCGCGGAGGGCTTACAGCCCTGCTGCCGCACGCAGTGCAGCAGCCTTGTCCGTACCTTGGCCTGCGTTCACATCGCTTGCGCGATATGAACTTCGCCCGAAGGCCGATACCGCGCTATTCGCGCGGCGGGCTTTACAGCCCCGCTGCAGCGCGAAGCGCAGCAGCTTTATCGGTCTTCTCCCAGCTGAACTCGGGTTCTTCGCGGCCGAAGTGGCCGTAGGCTGCCGTCTTTTCGTAGATGGGGCGCAGCAGGTCCAGCATCTGGATGATGCCCTTGGGGCGCAGGTCGAAGTGCTCGCGGACCAGGGCGGCCAAGCGCTCGTCCGACACCACGCCGGTGCCTTCGGTGTAGACGGTGATGTTCATCGGCTCGGCCACGCCAATGGCGTAGGCCACCTGGATCTGGCACTGTCGCGCCAGGCCGGCGGCCACGATGTTCTTGGCCACGTAGCGGGCGGCGTAGGCGGCCGAGCGGTCCACCTTTGTTGGATCCTTGCCGCTGAATGCGCCGCCGCCGTGGGGGCAGGCACCACCGTAGGTGTCCACGATGATCTTGCGGCCCGTCAGGCCGCAGTCGCCTTGCGGGCCGCCAATGACGAAGCGGCCCGTGGGGTTGATCAGGTAGCGGGTGTTCTGCAGCCATTCCTTGGGCAACACAGGCTTGATGATCTCTTCAATGATGGCTTCGGTGAACGAGGCCTTCATCTTGGTTTGCGTTTCGCTCTGGTCGGGGTGGTGCTGGGTGGAGAGCACCACGGTGTCGATGCTGTGGGGCTTGCCGTCCACATAGCGCATCGTCACTTGTGACTTGGCGTCAGGGCGCAGGAAGGGCAGGCGGCCGTCCTTGCGCAACTGGGCCTGGCGCTCCACGAGGCGGTGCGCGTAGTAGATTGGGGCGGGCATCAGCTCGGGCGTTTCGTCGCAGGCGTAGCCGAACATCAGGCCCTGGTCGCCAGCGCCGGTGTTCAGATGGTCGTCGGACGCATGGTCCACGCCCTGGGCGATGTCGTTGGACTGCTTGTCATAGGCCACGAGCACGGCGCAGCCCTTGTAGTCGATGCCGTAGTCGGTGTTGTCGTAGCCGATGCGCTTGATGGTGTCGCGCGCCACCTGGATGTAGTCCACATGCGCGTTGGTGGTGATCTCGCCCGCCAGCACCACGAGGCCGGTGTTGGTCAGCGTTTCAGCGGCGACGCGGCTGCGGGGGTCTTGCTTGAAGATTGCATCGAGAATCGCGTCCGAGATCTGGTCGGCCACCTTGTCGGGGTGGCCTTCGGAGACGGATTCCGAGGTAAAGAGAAAGTCGTTCGCCATTTGAATAAACTCCTGTGTTCCGGCATTTGGGGCGTTGCCCTCACCCCGAAGGAGATCTGGCGAACGCTTTAGCAGATTTTTTTAACGTCGCCCTGCAAGTTGCTCATTTAACTCAGCGACCCATCCATTTTAATGCCAGTCGTCTTCCGATTCTTTTCCGTATTTCCACTGTGGTTGCTGCACATCATGGGCGCGGCCATGGGCTGGGTGGCGTTTGTGGCGTCTCCTACCTACCGGCGCCGGTTTCTCTCCAACTCGGCGCTGGCGGGCTATACGTTTGGCGATGTGCGCGCCGCCGTGGCCCATGCGGGCCGCATGGTGGCCGAGCTGCCACGCCTTTGGATGGGCGCGACCATGCCCTGCGCACTCACGGGCGAAGCCTGTGTGGAGCAGGCCTATGCAGCCGGTCGCGGTATTGTTTTTCTGACCCCGCACCAGGGGTGTTTTGAACTGTCGGCACAGGCCGCTGCACGCCGCTGGAGCGCGGAGCGTGGCCCCATCACGGTGTTGTACCGCCCGGCACGCCAGGCCTGGCTGGCCAAGGTGATGGAGACCGCACGCAACCGCCCCGGCATGCTGGCCGTGCCTACCACGCTGGCGGGCGTGCGCCAGATGATCAAGGCCCTGCGCCGGGGCGAGGCCGTGGGGCTGCTGCCTGACCAGGTGCCGCCCGAGGGGCAGGGCCAGTGGGCACCTTTTTTTGGGCGCGACGCCTACACCATGACCCTGGCCGTGCGCCTGGCGCAACAGACCGGCGCGACCGTGGTGCTGGCGCGTTGCGAGCGCCTGTCCTGGGGGCGTGGCTATGTCACGCATTTCGAGCCACTTTCCGCGCCGCTGTCCGCCGACATGGACCAGGCCGTGCTGCAAATCAACCAAGCCATGGAACATCTCATCCGCCAATGCCCCGAGCAGTACCTGTGGGGCTACGGCCGCTACAAGCAGCCGCGCGGCGAGGCTGCTGCGGCGGAGCCTGCCGCAGGGGGCGCCGCATGAAGGGCCTCACAGGGCGGTTGGGCGTGGGGTTCATGCGGGTGCTGGCGCTGCTGCCGCTGCCGGTGTTGCGCGGCATGGGCTGGCTGCTGGGGCAGGTGGCATTTGTGCTGGTGGCGCCACGCCGCAGGGTGGCGTTGCGCAATCTGGCGCTGTGTTTTCCTGACTGGACCGAAGCGCGCCGTCGCGCCGTGGCGCGGGCCAGTTTTGTCGCGTTCTGCCAGACCTGGCTGGACCGCAGCTGGCTGTGGGCCGCGCCGCGTTCGGTGGTGGAGCAGCGTGTGCGCCTGACGGGCGCGGTACACGAGCTGGAGGGCGACACGCCCACCATCTTGTTTGCGCCGCATTTCTACGGCATGGACGCGGGTGGCCTGGCCTTGCCGCTGCGCAGCGGCCGTGCGTTCACGTCCATCTTTGCCACCCACCCTGATCCGGCGGTGGATGCCTGGTTCATGGCCGGGCGCCAGCGTTTTGGCGATGTGCGCATGCTCAACCGTTCGGACGGCGTCAAACCCATTATCGCCAACCTGCGCAAGGGTGGCTTGCTGTACCTGCTGCCCGACATGGACTACGGCCGCAATGATTCGGTGTTTGTGCCGTTCTATGGCGTGACGGCAGCCACCATTCCGTCGCTGTCGCGGTTTGCACGGCTGGGCCGTGCCAAGGTGGTGGGTGTGTATTCGCGCATGACGCCCACCGGGTACGTGGCCGAGGTTTCGCCCGCTTGGGCCAACTACCCCACCGACAACGCTGAGGCCGACACGGCCCGTATGAACCGCGAGCTGCAGGCCGTGATCGACACCATGCCCGAGCAGTACTACTGGGTGCACAAGCGCTTCAAGACCCGCCCGGAGGGCGAGCCCTCCGTGTATTCCCGCTGGAGTATCAGCAAAAATGGCCTGAGGCGCTAGTGCATCATGCGCCGATAGCTATCGTTTAGATAGCAAAAATCGCTGCAGTTCCATGGCCACGCGCTCGGGGTGCTCGTGCACGATCCAGTGCGATGCCTGCTCCACCTGCTGCACCTGCAGCCGGGGGATCCAGCCGGGCAGGCCGTCCAGCAAGCCGGGCAGCAGGGCGGGGTCGTCCATGCCCCAGAGCACCAGCGTGGGCACATCCACCGTCAACATCGACTCGGGCAGGGTGATGGCCTGGGCGCCGGGGTCGCCCTCGCGCGGCGGGCGGATGGGGCTGGCGCGGTAGTAGTTGCAGGCACCCTGCAGGCCCTGCTGCCACAAGGCCCGGTACTGGGCGCGCACCTCGCCGGTCAGCCATACGGGGGCGCTGCCGTCCGGGGCGTTGAAAAAGGCGAACAGGCGGCGGAAGTCGTCTTCGGCCAGCAGGGCCTCGGCATCGGGCCTGCACAAAAAATGCATGTACTGGCTGCCCGCCTGCTGGGCGGCGTTGTGCGACAGCTCGCGCACAAAGGCGCCGGGGTGGGGCGAGTTGATGATGGCCAGGCGCTTCATCAGCTGTGGCTGCTGGTTGGCCAGGTTCCATGCCACGGCGCCGCCCCAGTCATGGGCTACCAGGCATTCCAGCGCACTGCCGGGGCATTCGTGGGCGATCAGCGCGACCAAGTCCTGCACCAGGTGCTTGGCGCGGTACGCATCCACCGCCTGCGGGCTGCTGGACGGGCCAAACCCTCGCAGGTAGGGCGCCACGCAGCGGTAGCCGCCGTTCTCGGGGCGGGCAAAGTGCAGCAGCAGTTCATCCCAGATGAAGGCCCCTTCGGGGAATCCGTGCAGGAACAACAGCACCGGGCGCCCGGGGATGCCGCTCACTCGGCAGTGCAGGGTGATTCCGTGGGGGAGGTCAACAAGGCAATCGTGGATCATGGTGCTATGCATTCTGTAGCTGCCAGCGCATGAAACGATTGCGCTTGCAGCTAGTTGGACTCGGATTCGCCGGTGGATGACGGCTGGGTGGGACTGACGCTGTCAGCAGCCGCAGGGGGCTCTTCGGCGAGGGGCTTCACCGGGTGCGCCCACTGCCACAGCAGCTGGGCCACTTCATCCACCCCTTGCTTTTTGAGGGCCGAGAACATCTTCACCTCGCCGCCACCCGCGTGCAGTCGCGTAATCGACAGCACCTTGGCCTGTTCGGCGCGCGTGAGCTTGTCGGCCTTGGTCAGCACGATGAGGAACTTGAGGCCTTCCTCGACCCGGGGGCGCACCACTTCGAGTAGCGCCTCGTCCAGCTCGGTCAGGCCCAGGCGGGGGTCGCACAACAGCACGATGCCCGTGAGGCCGGGGCGGCTGACCAGGTAATTCACCATCACCTGCTGCCAGCGCACCTTGTCCGAGCGCGATACGGCGGCATACCCATAGCCGGGCAGGTCGGCCAGCACGGCGTCCATCACCCCTTGTTTGCCCAGCGAGAACAAATTGATGTGCTGGGTACGCCCCGGCTTCTTGGAGGCAAATGCCAGCTGCTTTTGCTGGGTGAGGGTGTTGATGCAGGTGGATTTGCCCGCGTTGGAACGGCCCACGAAAGCGATTTCGGGCACGTCGATGGGCGGCAGGTGGTGCAGTTGCGCCGCGGTGGTCAGGAACCTGGCGGTGTGCATCCAGCCCATGGCGATTTTGGCGTCAGGTGCGGGCGGGAGAGAGCCAGCAACTGGCGCAGAGGGGGGTGTCGTCATGGGGAGTTGGGAGAGAAAGAACCATCATTGTAGAATCGCGAGGTTTTGCGCACATAAACACACACCCTCGATATGAAGTTGCTCGCCTCATTGCTGACGGCTGCCGCACTGGCAGCACCTGTTTTTTCGGCCTTTGCAGCGGGTGATGCACCCAAAGCGGCCAAGCCGGATCTCGTCAAGGGCGAGGCCAGCTTCACTGCGGTGTGTGCGGCCTGCCACGGCGCAGACGGCAACTCGGCCATCGCGGCCAACCCCAAGCTGTCGCAGCAACACCCCGAATACCTGGTCAAGCAACTGCAGGAATTCAAGTCCGGCAAGCGCAACAACGCCATCATGAAGGGCTTTGCCACGGCCTTGTCGGATGACGACATGCGCAACATCGCCTACTGGCTCACGTCCAAGCCTGCCAAGGCAGGCTTTGCCAAGGACAAGGACCTGGTGGCCATGGGTGAACGCATCTACCGTGGCGGCATTGCCGACCGCCAGATCGCTGCTTGCGCTGGCTGCCACAGCCCCAATGGCGCTGGCATCCCTGCGCAATACCCCCGCCTGTCGGGCCAGCACGCCGACTACACGGTGTCTCAGCTGAACATGTTCCGCGACGGCTCGCGTGCCAACAGCATCCAGATGACCCAGGTGGCTGCCAAGCTCAATGACAAGGAAATCAAGGCCGTGGCGGACTACATCGCCGGCCTGCGCTGATTGATTGCTTGATATTTGTCATGACCCGGCCTGATTGACCGGGCGGCACGGAACCTACCGCCAATAACAACCCCAAAAAGGGCGGGTCCATCGCAGCGATGGTCCCGCCCTTTTTCTTTCGCGCTTCGCAGACACCGCTCCCACCCATGTCCGACAACACCCAGGGCCTTCGCATGAAGTCCGGCTCCCAGGCCCTGCGCGCCGGGGTCGAGCTGCTGTCTTCCATGCGCTTTGCCATCTCGCTGCTGACGGTGATCTGCATCGCCTCGGTCATCGGCACGGTGCTCAAGCAGCACGAACCGGCGGCCAACTACGTCAACCAGTTCGGTCCGTTCTGGGCCGAGTTGTTCGGCGCCATCCAGCTCAACGCGGTGTACAGCGCCTGGTGGTTTCTGCTGATCCTGGCGTTCCTGGTGATCAGCACCTCGCTGTGCATTGCCCGCAACACGCCCAAGATCCTGGTGGACCTCAAGGCCTACAAGGAAAACATCCGCGAGCAGAGCCTCAAGGCGTTCCACCACAAGGCACAGGCCGATCTGCCCGAATCGGCCGAGGCCGAGGCACGCCGCATTGGCACACTTCTGGCAGGTGGCGGGTGGAAGGTGCGCCTGCAGCAGCGCGACACAGCCGCAGGTCCAGGCACCGGCTGGATGGTGGCGGCCAAGGCGGGGGCCGCCAACAAGATTGGCTACATCGCAGCGCACAGCGCCATCGTGCTGGTGTGTGTGGGCGGCCTGCTGGATGGCGACCTCATCGTGCGTGCGCAGATGCTGCTGGGCGGCAAGTCGGTCTACACCGGGGGCGGGCTGATCGCCGATGTGAAGCCCGAGCACCGACTGTCCGAGCGCAACCCCACCTTCCGGGGCAACCTGCTCGTGGCCGAGGGCACACAGTCGAGCACCGCCATCCTGAGCCAGTCCGACGGCGTGTTGCTGCAGGACCTGCCGTTTGCGATCGAGCTCAAGAAGTTCATCGTGGAGCACTACTCCACCGGCATGCCCAAGCTGTTCGCCAGCGAGATCATCATTCACGACAAGGCCACGGGCGAGAAGACACCCGCGCGCGTCGAGGTGAACCACCCGGCCAGCTACAAGGGCATCGAGATCTATCAGTCGAGTTTTGACGACGGCGGCTCGCACCTCAAGCTGCGTGCCGTGCCCATGGTGGCGGGCGCCAAGGCATTCGACGTCGAGGGTGTGGTGGGCAACTCCACCCAGCTCACCAACAAGGGCGGCGGCTCCGGTAGCGACACGCTGACGCTGGAGTTCACGGCGCTGCGTACCATCAACGTCGAGAATTTTGGTGGGGCCGGTCCTGGCGCCAGCGGTGCAGACGTGCGCAAGGTGGACCTGCGCGAATCGGTGGAGTCGCGCCTGGGGGCAGCCAACAAGACCGTCACCAAAAAAGAACTGCGCAATGTGGGCCCCAGCGTGAGCTACAAGCTGCGTGATGCGGCTGGCCAGGCCCGCGAGTTCCACAACTACATGCTGCCGGTGGACACGGGCGACGGCGTGCCGGTGTTCCTGCTCGGTGTGCGCGAGTCTCCTGCAGAGCCCTTCCGCTACCTGCGGGTGCCAGCCGACGACAAGGGCAGCATGGATGGCTTCATGCGCATGAAAGCTGCCCTGGCCGATCCGCAAGCCCGGGAGCAGGCGGTGCGCCGCTACGTGTCGCAGGCCATGGATGCCTCGCGCCCGGAGCTGGCCGAGCAATTGCAGCAGTCGGCCGTGCGTGCGCTGGCGCTTTTTGCGGGGCGGGGCATGGTCGATGGCAAGCCCACGGGCGGGCTGCAGGCCGTGTCGGACTTCATGGAAGCCAATGTGCCCGAGGCCGAGCGCGCGCGCGCAGGCGAGGTCCTGGTGCGCATTCTGAATGGCACGTTGTTCGAGCTGGCCCAGCTGTCGCGCCAGCGCGAGGGGCTTCCGCCATTGCCGCAGGACGAGCAGACCCGGGGTTTCATGACGCAGGCCGTGCTCTCGCTCAGCGATGCGCAGATCTACCCTGCACCCCTGGCGTTTGAACTCACGGACTTCACCCAGGTCCAGGCCAGCGTGTTCCAGGTGGCGCGAGCCCCTGGCAAGAATGTTGTCTATCTGGGCTGCGCCTTGCTGATCCTGGGCGTTTTTGCCATGCTCTACGTGCGCGAGCGGCGCGTGTGGGTCTGGGTGGCGCCGCAGGATGGCCGCACCCACGCCACCATGGCCCTGTCCACCAACCGCAAGACCATGGATGGCGACCAGGAGTTTGTCCAGCTCGCACAGAAACTGATCGGGGCATCGCCCCGCGAAGGCACCGCATGAATACCGCGACTTCTTCCTCGACCGTCACCACGATCACCCTGAACGAGGGGTTCTTCGCTCGCCGCAACTGGTTTGACTGGCTGTTTGCCGCCATCGTGGCCGTGGGGGCGTTGTATGCGCTGCAGCGCTACGGGGCCTTCATGGATGTCTACGAAAAAGGCATTTTGCTGGGCGCCATTCCGAGCACCATCTGGCTGGGCTGGTTCTGGCGCCCGCTGCGCGTTCTGATGCTGGTGGTGGCGGCCGTGGCGCTCATGGCCATTGGCCTGTACCAGCAAGATGGGGCAGGCAGCCTGGCGCGGGCCGACACGGTGTTCGGCCTCAAGTATTTCCTGTCCAGCCAGTCGGCCATCCTGTGGATGAGCATGCTGTTTTTCATCAGCACGGCGTTTTACTGGGTGGGGATGTTTGCACGTGGCGAAGGCAAGACAATGAGCATGCTGGGCTCGCGCATTGCGTGGGTGGCGGTGGCCATGGCGCTCATTGGCACCCTGGTGCGCTGGTACGAAAGTTACCTGATCGGCCCGGACATCGGCCACATCCCGGTGAGCAACCTCTACGAAGTGTTCGTGCTGTTCTGCTGGATGACAGCAGCGTTCTACCTGTACTACGAAGAGCAGTACGACACGCGCGCCCTGGGCGGCTTCGTGATGCTGGTTGTGAGCGCGGCGGTGGGCTTCCTGCTCTGGTACACCGTGGTGCGCGAGGCGCATGAGATCCAGCCGCTGGTCCCTGCGCTCAAGAGCTGGTGGATGAAGCTGCATGTGCCCGCCAACTTCATCGGTTACGGCACGTTTGCGCTGTCGGCCATGGTGGCGTTTGCCTACCTTATCAAGCAGCAGGCCACCGAAACCCGTTGGTACAAGCTGGCGCCGCTGTGGCTGCTGGGCGTGGTGCTGTGTTTCGAGCCCATCGTGTTCCGCCAGGGGGCGACGGAGAATGGCGGCAGCTACTGGATGGTGTACTTCGGCATTTCTGCGCTGATCGTTGCGGGCATCCTGCTGGGGCGCAAGCGCATCGCGGCGCGTCTGCCCTCGTTCGAGATTCTGGATGACGTGATGTACAAGTCCATTGCGGTGGGCTTTGCGTTCTTCACCATCGCCACGGTGCTCGGCGCGCTGTGGGCCGCCGAGGCTTGGGGCGGCTACTGGAGCTGGGATCCGAAGGAGACCTGGGCGCTGATCGTCTGGCTCAACTACGCGGCGTGGCTGCACATGCGGCTCATGAAGGGCTTGCGCGGTACCGTGTCCGCCTGGTGGGCGCTGGTTGGCCTAGCGGTGACAACGTTCGCGTTCCTGGGCGTCAATATGTTCCTGAGCGGCCTGCACAGCTACGGCACGCTGTGATGATTCAAGGCCTGCTAACGACTCCCCGCGAGATGGTTGGCAGGCGCGGCAGGCATGTCGGGCATTCGGTGGCGCGCAACAACTATTGCGTCTTCGGTGTAACCTGAGCGGTCCAGGGAACGAACTAACAGTTGTTCTGCTCTACCGCTGCAGCTGTCTCACCCCACATGACCGGAGCCACCATGCTGATCCCCTCGCGCGATTCGGGTTTTCACCACCCACATTCCTCCGAAATCACCCCCCGCTCGGTCTATGAAGACCGCCGCCAGATGCTCAAGCTGATGGCGGGTGGCGCCGCAGGTGCGGCAATGGCGGCCTGGGCGGGCCGTGAGGCCCTGGCGCAGCAGGTGGCAGTCACGCGTCCCGGCAAGCTGGCGCCTCTGGCGGGCGCCAAGTCGGCGGTGGCAGGTGCGGTTTCCATGGAGAAGCTCACGGACTACAAGGACGCGAGCACCTACAACAACTTCTACGAATTTGGCACCGACAAGGCCGACCCCGCCCGCAATGCGCACACCCTCAAGACCAGTCCGTGGACTGTGGAGGTCGAGGGCCTGGTCAAGAAGCCCGGCAAATACGGCATTGAAGACCTGATCAAGCTCAGCGCGCAGGAAGAACGCATCTACCGCTTGCGGTGCGTGGAAGGCTGGTCCATGGTCATCCCGTGGGTGGGGTACTCGCTGGCCGAGCTGATCAAGCGGGTGGAGCCCCAGGGCAGCGCCAAGTACGTCGAGTTCGTGACCCTGGCCGACAAGGCCACCATGCCATTCGTCGGCTCGCGCGTGCTGGACTGGCCTTATGTGGAAGGCCTGCGCATGGACGAAGCCATGCACCCGCTGACCTTGCTGGCCTTTGGCATGTACGGCGAGGTGCTGCCCAACCAGAACGGTGCACCGGTGCGTCTGGTGGTGCCATGGAAGTACGGCTTCAAGAGCGCCAAGAGCATTGTGAAGATCCGCTTTGTCGAAAAGGAACCAGGCACCGCTTGGAACAAGGCGGCCCAGCAGGAGTACGGGTTCTATTCCAACGTGAACCCCAATGTGGACCACCCCCGCTGGAGCCAGGCGACCGAGCGACGCATTGGCGAAGACGGCTTGTTTGCCAAGAAGCGCAAGACGCTGATGTTCAACGGCTACGAAGCCCAGGTTGGCCAGCTCTACGCGGGCATGGACCTCAAGAAGTTCTACTGATCGCCTGGGCCTCGTTACCGTCCTGGGCGGTGTGCGAGGCCACGGTGGTTCTTGAATCGCGATGCGAAAACTATTGCTCCACCCCGCCGCCAAGCCGGTGGTGTTTGTGTTGTGCCTGTTGCCGCTGGCATGGCTGGTCTATGCCACGGTGGCGAACCAGCTGGGCGCCAACCCTGCAGAGGCGTTGATCCGCGCCACTGGTGACTGGACGCTGCGGGCGCTTTGCCTGGTGCTGGCCGTCACTCCGCTGCGTGTCATCACCGCCACCCCGCAACTGGCGCGGTTTCGGCGCATGCTGGGTTTGTTTGTGTTCTTTTACGGCGTGCTGCACTTGCTGAGCTACAGCTGGTTCGACATGGGTTTCGACATCCCGGACATCCTGCACGACATTGCCAAGCGGCCATTCATCTTGGTGGGCACATTGGCCCTGGTGTTGCTGGCCCTGTTGGCTGCGACGTCGTCCAACCGCGCGATCAAGGCCCTGGGCGGCAAACGCTGGCAGGCTCTGCACCGCACCGTCTATGCGGTGGCCGGGCTGGCGGTGCTGCACTTCTTCTGGATGCGTGCAGGCAAGAACAATTTTGGTGAAGTGGCCATCTATGCCGCCATCCTCGGCGCGCTGCTGGGGTGGAGGCTTTGGCACCGACTGCAAAAGCGGTCGGCTGCACCGGCAGGTGCTGCGGCAAGACGGACAGCCGCAGGACCGTCTTGAGGTTGATTACTACCAAATTGATAGCTGTCAGCGCATATTTTCAATGCGCCAGCAGCCGATTTGGCTGATTTTTACCCGTTGACTGCCCGCAGCGCTGGGCGCATTTGCCGGGTCACTGGGTCGATGTACCCGGTGGGAATCTGGTAGGCGCGGTCATCGAACAGGTCAATGCCACACATCAGGTTCTCGATCCATTCAAAGAAGTCGTTGATGGCTTCCTTGCCCATGATGGGAGCGCCGTGCTGCGGCACCAGCATGGCAATGTCGAGCTGCCGGGCCATGCGTGCCCACAGGCGCAGGATCTTGTTGGACACCATGTAGCGGCGGTGGAAGCCCTCCATGCGCGGGATGTGCGCCTTGAGGTCGGTCACCGGGACACGGGCCTCGGCCCCCGACATCATGGACACCCCCAGGTCGCCCGTGAACAGGATGCGGCTGACCGGATCGTAGAAGTGGAAGTTGCCTTCGGAGTGCATGAAGTGCGCGGGTAGCAGCACCAGCTCATTGCGTCCCAGGGGCAGGTGGCCGCCGCCATCCGGCACACCGATCACCCGGTTTTCTGTCTTGCCCACCTTGGTGAAGTGCGGCGCAAAGCGCTCCCAGACGCGCGAGATCACCAGGTTGGCCTTGGTGCTGGTCATCCAGCGGTCCAGCGATGCGATGATGTCTGGGTCTGCGTGCGAAGCGATCAGGTACGACAGCTTGTGGGGCGGGAAATGTTTGGTCATCCCCATGAACAGCTCGTTGAACGCGAGATTACCGCCCGGGTCGATGATGGCTCCGGTGTCGTCGTCCACGATCAAGAACTGATTGGCCTGCACGGCCTGTCCATCCTCCTCAATGAGGTCGGTGAACATCAGGCAAGCATGATTTTTGTCGCGGTAGAGTTCCAGGGCCATGGCCATCCTGCGGTGCAATAAAGCGCAGACTGTACGAGTACGCCTAGAGTTTGTGCTTGATGGAAATCAAGCGAAACCGCATTGCCTGGCGATCCTGCGCAGGCGGCTGGGTGCGTCAGCGTGGCTGGGAGGCGGTGGCAGCGGGCGTTGGCGCACTGCTGGCGTCGTTGCCCGGGGTGAGGGTTTGCGGTAGCGTGGCACGCTGGCTTGCCGCAGGGCCGGTGGGCAGATACAACGGCCCCCGCTGACCGCAGCCGAAGAGGGCTGCCGCACTGGCAGCAAGGACAAGCGTCCTGACTAGAATTTGGGGAGCTTTCAACATGCGCAAATTGTAATGACCGACCTCGAATTCATGGACCACGCCGAACAACTGCTGCTTGCCGTCGAACGCAGTTGTGATCGCATCAATGACACCTCGGATGCCGATGTGGACAGCCAGCGCTCGGGGGGCATGGTGACCTTGACCTTTCCCAACCGCAGCCAGATCGTGATCAACCTGCAAAAACCGCTGCACGAGGTGTGGATGGCCGCCCGGTCTGGCGGCTATCACTATCGTTTTGATGGTAGCCATTGGCAGGACACCAAGGGCGCCGGAGAATTTTTTGCATGCCTCACGCGCGATGCCTCGCAACAGTCCGGGATGTCGCTGCAGTTTGCCCCGTAACTTACTCCACGCCCGCCCAGTTGAGGAGGGGCGCTGCGGATTATGCGGCGCTCAGTTTCGGAACAAGTCCAGGATGCGGCTGCGCTCTTCAGAAGGCGGAGGTGCTTGGGGCGCTACTGCGGGAGACGCGGACCGGTCGTCCACCCCCACGCTCGAAACACCCGCATTGCGTGCGTACTCCTCGTAGAACCACTCACCGCCCACATTCACGACACCGGGTGGCACTGTAGGCTCCATCACTGGCACGCCCTTCAGCGCACGCTCCATGAAGCTGATCCATACGGGCAGGCTGAGCCCGCCACCGGTTTCCCGGCTGCCCAGATTGCGTGGCGTGTCATATCCAATCCAAGTGACAGCCGCAATGGTGGGCTGGAACCCTGCGAACCACGCGTCCACCGAATCGTTGGTGGTGCCGGTTTTGCCATAAAGATCGGGGCGCTTGAGAGTGGCCTGGGCCCGCGCTGCAGTGCCGGTGCGGGTCACCTCCTGCAACAGACTGCTCATCACAAAGGCATTGCGTGCGTCGATGGCCCGGGGCTGCTCGTTGAGCGCTGGTGGCGTGATTTCTGAAATCACTCGCCCCTTGTGGTCAGTCACCTTGGCAATCAGCCAAGGATTGACGCGGTAGCCCCCGTTGGCAAACACGGAATAAGCGGATGCCATTTGCAGGGGCGTGACCGAGCCCGCACCCAGCGCCATGGTCAGGTAGGCCGGGTGCTTTTCTGGGTCGAATCCAAATCGTCCCACCCATTCCTGCGCGGTTTTGGGTCCCACGGCTTGCAGGATCCGGATGGAGATCATGTTTTTGGACTTCGCCAAGCCCGTGCGCATACTCATGGGGCCGTCGTACTTGCCGTCGTAGTTCTTGGGTTCCCAAGGCTGACCGCCGGTGATACCCGCATCAAAGAACAGCGGAGCATCGTTGATCACGGTGGCAGGCGTGAAGCCCTTTTCGAGCGCTGCTGAATAGATGAACGGCTTGAAGCTCGAACCAGGCTGGCGCCATGCCTGCGCTGCATGGTTGAACTTGTTCTTGTCAAAGTCGAATCCACCTACCAATGCCCGGATGGAGCCATTGCGGGGGTCAAGGGCTACAAAAGCCCCTTCCACTTCGGGCAGCTGTGTAATCTCCCATGCGCCCTTTGGTGTCTTGACCACTCGGATGACGGCGCCGCGCCGGATCTTGATATTGGGCGGCGCCTTGTCGCTGAGCCCCGACTGCGCTGGTTTGAGTCCATCGCCGGTGATCTCCAGTGAGTCGCCATTGGCTCGTGCGGCCAGGATGCGTTTGGTGGATGCTTCCAGCACCACAGCGGAGAGTACGTCTCCGTTGTCGGGGTGGTTGGCAAGGGCGTCATCAATGGCGTCCTCCACTTCCTGGGCTGCTGTGGGCAACGCAACGAACTTCTCTGGTCCCCGGTACTGCTGGCGCCGCTCGTAGTCCATGATCCCGCGCCGCAGGGCTACATAGGCGGCCTCTTGCTCCGCTGCATTGAGGGTGGTGTACACGTTGAGGCCGCGTGTGTAGGCCTCATTGCCGTACTGGGCGAAGATTAGCTGGCGGGTCATTTCGGCAACGTATTCCGCGTGGATGCGCGTGTTGTCGGGCCCCGTACGGATTTTCAACTCTTCCTTCTTGGCTTGCTCTGCTTGTTGCGCAGTGATGAAGCCGTTCTCTTCCATCCGTTCGATGATGTACTGCTGTCGAGCGCGGGCACGTTTGGGATTGCTGATGGGGTTGTAGGCAGATGGTGCCTTGGGCAAGCCCGCAAGCATTGCTGCTTCAGCAATGGAAACGGATTTCAGCGGTTTTCCAAAATAAGCCTCGGAGGCTGCCGCAAATCCATACGCACGATTGCCAAGGAAAATCTGATTCATGTAAATCTCAAGAATCTGATCCTTGGTCAGCAAATGCTCCAATTTGAAAGTCAGTAAGATTTCGTAAATTTTGCGAGTAAATGTTTTTTCTGAGGACAGATAAACATTTCGCGCAACCTGCATGGTGATCGTCGAGGCGCCCTGGCTTTTCACACGGCCCAGATTGGCGAGGCCCGCACGCAGCACGCCTTTGTAGTCCACACCGCCGTGCTGGAAGAAGCGAGAGTCTTCGATCGCCAGCACTGCGTCTTTCATAACCTGTGGAATCTCGTCGATGGGCGTGAGGTTGCGACGCTCTTCGCCAAACTCGCCCAATAAGGCCCCTTCAGCGGAGTACACCCGCAGCGGCAATTTGGGGCGGTAGTCCGCCAAGTCAGAGATGTCAGGCAGGTTGGGGTAGGCCACCGACAGAGCCACTGCGATTGTGAGCGCCAAGCCCACGGCCGCGGCCGCCGCCAGTCCAGTGATCCATAGAGCGATGCGAATCAACCAGCGAAGCCAACTGGGACGGGTGCGAGCAGGAGAGGAGTCCGACTTGTCGGAGGACTTCGAGGGGGAGGGCGGCATATCGCTCCGATGGGGTAAGACCACCCATTATAAAAATGTCCGCCGCTGGGGCTGGAAATCCGATTTCGTACTTGGCAAGGTGTCGCTGAAAGGCTTCCCGTAGTAGCCAAGCGGTATTGCACTGCTCTGAAATTTCGTCTGCTTTTGGCAACGCTCTTCGGGCGTTACAGGGGGAAAAATCTTTGCCGGAGAACTATCTTACTGATAGCATTCATGTGAAGTGTTAAGTTTTGTTGCCTCATTTTGGCAAGTTACAGGGGACCAATCTTGATCTCAATGGGGTCTTTGTTCAATCGCCAGTCTGCTCCGCTGCTGGGAATCGACATCAGCTCCTCCAGTGTCAAGCTGGTGGAGTTAGGGCGCGATAAGGCAGGTAGTCTGGTGCTAGAGCGTTGCGCGATCGAGCCGCTGGAGCGAGGCTGGATCACCGATGGCAACATCGAAAAATTTGACGAAGTGGCCGACGCACTGCGCCGACTGGTCAAGAAGAGCGGCACTCGAACCAAAAACGTGGCACTGGCATTGCCCCCCTCCGCTGTGATCACCAAGAAGATTACGCTGCCGGGTGGAATGACGGAGCAGGAGCTTGAGGTTCAGGTCGAATCCGAAGCCAACCAGTACATCCCGTTTTCGCTCGACGAGGTGAGCTTGGATTTCTGCGTTATCGGTCCGAGTAAAAACGCGCCGGGGGACGTTGACGTTCTGATTGCTGCGTCTCGGCGCGAAAAAGTCCAGGACCGACAAGGCTTGGCGGAGGCCGCCGGGTTAAAGCCCGTGGTGGTCGATATTGAATCCCATGCATCACGACTGGCTGCGGGGCGTCTCATTGAAGCGCTGCCGAATAAAGGCGTCGATGCGATGGTGGCGCTTTTCGAGGTGGGAGCCTTGACGACCAGTATGCAGGTGATTCGGAACGAAGAGGTTCTGTATGACCGCGACCAAGCCTTCGGCGGCGCCCAGTTGACCCAACTGATTGTGCGCCAGTACGGCTTTTCGGTAGAGGAAGCCGAAAGCAAAAAGCGTAGCGGTGATTTGCCCGAAGACTATCAATCCGCAGTGCTTCGTCCCTTTGTTGACAGCATGGCTCAAGAAATCGGCAGGGCCTTGCAATTTTTCTTTACCAGTACGCCGCACAACCGTGTAGACCACATCATGTTGGCTGGTGGTTCTGCCCCGTTGCCTGGGCTGACGGAAGCAGTCACTCAACAAACGGGTTTTGCGTGCAGCGCTGTCAATCCATTTGACGGTATGGAAATCGGAAGTTCCGTGCGACTGAAAAAAATGGTACGTGAAGCGCCGTCTTACCTGACCTCTTGCGGTCTCGCTATGCGGAGGTTTCTGCAGTGATTCTTATCAATTTGTTACCTCATCGTGAGGAGGCGCGCAAGCGTCGCAAGGAGGCATTCCAGGCGACGATGTTTGCATCGCTGCTGTTGGGGTTGGTTATTGCTGGGGCTATTTATTGGTGGTTCCAGATGATGATTACAGATCAGCAGAGCAGGAATAATTTTCTTCAGAAGGAGATCAAAGTCCTAGAAGGACAAATTAAGGAAATTGCGTCTATCGAAGATGAAATTGCCTCATTACGAGCCCGTCAGAAGGCTGTAGAAGATCTTCAATCCGATCGAAACCTACCAGTCCATTTGCTAACTGAGCTAGTAAAGCAATTGCCTGATGGGGTATATGTGACGGCGATTAGGCAAGCTGGGCAAACGATTACTATGCAAGGCATGGCTCAATCGAACGAGAGAGTCTCAGAGCTTCTACGCAATTTGGCGAGTAATACCCCGTGGCTGGCGAAGCCTGAGTTGACGGAGATTACTGCTAGTACTGTCGCTTTGAGTCAAAGAGATCAACGTCGGGTTTCGGCTTTCAACTTGAAATTTCAGTTGGTTCGAGCAACTGATGCGCAGAAATCCATAGCTGCTGCGAATGTCGCCGCTTCTTCGCCCGGGGGTAAATAAGATGGCGAAAGTGAAAGAAAAGACCGTTAGCGTCGCAGAGCGGTTGGACGCGGTGCAACGGCAGTTTAAAAATCTGGATACCAAAGACCCTTCACTTTGGCCGGTGCTTCCCAAGATTATTCTTTGTGTATTTATAGCGAGTGCTGTCGCTGCGGTATTGTGGTTTACATTTTTGCAAGACTACGAAGCACAATTAAATGAAGAGCGTAATAAAGAATCCTCTTTGAGGAGTGATTATCAGAAGAAGCTCGTTAAGGCAGTGAGTCTTGATGCGTTAAAAAAGCAGCGAGAGCAAATTCAGCAATATGTCATTCAATTAGAGAAGCAACTTCCCAGTAAAGCCGAAATGGCTGCGCTTCTATCTGACATTAATCAAGCTGGGCTGGGTAGAAGTTTGCAGTTCGAACTATTTAGGCCGGGGCAGGTCGTGGCTAAAGATTATTATGCAGAGCTACCAATTGCCATCCGAGTTACTGGTAAATACCATGACATTGGGGCCTTCGCTTCAGATGTTGCGCATTTATCTCGCATCGTTACGCTAAATAACATATCAATCACTCCCGGCCCTCGGGATGGATTAACAATGGACGCAACAGCGCGCACATTCAGGTACTTGGATCCTGAGGAAGTGCAGGCTCAAAAGAGAGCAGGGGGGGTGAAGTGATGCGGACTCTGGCTGTTTCATTTCTCATAGGAAGCTCGTTTATCGTTGTCGGATGTGGGCCATCAGGGGAAGAGGAGTTGAGAGTTTGGATGGCTGAACAACGCGCTAATACAAAACCGAGTGTGCAACCATTAACCGAACCAAAGAAATTTGTTCCGGAAGCATATAGTCAGGAGGGTGCAATAGAGCCATTCAATCAGGCTAAGTTGACCCTGGCGCTTAAGCGTGACTCCAGTCAAGTAGCCTCAAATGTCGCATTAATCGCGCCGGAAATGGCTCGTCGCAAAGAGCCTCTGGAGGCTTTTCCACTAGATTCTATGGTTATGGTGGGAAGTTTAAACAAATCTGGTACCCAGACAGCGCTTATCAAGGTCGATAACTTGATCTACCAGGTTAAAGTCGGAAACTATTTGGGGCAGAATTACGGAAAAGTGACTCGAATTACAGAGAGCCTAATTCAACTGCGTGAGATAGCGCAGGATGCAACTGGGGACTGGATAGAGCGCTCAGCGTCGCTTGATCTGCAAGAGGGTAAAAAATGAAACAAAATAGTGGCACATTACTTGATTATTGCCGTAGCATTGCTTTAGGCGTTTCAATGCTTTTTCTCTCTGCAGGCGCGTTTGCTGGGGTAGGCATAACTGCTGTCTCCGCTAGCGTCCAAGCTGGTGTTGAGACGTTGCGAATTGACTTTTCCGAGCCAATATCGTCTTCGCCCACGGGGTTTGCGACACAGTCTCCTGCACGCATCGCGTTAGACTTCCAGGGTGTTGATAATAGCTCTGGAAGGTCGGCTTATGATATTAATTTGAATAATTTAAAATCGGTTAATATCGTACAGGCTGGAGATCGGTCACGCATTGTGCTCAATTTGAAGGTGCCTACATCTTACAAAGTAGATGTTCAAGGTAGTGCGATATTTCTTTTGCTTGATTCCGCGTCTGTGGCAGGTGGCCTATCCAGTCAGGCTATAGCTTTTTCAGAAAGTCTGAATAATGATGTACTGCCACTGAAAGATGTGGATTTTCGTCGGGGCTCGGATGGTGCTGGTAGGGTAATTGTAAATTTGCCCAGTAGCCAAGTGGGAGTTGATCTCCAGCAGCAAGCCAAGGGTATTGTAGTCCAATTTATGCGTTCCTCTTTGCCTGAAGGATTGCGTCGGAAAATGGATGTTACGGATTTTGGAACACCGGTGCAATCTATTACCTCAAGTCAGTCGGGTGAGCGTGTCCGTATGCTCATAGAGTCGAGCGGCGAGTGGGAGCACAGTGCGTACCAAAGCGATAACCAGTTTGTCGTGGAAATTCGGCAGAAAAAGGTGGATATAACTAAGCTGACGCAAGGGCCTGGTTTTTCCGGGGAAAAGTTGTCATTGAATTTTCAAAATATCGAAGTGAGGTCTTTACTTCAGGTAATTGCTGATTTCACGAATTTTAATATAGTTACCTCTGATACCGTGACTGGTGCTTTGACATTACGGTTAAAGGATGTCCCATGGGATCAAGCGCTGCAAATTATCATGGACGCAAAGGGATTGGGCATGCGAAAGACTGGGTCAGTTCTTTGGATTGCACCAAAAGATGAAATTGATGCGCGTACTAAGAAGGATTTCGAAGCTGCCCAGGCGATCCAGAAGTTGGAACCGTTGAAGACTCAAGCGTTTCAACTCAATTATGCGAAAGCGGCAAACATTGTTGCGCAACTCACCACTACGGCGGGTGCATCTAGTGGCGCATCGGCTACCCGGTTTCTGTCTGAACGTGGAAGTGCAATTTCAGAGCCAAGAACAAATCAATTATTTGTTACGGACACGCCAAGTAAGCTCGAGGAGGTGCGGTTACTATTAGCTAGCTTGGATGTTGCAGTTCGTCAAGTTCTGATCGAAGCCCGCATAGTAGAGGCGCGTGATACCTTTGGGCGGTCATTAGGCGTTAGATTAGGGGCTACAGATCTGCGCGCTAATAGAGGAGGCGATGGCGGATACGGACTGGGCGGGAATAACAGGGTTGCCTTTGGCACTTCTTATAACAACGCAGTAGCATCTAGCGGTGCAGGCGGAACAACTAGCACAAGTGGTAATTTTGTAAACCTTCCTGCAAGCCTTTCCAATGTTAGCAGTGTCGGGAGCTTTGCACTTTCTATATTCAATTCTGCCGCTAACCGTTTCCTTACCTTGGAGCTTTCTGCTATGGAAGCGGACGGAAAGGGGCGGATAGTATCTAGTCCCCGTATCATCACCGCAGACCAAACCAAGGCATTGATTGAGCAAGGTACCGAGTATCCATATGCGGTTACTGCTCCCAATGGGGCTACTACGCTGGCTTTCAAGAAGGCAGTGCTGAAGTTGGAGGTCACCCCCCAGATTACCCCCGAAGGAAACATCATCTTGGACTTGGATGTTAATAAAGACAGCCGAGGTGAAACCACGACTCAGGGCGTTGCTATCGATACGAAGCATGTAAAAACACAAATTCTGATCGAGAACGGCGGAACGGTTGTTATTGGCGGTATTTTTGAAATGGAAGAGACTAATCAAGAAAATAAAATTCCATTGCTTGGAGATGTTCCTGTTGTGGGCAATCTTTTTAAAAACAGAACAAAAGAATCCACTAAACGTGAAATGCTGGTTTTTATTACGCCCAAGGTTATTTCTGATAATGGGCCCAGAAAATAATTAATGACCTTTAAAAATCATGAAAAAACTATTTAAAGCCTTTGTTGCTGTTGCGATCAGCGGAGTTATTGTCGCTTGCGGTGGCGGTGGCGGTGGTGGCGGTACTCCTAACGGTCCGTCTGCTACCCTCAGGGTCTATCCACCAGTAGATACTATTAGTTTGCCAGTAGGCGCTAGTGGATCTACGGGCATCGAGGTGCGAGGCGGCAAGGCTCCCTATGGAGTGATTAGCTCAGACGCGTCGGTTAGTGCATTTCTATCAGCTGATGGAATCTTATTTATATCTGGAAATAGTGATGGTACTTCTACGCTGACGGTATATGATGAGAGCCTGCCTGTACAGCAGGTGAAGATTACGGCTACCGCTAAGGCGGTTCCGTTGGCCACCAATGCAGGAACTGCCCTGACATTGCGCCCCAACCAATCCCTTCAATTCAATGTGCGTGGCGGTGTTGGTCCATATTCGGTTAATAGCTCTGACACAAGCATAGTTAGTGCGTCTATCGCTGGATCTACGGTGACGGTGGTGGGGCTAACGAAAGCAGGGGCTGCCACTATTTTGATTACCGACGCGGCGGGGGCGACATTAAGTGTGACAGCCACTGTCCAGGTGAGTACGATGGCGGTGTCGCCCTCCTCTATTACTGGTCCTGCTGCTACTAATAACACGGTAACTATTAACGGCGGTGTGGCTCCCTACGTCGTCAGTTCGACAAACACCGCCGTTGCTACTGCGTCAGTCTCCGGCTCGTCGGTCTCAGTTTCGCTGGTTTCTCAGGGGTCCGCAGACATTAAGATAACGGATGCGGCTGGCACCTCTGTAGTTGTCTCCGTTACTGTGAATAGCAATGTCTTGCAGGTTTCCCCGGCTAGTCAAACCGTGGACGAGAAGAGTGCAACCGCAACTACGCTTACATATTTGATTGCGGGAGGCACCGCCCCCTACACTCCTTTAGTGAGCCCAGCCGACAAAGCCTATTTCACCACGCTTTCTGTGACCGCGAACACGCTTACTGCGACCCTTCCGGATTCCACCACAGGTCCAAGGTGCGTGACTGCCGATAAGGTGATTCCAATCGATGTTTATGACTCAAAACTCGTAAAACAGACAGTCTCGGTTACTATCAAAGACGGCGGTGCTGTAGCTTGCCCATAACGTTTCTGTAATCTAAGTGGAAGGCCAATCTCGAGTTGGCCTTTTTTTATTTTTGAGCTGCAATTTGGGGTGGATGATCGATTATGGATATTGTTAATATTGACCTGGGTGATAGGGCTTATCAAATATTGATTGATTGGAATATAGATTTTAATCAACACCTTGAAGGTGAGTCTTCTAAGTCTCGGATGGCTGTGGTTGTCACAAATGTTACTATTGGTGGCTTGCATTTGAATCGCGTTGTGGGTTTGCTCGCTCGCATTTTTGAAAATGTGCGTGTTATCGAGTTGCCGGATGGGGAAAAATATAAAAGTTGGGATTCGCTGAATATTATATTTAGTTCGCTTTTGAATTGGCGGTGTGATCGAAAGACGACGTTGTTTGCCCTTGGTGGGGGTGTGGTTGGAGATCTAACCGGTTTTGCCGCTGCGACATATATGCGCGGTATACCCTTTGTGCAACTACCCACCACATTGCTCGCTCAAGTCGACTCTTCTGTAGGGGGGAAAACTGCCATCAATCACCCGCTTGGGAAAAACATGATAGGGGCTTTTTATCAGCCCCAAATGGTCATTTGTGATTTAAGTACATTAAGTACCTTGCCTGATCGCGAACTTCGTGCAGGTTTGGCTGAGGTCATTAAGTATGGTTCTATTGCTGATCTCGCCTTCATGCATTGGCTAGAGCAAAATTTGAATGCGGTTATGGCCAAAGAGGTGCCGGCTTTAGCCCATGTGGTTCGGCAGAGTTGTGAAATCAAAGCTTGGGTGGTTGGCCAAGACGAGAAAGAGTCAGGTTTGCGCGCGATATTGAACTTTGGTCATACTTTTGGTCATGCTATTGAAGCCGGGATGGGCTATGGAGTTTGGCTACATGGGGAGGGAGTTGCGGCCGGCATGGTAATGGCCGCAGAGCTTTCTCGGCGGTTGGGGCTGATAGATGCCGAATTTGTTTGCCGACTGACCTCATTGATTCAGCTTGCTGGCTTGCCTACCAAAGGACCTGTATTGGATGCTAACGATAACGCTAGCCGTTATTTAGAATTGATGCAGATTGATAAAAAGGCTGAAGCGGGTGAAATACGTTTTGTTTTGATTAATGGCCCTGGAAAGGCCGTAGTGAGAACGGCACCAGACTCCTTGGTTCGCGAAGTCATTGATGCCTGCTGCGAATGAATATCAGTAGAGGGTTCGATAATCATTTCGGTAGATCCTATATCTTGTGCGGTGAAAGGCAGCCAGGGTGACTGGGGGTACAAATTTGCTGCTCTGCGCATCTGATGCGACGCGAACCCGTGGTCGGCGTCATTTCGAGCCTGCAGCGCCTACCCGAACCGAATACCAGCGCGACCGCGACCGAATCGTCCATTCCACGGCATTCCGACGGCTTGTCTACAAGACACAAGTCTTCCTCAACCACGAGGGGGATCTATTTCGTACCCGGCTAACTCATTCGTTAGAAGTCGCGCAACTCGGGCGATCCATCGCACGGTCGCTACAGATTAACGAAGACTTGGTTGAGGCCATCTCGTTAGCCCACGACTTGGGGCATACCCCGTTCGGGCATGCGGGGCAGGACGCCTTGAATGGCTGTATGGCCGACTTTGGAGGCTTTGAACACAACTTGCAGAGCTTGCGAGTGGTGGACAAGCTGGAAGAACGATACCCGTTGTATGACGGACTCAATCTCACATTCGAGACCCGAGAAGGGATTCTCAAACACTGCTCGCGCACTCATGCTTTGCGGTTGGAGAGTGAGGAGCCCAATGGTGTTGGTGCCCGCTTCCTGCGCAATGAGCGGCCGAGCCTGGAGGCGCAGTTGTGCAATTTGGCCGACGAGATTGCTTACAACGCACACGATATCGATGACGGCGTGCGCTCTGGGTTGATTACTCTGACGCAGCTGCAAGAAGTACCCTTGTTTGATGCGTACCGTTCGGCAGCCCAGATGGAGCATCCCGACCTCTCCACCCCATCAATGCAGCGCCGCTTGTTGTACGAGGCGATACGGAGGATGCTGAGTGCGCAGGTGTACGACGTCATTGACACCACAAAAGCCGCGCTGCACGAGCATGCACCAGCCCATCCCGATGAGGTGCGGAAGCTCCCAGTTCTGGTGAGCTTCAGTGGTGAGATGCGCGAGCGCTCTACCGTACTCAAGCGGTTCCTCTTCAAGCATCTGTACCGGCATCCCCGGGTCATGGAGACTACGGGCCACGCTCAGGAAATCGTACGAGAGTTGTTCGAGGAATACATGGCTCAGCCTCAAGAAATGAAAGCAGCGTTTGCCGCACGGGCCTTGGAGGGTGATAGGCATGAACGAGCGCGGACGGTTGCTGACTTTATTGCTGGGATGACGGACCGCTTTGCGGTGCGGGAGCATGAGCGCCTGACAGGGCGCCGACTGCTGCAGGAATAGCGCCCGGTTCCGGGGTGGAGCGAGATGCGTTGATTTTGGGGTGGTTCGTCGCTGGTGTAGCGCGACTTCACTCTGGGGTAGACGTGGCCGCCTGAAGCGTGTTTGCTGTGTGGGCTTGCGCATCTATTCTTTTTCTCCACTGCCCTCCCGCCGATGTGAGCGTGCACTGAGGAGTCCATGAGGCTTCCAGATTGGACCGCCGCTATCGCTAGATCTGCCAACAACTCACACCGATAAAATCCCGCCTCTATCCCTGCGCTTCTGCGCGCACCCATGACATCTTCCTCCACCAACGCCGCTAATGCGCCCCCCCATTTTGTGTCCACTGATACCTACGTCCAGGACACTGTCCGGTGGTTGGAGCGGGCCGTCATTGGATTGAATCTCTGTCCATTTGCCAAGTCGGTGCATGTCAAAGGGCAAATTCACTACGTGGTGAGCTTGGCCACGACCGGGGAGGATGTGCTGGAGGTGTTGCGCGAAGAACTCCAAGCGCTCGCAAACACACCCGCAGAAGTCAGGGACACCACCTTGCTGGTGATGCCGCATTGTCTGCAGGATTTCCTGGATTTCAATGACTTTCTTGGTGACGTGGAGGATGTGGTGCACGTTCTCGGGTTGGAGGGCACGCTGCAGGTCGCAAGCTTTCACCCGCAGTTTCAGTTCGCCGGCACCGATGCGGACGACGTGACCAATTGCACCAATCGCGCTCCATACCCCACGCTACATTTGTTGCGCGAGGCCAGCATCGATCGGGCGGTGTCGGTCTTTCCCGAGGCAGAAACCATCTTCGAGCGCAACATGGAAGTACTTGAAGAGATGGGCATGGCCGGTTGGCTGGCGCTGGACGTGGGCCCCCATGACAAAGGCGGTGCGAATATGGCCGCCACTGCCGCCCGCGATGACAATCCGCCAGTACAAGGCCCCGGTTTATGAATAAAAAGAACCCATCTGCAGTGACGACCGACAAGCGAATTCGCGATGCGGGAAAATCCAAGAACGAGAGTGCTGAGCTGCAGGAACTGCGCCCTGGCCAATCGGTAGAGCTGCTCAAGGAGCTGCACATCCTCACGCGGGATGGCCGTCTCAATCAGGACTCACGCCGCAAGCTCAAGCAGGTGTACCACCTGTTCAACTTCATCGAGCCCCTGCTCACGGAGCTGTCCGCCCAAGGCGGTGGGCCCACGTTGGCGGACCACGGCGCGGGCAAGTCCTATCTGGGTTTCATCCTGTACGACCTGTACTTCAAGGCGCTGGGCCACGGGCGTATCTACGGGGTGGAGACCCGGGCGGAACTGGTAGAGAAGTCGCGGGTGCTCGCGCAGCGCCTTCATTTTGAGCGGATGTCGTTTCTCAATCTATCCGTGGCCGAGTCTGCGGATGCCCGTGAGTTGCCCGACCAGATCGATGTGGTCACCGCCTTGCATGCTTGCGACACCGCCACTGACGACGCGATTGCCTTCGGGCTGCAAAAAAAGGCCCGGGCCATGGTTCTGGTGCCCTGTTGCCAAGCGGAGATGGCAGCCTGCCTGCGCCAAGGCAAGGCCTTGCAGTTGGCGCGCACGCCCCTGGCGGAACTGTGGCGTCACCCCTTGCACACCCGCGAACTCGGCAGCCAGGTGACCAATGTGCTGCGCTGCCTGTACCTGGAGGCCAATGGCTACCAGGTCACTGTGACCGAGCTGGTGGGATGGGAGCACAGCATGAAGAATGAACTCATCATCGCGCGCTACACCGGACAGAAAAAACGCAGCGCGGCCGAGCGGTTGCGGGCGCTTCTCGGCGAATTTGGCCTGGAACACGCCATGGGGGCGCGGTTTGGCATCGGTGTGGTGGCAGACCCAGTGGAGAACTTGGCTACGCATTGACGCGTGCCCAAAAGGCGCGCAAGGGCAGGCCAGAATCAAGCATGCGCCTCGCTATCTTCGTGGCGGATGATGGGCGTCGCCAGCTTGCATCGATGAGAAATAGGGGACAGGTCTATGATCGTAACTCCCATATTCCTGATCAAGACCCATGGCCCGTTTGCCACGCCTGACCCTGCCGGGTCATTTGCACCACGTCATCCTGCGGGGTAACAACCGTCAGCCGATCTTCCGCGGAGTGGAAGATTTCGACGCGCTGCTGGCGCTGTTGATGGACAACGCGCAGAAATATGCCGTGGCCGTCCATGCTTATGTGCTGATGGATAACCACTTTCACCTGCTGGTTACGCCAGCCTCACAAGACGGACTGCCCCAGATGATGCAGGCGGTGGGGCGCCGGTATGTGCAGTACTTCAACCGCCGGCATGCCCGCACTGGTACTTTGTGGGAGGGGCGCTACCGTTCCACGGTATTGCAGCCGGAACGGTATTTGCTGGCGTGCATGGTGTACCTGGACCTCAACCCTGTACGGGCCGGATTGGTGCAGCAGCCCGCTGACTACGCCTGGTCCAGCCACGCACACTGGTTGGGCTTGCGTAACGACCGGTGGTTGACGCCCCATGCGCTGTATTGGGCTTTGGGCAACACCCCGTTTGCGCGCGAGGCAGCCTATGCCGCACTGGTGCAGGCGGGCCTGGGGGCGTCGGTGCAAACGGCTTTGACCGACTCGGCACTCAGCGGGTGGGCTTTGGGCGACACCGAGTTTCTTGCGGGCCTGCAACAGCAGACCCCGCGTCGCGTGACTCGGGGAATACCTGGCAGGCCTCGAATGGCAAAAAATCATGCAAAAACCGACGAGGGCGCTTGAAATCATTGGCCTCATTGCTATTGATTTTAATATGTCCCCAATAATATGCTTGTGTGAGTTATGGTTTGATTAATAGGAATCTGACCCCAATTAAACTGCTTGCCAAAATGTGCTGCAATGCACTAACCTCGGCTCCCCTGCGAAAAATATAGGAGTGCGCCATGACCACGGCTGCCGAGATCCAGCATCTGCAACAACACGGTTTGTATTCATCGGGTAACGAACACGACGCCTGCGGCCTCGGGTTTGTGGCCCACATCAAGGGCATCAAGCGCCACGACATCGTGACGCAGGCTCTGAAGATTCTGGAAAACATCGACCACCGTGGCGCGGTGGGTGCCGACCCGCTGATGGGCGACGGCGCCGGCATCCTGATCCAGATCCCTGACGCGCTGTACCGCGAAGAGATGGCCAAGCAAGGCGTGACCTTGCCAGCGGCTGGCGAATACGGTGTGGGCATGATCTTCCTGCCCAAGGAGCATGCCTCGCGTCTGGCTTGCGAGCAGGAGATGGAGCGCGCCATCAAGGCCGAAGGCCAGGTACTGCTGGGCTGGCGCGATGTGCCGGTGAATGTGGACATGCCCATGTCCCCCACCGTGCGCAAGAAGGAGCCCATCCTGCGCCAGGTGTTCATCGGCCGTGGCAATGACGTGATCGTGCAGGACGCGCTGGAGCGCAAGCTGTACGTGATCCGCAAGACGGCCAGCGCCAACATCCAGGCGCTCAAGCTCAAGCACAGCAAGGAATACTACGTACCAAGCATGTCCAGCCGCACCGTGGTCTACAAGGGCCTGCTGCTGGCCGACCAGGTGGGCGTGTACTACAAAGACCTGTCGGATGAGCGCTGCGTCTCGGCCATCGGCCTTGTGCACCAGCGCTTCTCCACCAACACGTTCCCCGAGTGGCCGCTGGCCCACCCGTACCGCTACGTGGCGCACAACGGTGAAATCAACACCGTCAAGGGCAACTACAACTGGATGAAGGCCCGAGAGGGCGTGATGGCATCGCCCGTGCTGGCTGCGGACCTGCAAAAGCTCTACCCCATCAGCTTCGCCGACCAGTCCGATACGGCTACGTTCGACAACTGCCTCGAACTGCTGACCATGGCCGGCTACCCCATCAGCCAGGCCGTGATGATGATGATCCCAGAGCCCTGGGAGCAGCACACCACCATGGACGAGCGCCGTCGCGCCTTCTATGAATACCACGCCGCCATGCTGGAGCCTTGGGACGGCCCGGCCTCCATCGTGTTCACCGATGGCCGCCAGATCGGCGCCACGCTGGACCGCAACGGCCTGCGCCCCTCGCGCTACTGCATCACCGACGACGATCTGGTCATCATGGGCTCTGAGTCGGGCGTGCTGCCTGTGCCCGAGAACAAGATCGTGCGCAAGTGGCGCCTGCAGCCCGGCAAGATGTTCCTGATCGACCTGGAACAAGGCCGCATGATCGATGACGACGAGCTGAAAGCCAACATCGTCAACACCAAGCCCTACAAGCAGTGGATTGAAAACCTGCGGATCAAGCTGGACAGCATCGAGACGGGTGAAGCCGCCGCGGTCCCTGCAGCTGCCGGCCTGCCGTTGCTGGATCGCCAGCAGGCCTTTGGCTACACCCAGGAAGACATCAAGTTCCTGATGGCGCCCATGGCCAAAAACGGCGAAGAAGGCATCGGCTCCATGGGCAACGACAGCCCGCTGGCCGTGCTGTCGGGCAAGAACAAGCCGCTGTACAACTACTTCAAGCAGCTGTTCGCCCAGGTGACCAACCCGCCGATCGACCCGATTCGCGAGGCCATCGTGATGTCGCTGAACAGCTTCATCGGCCCCAAGCCCAACCTGCTGGACATCAACCAGGTCAACCCACCGATGCGGCTCGAAGTGAGCCAGCCCGTGCTCGACTTTGCCGACATGGCCAAGCTGCGCGACATAGAGAAGTACACGCAAGGCAAGTTCAAGAGCGCGACCATCGACATCACCTACCCGTTGAGCTGGGGCCGTGAGGGCGTGGAAGCCAAGCTGGCCTCGCTGTGCGCGCAGGCCGTGGATGCCATCAAGGGCGGTGCCAACATTCTCATCATCAGCGACCGTGCCGTGAGCGCCACGCAGGTGGCCATCCCCGCGCTGCTGGCGCTGTCGGCCATCCATCAGCACCTGGTGGGCGCAGGCCTGCGCACCACGGCCGGCCTGGTGGTCGAAACGGGTACCGCGCGCGAGGTGCACCACTTCGCCGTGCTGGCTGGCTACGGCGCCGAGGCTGTGCACCCGTACCTGGCCATGGAAACCCTGGCCGAAATGCACAAGGACCTGGGCGGCGACCTGTCGGCCGACAAGGCCATCTACAACTACGTCAAGGCCATCGGCAAGGGCCTGTCCAAGATCATGTCCAAGATGGGCGTGAGCACCTACATGAGCTACTGCGGCGCCCAGCTGTTCGAGGCCATCGGCCTGAACACGGAAACCGTGGGCAAGTACTTCACCGGCACCGCCAGCCGTGTGGAAGGTATCGGCGTGTTCGAGATCGCCGAAGAAGCCATCCGGATGCACAAGGCCGCGTTTGGCGACGACCCCGTGCTCGAAACCATGCTGGACGCCGGTGGCGAGTACGCCTGGCGCGCCCGTGGTGAAGACCACATGTGGACACCTGACGCGATTGCCAAGCTTCAACACAGCACGCGCGCCAACAACTGGAACACGTACAAGGAATACGCACAGATCATCAACGACCAGAGCAAGCGCCACATGACGCTGCGCGGTCTGTTCGAGTTCAAGATCGATCCGTCCAAGGCGATCTCGATTGATGAGGTCGAACCTGCCAAGGAAATCGTCAAGCGTTTCGCCACGGGCGCCATGTCGCTGGGCTCCATCTCCACCGAGGCGCACGCCACACTGGCGGTGGCCATGAACCGCATTGGCGGCAAGAGCAACACCGGTGAAGGTGGCGAGGACGCGGCACGCTACCGCAGCGAACTCAAGGGCATCCCGATCAAGAAGGGCGACACCCTGAAGAGCGTGATCGGCGCCGAGAACGTCGAGGTCGATCTGCCCCTGCAGGACGGCGATTCGCTGCGCAGCCGCATCAAGCAGGTGGCGTCGGGCCGCTTCGGCGTGACGGCGGAGTACCTGTCGTCCGCCGATCAGATCCAGATCAAGATGGCCCAGGGGGCCAAGCCCGGCGAGGGCGGTCAGCTGCCTGGCGGAAAGGTGTCCAACTACATCGGCAAGCTGCGCCACAGCGTGCCGGGTGTGGGCCTGATTTCGCCACCGCCGCACCACGACATCTACTCCATCGAGGACTTGGCCCAGCTGATCCACGATCTGAAGAATGTCGCACCGCACGCAGGCATCAGCGTCAAGCTGGTCTCCGAAGTGGGCGTGGGCACCATCGCCGCAGGCGTGGCCAAGTGCAAGAGCGACCACGTGGTGATCGCAGGGCATGACGGCGGCACGGGCGCTTCGCCCTGGTCGTCCATCAAGCACGCGGGCGGTCCGTGGGAAATCGGCCTGGCCGAAACCCAGCAGACGCTGGTGCTGAACCGCCTGCGCGGCCGCATCCGTGTGCAGGCCGACGGCCAGATGAAGACCGGCCGCGACGTCGCCATCGGCGCATTGCTGGGTGCTGACGAGTTCGGCTTTGCCACGGCACCGCTGGTGGTGGAAGGCTGCATCATGATGCGCAAGTGCCACCTGAACACCTGCCCCGTGGGCGTGGCCACGCAGGACCCCGAGCTGCGCAAGAAGTTCTCTGGCAAGCCAGAGCATGTGGTGAACTACTTCTTCTTCATCGCCGAAGAAGTGCGTCAGATCATGGCCCAGCTGGGCATCCGCAAGTTTGACGACCTGATCGGCCGCACCGACCTGCTCGATATGCGCCAGGGCCTGGAACACTGGAAGGCACGCGGCCTGGACTTCAGCCGCCTGTTTGCCCAGCCGAACGTGCCCGCCGATGTGCCCCGCTTCCACGTGGACGTGCAGGATCACAACATCGAGCACACACTGGACCGCAAGCTCATCGAGCGCAGCAAGCCTGCCATCGAAAAGGGTGAGCGCGTGCAGTTCATCGAGGTGGCGCGCAACGTGAACCGTTCGGTCGGTGCGATGCTGTCCGGGGCGGTCACCCGTGTGCACCCCGAAGGCTTGCCTGACGACACCATCCGCATCCAGCTGGAAGGCACTGGCGGCCAGTCGTTCGGCGCGTTCCTCACCCGCGGTATCACGCTGTACCTGATCGGCGACGCCAACGACTACACGGGCAAGGGCCTGTCGGGTGGCCGTGTCATCGTGCGCCCCAGCATCGACTTCCGGGGTGAGGCGGTGCGCAACACCATTGTGGGCAACACCGTGATGTACGGCGCTACCACCGGTGAGGCTTTCTTCAGCGGCGTTGCCGGTGAACGATTTGCGGTGCGTCTGTCGGGTGCCACGGCCGTCGTCGAAGGTACGGGCGACCATGGCTGCGAGTACATGACTGGCGGTACGGTGGTGGTGCTCGGCAAGACCGGCCGCAACTTTGCAGCAGGCATGAGCGGCGGCGTAGCATATGTGTACGACGAAGACGGACAGTTCGACACACGCTGCAACCTGTCGATGGTGACGCTGGAGCGCATCCTGCCCGCCACCGAGCAGGAAGCTACGGTCCCCCGCTCGATCTGGCACAACGGCCAGACGGACGAGGCCCAGCTCAAGAAGCTGCTGGAAGACCACAACCGCTGGACGGGCAGCAAGCGCGCGCGCGAGCTGCTGGACAACTGGGCCGCATCGCGCAGCAAGTTCGTCAAGGTCTTCCCGACCGAGTACAAGCGTGCGTTGGCTGAAATTTATGAACGAAAAGTGCTGGAGGAGTCCGCTACACCAGCGGTAGCTGCTACCAAAAAAGAAGTGGCCCCCGCCAAGTAAGGCGTCGCCACACCCTTCGCACAGCATTCATAGACAAGGACATCGTCATGGGAAAAACTACTGGCTTCATGGAATACGAGCGCATCGAAGAGGGCTACAAGCCCGTGCCCGAGCGCCTGAAGCATTACAAGGAATTTGTCGTCGGGCTCGATGAGAGCCAGGCCAAGGTGCAAGGCGCGCGCTGCATGGACTGCGGCACGCCGTTCTGCAACAACGGCTGCCCGGTGAACAACATCATTCCCGACTTCAACGACCTCGTGTACCACGCGGACTGGAAGAGCGCGATCGAGGTGCTGCACAGCACCAACAACTTCCCTGAGTTCACCGGCCGCATCTGCCCCGCACCTTGCGAGGCTGCCTGTGTGCTCAACGTGAACGACGACGCTGTGGGCATCAAGAGCATTGAGCACGCGATCATCGACCGCGCCTGGGCCGAAGGCTGGGTGCAGCCGCGCCCCGCCAAGCACCAGACGGGCAAGAAGGTGGCTGTGGTGGGCTCCGGCCCCGCAGGTCTGGCGGCTGCGCAGCAACTGGCCCGCGCTGGCCACAGCGTCACGCTGTTCGAGAAAAACGACCGTGTGGGCGGCCTGCTGCGCTACGGCATCCCCGACTTCAAGATGGAGAAGTCGCACATCGACCGCCGCGTGAAGCAGCTCGAAGCCGAAGGTGTGGTGATTCGCACCGGTGTATTCGTGGGCGCCGCGAAGGACGGCCTGGGCAAGGATTCCAAAGTCACCAACTGGGCCAAGGAAACCGTCACGCCCGAACAGCTGAACAAGGAGTTTGACGCCGTGCTGCTCACCGGTGGCGCCGAGCAGTCGCGCGACCTGCCTGTGCCAGGCCGTGAACTTGACGGCATTCACTTCGCCATGGAATTCCTGCCCCAGCAGAACAAGGTCAACGCGGGCGACAAGCTCAAGGGCCAGATCATGGCGACGGGCAAGCATGTGATCGTGATCGGCGGCGGCGACACCGGCAGCGACTGCGTGGGTACCAGCAATCGCCATGGTGCAGCCAGCGTCACCCAGTTCGAGGTGATGCCCCAGCCCCCTGAAGTGGAAAACCGCCCCCTGACGTGGCCTTACTGGCCACTCAAGCTGCGCACTAGCTCCAGCCATGAAGAAGGTTGCGTGCGCGAGTTCGCGATCTCCACCAAGGAGTTCACGGGCGAAAAGGGCAAGGTCAAGAGCCTGACTACGGTGCAGGTCGAGTTCAAGGACGGCAAGCTGGTCGAGATTCCCGGCACCGAAAAACACTACCAGGCCGATCTGGTGTTGCTGGCCATGGGTTTTGTGAGCCCGGTCGCGCCGGTGCTGGAGGCTTTCGGCGTCGAGAAGGATGCCCGAGGCAATGCCCGCGCCACCACGGACTTTGACGGCGGTTATGCCACCAACGTGCCCAAGGTGTTTGCGGCGGGCGATATCCGCCGGGGCCAGTCACTGGTGGTTTGGGCCATCCGTGAAGGCCGCCAGGCCGCGCGTGCGGTGGACGAGTTCCTGATGGGATATTCGGACCTGCCGCGCTGATCCTGCGGTTTCTCGCACCCTCCAAGCAACGGCGCCTTCGGGCGCCGTTTGTGTTGACGGGGCCTTTGACGGTGGGGCAATGGCCGGGCGTCAGCCTTCTGGACGCTTTGTTGGCACAATCAGGGGTTCTGTCAATCCGGGCTTGCCTCGGTCTCGCTCGGTCGGGATCGCTGGCGGTTGTGCTTTTTCTTTACAAACATGCATGAATGTATGTTTGTGTCTTCGGCTACCATCTGCGCTCCATTTTCCGGGGGCGGATGCTGTTTTGGCAGGCCTCAGATCAGACATCCATTTCTTGCATGCCCGAGTCCACATTTCTTGCCGAGTTGCGCAACGTCACGTTTTCGTACGGTGACCGCGTGATCCTGCGCGACGTGACCCTGGCGGTGCCGCGCGGCAAGGTCACGGCGCTGATGGGCGCATCGGGTGGGGGCAAGACGACGGTGCTGCGCCTGCTTGGGGGGCAGCACAGGGCCCAGAGTGGCCAGGTGTTGGTCAACGGTCAGGACGTGGGGCGCATGGACGTGCAGGCTTTGTACGCTGCGCGCCGGCGCATGGGCATGTTGTTCCAGTTCGGCGCGCTGTTCACAGACCTGAGCGTGTTTGAGAACGTGGCCTTTCCGCTGCGTGAGCACACCGATTTGTCCGAGGAACTGATCCGCGATGTGGTGCTGATGAAGCTGCATGCGGTGGGCCTGCGTGGTGCACGCGACCTGATGCCCGGCCAGATATCGGGTGGCATGGCGCGCCGCGTGGCGCTGGCCCGAGCGATCGTGCTGGACCCGGAACTGGTCATGTACGACGAACCCTTTGCGGGCCTGGACCCCATCTCGTTGGGCACGGCTGCGCAGTTGATCCGTCAGCTCAACGACGCCATGGGCCTCACCAGCATCGTGGTGTCGCATGACCTGGAGGAGACTTTCCGCCTGGCGGACCATGTGATTATCCTGGGCGAAGGCGTTGTGGCGGCGCAGGGCACGCCTGAGGAGGTCCTCGCCAGCCGTGACCCGCTGGTGCACCAGTTTGTCAACGCTCTACCGACTGGCCCGGTGCCGTTCCATTACCCCGGCCCGGCCGTTGCCGAGGATTTCGGACCTGCCGGAGGACGTGCGCTGTGAGTTGGTACAAGCCCTCCGACGTCGGTTTTGCTGTGCGCCACAAGCTGGCTGACATTGGCATGGGCGCGCGGTTGTTTGGGCGGCTGGTGCGGCTCCTGGGTGCGACCTTGATGCGGCCCTCGCTGGTACGCGACCAGGTGCATTTCCTGGGCAACTATTCGCTGGCCATCATTGCCGTGTCGGGCCTGTTCGTGGGGTTTGTGCTGGGCTTGCAGGGCTACTACACGCTGCAGCGCTATGGCTCGTCAGAGGCCTTGGGCTTGCTGGTGGCACTGAGTCTTGTGCGCGAGCTGGGCCCCGTGGTCACGGCGCTGCTGTTTGCGGGCCGCGCAGGCACGTCGCTCACAGCAGAAATTGGCCTCATGCGCGCGGGGGAGCAGCTCAGCGCCATGGAGATGATGGCGGTGGACCCTGTGCAGCGCATCCTGGCGCCTCGCTTCTGGGCAGGGGTGATCACCATGCCCCTACTGGCGGCGGTGTTCAGTGCGGTGGGCATCATCGGCGGCTGGATCGTCGGGGTGCTCATGATCGGCATTGATCCCGGGGCGTTCTGGAGCCAGATGCAGGGCGGGGTGGATGTCTGGAAAGACCTGGGCAACGGCGTGCTCAAGAGTGTGGTCTTTGGCTTCACGGTAACTTTTGTGGCGTTGCTGCAGGGCTATGCAGCCAAACCCACCCCTGAGGGTGTGTCGCGCGCCACCACGCGCACCGTGGTCATGGCGTCTTTGGCGGTGCTGGCACTGGACTTCGTGCTCACCGCACTGATGTTCAGTATCTGACGCTGGCGGTGCTGGCAGTTCTAGGAATCAAGCATATGCAACGCTCCAAAAACGATCTGTGGGTAGGGCTCTTCGTGATGCTGGGCGCGCTGGCACTGGTGTTTCTGGCGCTGCAGTCGGCCAACCTGCTGAGCCTTCAATTCCACTCGGGCTACCGTGTGACCGCCAAGTTCGACAACATCGGCGGTCTCAAGCCCCAGGCGGCGGTGCGCAGCGCGGGTGTGGTGGTGGGGCGTGTGGAGTCCATCACCTTTGACGACAAGACCTTCCAGGCGCGGGTCACGCTGGCCATGGAAGACCGCTATGCCTTTCCCAAGGACAGCTCCCTCAAGATCCTGACCAGCGGCCTGCTGGGTGAGCAGTACATCGGAATTGAGGCGGGTGCCGACGAAAAAAATCTGGCGGCGGGAGACACGATCACGTCTACCCAGTCGGCGGTGGTGCTTGAGAACCTTATCGGACAATTTCTTTACAGCAAAGCCGAAGACGGCGCAAAACCTGCAGGGACAGGTGGGAAAAAATGATGCATTCACTCCATACACTCCGTGCCCGCATTGATGGCGGCAGGTTGTCGATGTCCCGCCTGGCAGCCAGCCTGGCCTTGTTGCTGGGTGCTGTGCTGCTCACCGGGTGCGCCACGGTGGCCAACCCTGATCCCCGCGACCCGCTGGAGTCTTACAACCGCAGCATGACCAACTTCAATGAACAGGTCGATGCCATGGTGCTCAAGCCTGTGGCGACGGCCTACAAGGAGGTCACGCCCGCAACGGTACGCACGGGCGTCAGCAATTTCTTCGGGAACCTGGGCGACGTCTGGTCGTTTGTGAACAACGTGCTGCAGCTGCGCGGTGAAGCCGCTGCGTCCAGCTTCATGCGGGTCAATGTGAACACGTTCATGGGCCTGGGTGGTTTGCTGGACATCGCCAGCGAGCTGGGCATCGACCGCTACAAGCAGGACTTCGGCCTGACCCTGGGGCGCTGGGGCGTGGGTACTGGCCCCTATCTGGTGCTGCCCATCCTGGGGCCTTCCACCGTGCGCGACACATTCGCGCTGCCGGTGGACATGAAGGGCAACGTGGTGAGCTATGTGGACCCGGTCTCGGCCCGCAACTCGTTGTATGCCCTGCGCGTGGTGGACACGCGGGCCAACCTGTTGCGCGCCAGCTCGGTGCTCGACAGCGCCGCGCTCGACAAATACAGCTTTACGCGTGACGTGTACCTGCAGGTGCGCAGCCACGCCGGTGAGGCGCCGAATGCGGACGGCAAGGACGACGGCGGCGCCAGCAATGGCGTGCTGCCCGAGGAACCTCCTGCGCGCTGATGGCAGGCCGGGCGGGGCACATGTTCCGATGCGCCGCCCTGGGCCTGGCCCTGTTGCACTTGCTTGCAATCCGCAACCGCTGCGACGCATGCCAGTGGGCCCGCACCTCCACAATGATTTGGCGGGCACAAGCCCGCACCGATGAAAGCCGAGAAGATGATGAACCGACGTTCCCTGGGCCGTGCCGCCCTTTGCATTGCAGCCAGTGCCGTGCTGAGCCTGCCGTTGTCTGCCCTCGCAGCCGACGAGGCGCCCGACGCGCTGATCAAGCGGCTGTCCGCCGATGTGCTCAACACGGTGAAGTCCGACAAGGCCATCCAGGCCGGGGATCTGAGCAAGGTGATCGCCCTGGTCGATAAAACGGTGATGCCCAACGTCAACTTCCGCCGCATGACGGCCGCAGCCGTGGGCCCCGGCTGGCGCCAGGCCACGCCCGAGCAGCAAAAACGCCTGCAGGACGAGTTCAAGATCCTGCTGGTGCGCACCTATGCCGGCGCGCTGGCCCAGGTCAATGACCAGAGCATCCAGGTCAAGCCCCTGCGCGCAGCCGCCGAAGACAAGGACGTGCTGGTGCGCACCGAAATCGTGGGACGGGGCGACCCCATCCAGCTCGACTACCGCCTCGAAAAGACTCCTGGTGATGGCGCAGGCTGGAAGATCTACAACCTGAATGTGCTGGGTGTCTGGCTGGTGGAAACCTACCGGGGCCAGTTCGCGCAGGAGATCAATGCCAAGGGCATCGACGGCCTGATCGAGACACTGGCCGCCCGCAACAAGACCAATGCGGGCACTGCCAAGGGCTGACAGCCCCCTCGCCATGCTGGTGCTGCCCCCCGAACTCACCCACCGCCAGGCTACTGCCTGCCTGCACATGCTCAAGCAGGGGTTGCGGGTGCACCGCGACAGCGCGGTGGTGGTGGATGCCCATGGGCTGACGGTGTTCGACACTTCGGCCTTGGCCGTGCTGCTCGAATGCCGGCGTGAAGCCCTGTCCGAAGGCAAGCAGTTTGCCGTGCAAAGCATGCCCGCTGGTCTGGCGGGCATGGCAGGGTTGTATGGGGTGGATGCGCTGCTGGTCGCCGCACCTTGATATGAAATAGCTTTCATGGTCCCGGGTGGCTCTGCCCCCAAGCCATGAAGCTGAGGGCCCACAGCGCCCGCCAGGGGCCATTGAAGCGGCCGCCCCGCCCGCCGAGGGCTGAGGCCTTAAAATCGAAGGCTTCATGCCCGCAGTCTCCTTCCAAGCCATCTCCAAGACCTTTGCCACGCCCAAAGGCCCTTTTCAGGCACTGAACCAGGTCAATCTGGACATTGAGGAGGGCGAGTTCTTCGGGCTCCTGGGCCCCAATGGTGCCGGCAAGACCACCCTGATCAGCATCCTCGCAGGCCTGGCGCGTGCCACCAGCGGCCGCGTGCTGGTGCAGGGCAGCGATGTGCAGGCCCAGTACGCCGATGCCCGCCGCAAGCTGGGCATCGTGCCGCAAGAGCTGGTGTTCGACCCCTTTTTCAACGTGCGCGAGGCGCTGCGCATCCAGTCGGGCTACTTCGGCGTGAAGAACAACGATGCCTGGATCGACGAGCTGCTCGAAAACCTGGGCCTGGCCGACAAGGCCAACGCCAACATGCGCCAGCTCTCGGGCGGCATGAAGCGCCGCGTACTGGTCGCACAGGCGCTGGTGCACAAGCCGCCCATCATCGTTCTGGATGAGCCCACGGCCGGTGTCGATGTGGAACTGCGCCAGACCCTGTGGCACTTCATCGCCCGCCTGAACAAGGAGGGGCACACCGTGCTGCTCACCACCCACTACCTCGAAGAAGCCGAGGCCCTGTGCGGCCGCATCGCCATGCTCAAGGCGGGGCAGGTGGTGGCGCTCAACCGCACCAGCGAGTTGCTCAAGGCCGCCTCGGGCAGCGTGCTGCAGTTCAAGACCGACACGGCCCTGCCGCCCGCACTGGCCGCCGTGGCGCGGGTCACCGGTCGCATCGTGCAATTACCCGCGCATGACGCGGCAGAGATCGAAAACCACCTGGCTGCGTTGCGCGTGGCCGGGGTCGAGGTGCAGGACATGGAGATTCGCCGACCCGATCTGGAGGATGTGTTCCTGCAGGTGATGTCCGGCACGTCGGCTTCCAACATCCCGCTGGAGGGCGTTGCGCTATGACCGGCTGGCAGACCCTGTTCTACAAAGAGGTGCTGCGCTTCTGGAAGGTCAGCTTCCAGACCGTCGCTGCTCCCGTGCTCACGGCCGTGCTGTACCTGTTGATCTTCGGCCATGTGCTCGAAGACCATGTGAAGGTCTACGACCGTATCAGCTACACGGCCTTCCTTGTGCCGGGCCTCGTGATGATGAGCGTGCTGCAGAACGCCTTTGCCAACAGCTCGTCCAGCATCATCCAGAGCAAGATCATGGGCAGCTTGGTGTTTGTGTTGCTCACGCCGCTGTCGCACTGGGCTTGGTTCTGCGCCTACGTGGGCTCGTCCATCGTGCGCGGGCTGGTGGTGGGCCTGGGTGTGTTCATCGTCACGCTGGCGTTTGCGCGGCCCGAATTTGCTGCGCCGCTGTGGATTCTGGCGTTCGCCCTGCTGGGTGCGGCGCTGCTGGCCACGCTGGGGTTGATTGCGGGGCTCTGGGCCGACAAGTTCGACCAGATGGCCGCGTTCCAGAACTTCATCATCGTGCCCATGACCTTCCTGTCGGGCGTGTTCTATTCGATCCAGTCGCTGCCGCCGTTCTGGCAGGCCGTGAGCCACCTCAACCCGTTTTTCTACATGATCGACGGCTTCCGCTACGGCTTCTTCGGCCAGAGCGACACCTCGCCCTGGCTCAGCCTGGGCATCGTAGGCATCGCCTGGCTGGCCGTGAGCGCCCTGGCCGTGCACCTGCTGCGCACGGGCTACAAAATCCGTAACTGATTCCGAGCGCCCCTCCATGACCGCTGACCAACTCAAAGACATCATCGCTGCCGGCCTGGCCTGCGAACACATCACGCTCGAAGGCGACGGCCGCCACTGGTATGCCACCATCGTCTCTGCCGAGTTCGAGGGCAAGCGCGCCATCCAGCGCCACCAGCGCGTGTACGCCACGCTGGGCGCGAAAATGCACACCGACGAGGTGCACGCGCTGTCGATGAAAACCTTCACCCCGGCCGAATGGGCCGCCCAGGCGCAGTAGCCTCGGAATACTCACTTTTTGATAGCTTCTGGCGCATATTCCACTAGCGCACGCGGCACTTTTGACCCCTATTTTTGGTGATTTGAGATGGACAAACTCTTGATTCGCGGCGGACGCAGCTTGCAAGGCGAGGTGCTGGTCTCCGGCGCCAAGAACGCCGCCTTGCCGGAGTTGTGTGCCGCCCTGCTCACGGCCGAGCCTGTGACCCTGCTCAACGTGCCCCAGCTTCAGGACGTGAGCACCATGCTCAAGCTCATCCGCAACATGGGCGTGGCGGCGGAGCGGGCCGATGACGGCACCGTGCATATCAACGCCAGCGCGCTGAGCACGCCCGAAGCCCCGTACGAACTGGTCAAGACCATGCGCGCCTCTGTGCTGGCGCTGGGCCCGCTGCTGGCCCGCTTTGGCGAGGCTACGGTGTCGCTGCCCGGCGGATGCGCCATCGGTTCGCGCCCGGTGGACCAGCACATCAAGGGCCTGGCCGCCATGGGCGCTGAGATCGTGGTCGAACACGGCTACATGATCGCCAAGCTGCCCGCCGGCTGGAAGCGCCTGAAGGGGGCGCGCATCACCACCGACATGGTCACGGTGACGGGCACCGAGAACTTCCTCATGGCCGCCGCGCTGGCCGAGGGCGAGACGGTGCTGGAAAACGCCGCGCAAGAGCCCGAGATTTCGGACCTGGCCGAGATGCTGATCGCCATGGGCGCGAAGATCGAAGGCCACGGCACCAGCCGCATCCGCATCCAGGGCGTGGACCAACTGCACGGCTGCACCCACCGCGTGGTGGCCGACCGCATCGAGGCCGGCACCTTCCTGTGCGCTGTGGCCGCCACGGGCGGTGATGTGGTGCTGCGCCATGGCCGCGCCGACCACCTCGACGCCGTGATCGAAAAGCTGCGCGAGGCCGGCGCTTCCGTGCAAGCGGTCGAGGGCGGCATCCGTGTGCAAAGCGCCGGCGGCGCCACGCTCAAGGCCCAGGGCTTTCGCACCACGGAGTACCCCGGTTTTCCCACCGACATGCAGGCCCAGTTCATGGCGCTGAACTGCATCGCCCAGGGCACGGCCACGGTGACCGAGACGATTTTTGAAAACCGTTTCATGCACGTCAACGAGCTGGTTCGCCTGGGCGCCAAAATCCAGGTGGATGGCAAGGTGGCTGTGATCGAGGGCGTGCCCCGCCTGTCCGGCGCCACCGTGATGGCCACCGACCTGCGTGCATCGGCCAGCCTCGTCATTGCCGGCCTGGTGGCCGACGGCGAAACCGTGGTGGACCGCATCTACCACCTGGACCGCGGCTACGACTGCATGGAAGCCAAACTGCGCGGCATTGGCGCCGACATCGAACGAGTAAAAGCATGAGCAGCAACATGATCACCCTGGCGCTTTCGAAGGGCCGCATCTTTGACGAAACCCTGCCGCTGCTGGCCGCTGCAGGCATCGAGGTGCTCGAAGACCCCGAAAAATCGCGCAAGCTCATCCTGCCCACCAACCAGCCCAATGTGCGGGTGGTGCTGGTGCGCGCCACCGACGTGCCCACCTATGTGGAATACGGCGGCGCCGACATCGGCGTGACTGGCAAGGACACCCTCATCGAGCACGGCGGTCAGGGCCTGTACCAGCCGCTGGACCTGCGCATTGCCAAGTGCCGCGTGAGCGTGGCCGTGCGCAATGACTTCGACTACGCCCAGGCCGTCAAGCAGGGCTCGCGCCTCAAGGTCGCCACCAAGTACACCGGCATTGCGCGCGACTTCTTTGCCAGCAAGGGCGTGCACGTGGACATGGTCAAGCTCTACGGCAGCATGGAATTGGCGCCGCTCACGGGCCTGGCCGATGCGATCGTGGACCTGGTCTCCACCGGCAACACCCTCAAGGCCAACAACCTCATCGAAGTGGAGCGCATCATGGACATCAGCTCCTACCTGGTCGTGAACCAGGCGGCGCTCAAGCTCAAGCAGGCGCCACTGCGCCGCATCATCGATGCGTTTGCCTCGGCCATACCGGCCGAAAAGAACTGACCTCCACCCAACGACTGACACTATGACTTTGGTAGCTGCTCCCGCCCGTCTGTCCACCGCTGCGGCCACTTTTGAGGCTGATTTCGCAGCCCGCCTGCATTGGTCTGCCGACACCGACGCGGCCATTGAGCAGCGCGTGGCTGACATCCTGGCCGACGTGCAAAAGCGCGGCGACGCGGCGGTGCTGGAGTACACCGCCCGCTTCGACGGCCTCAGCGCCCCCAACATGGCCGCGCTGGAGCTGACCCAGGCCGACTTCAAGGCCGCGTTCGACGCCATTCCACAGGCTCAGCGCGACGCCCTGCAGGCTGCAGCGAAGCGCGTGCGCAGCTACCACGAAGCGCAGAAGAAGGCCTCGGGCGAGAGCTGGAGCTACCGCGACGAAGACGGCACGCTGCTGGGCCAGAAGGTCACGCCGCTGGACCGTGTGGGCATCTACGTGCCCGGCGGCAAGGCCGCCTACCCGTCGAGCCTGCTGATGAACGCAATCCCGGCCCATGTGGCGGGCGTGCAGGAAATCATCATGGTTGTGCCCACGCCCGTGCGCGGCAGCGTGGCAACCGGTGGAACGGGCGAGGGCACCTCGACGAAGGGCGAGCGCAACGAGCTGGTGCTGGCAGCCGCTTACGTGGCCGGTGTGACCCGCGCCTTCACCATCGGCGGCGCCCAGGCCGTGGCCGCGCTGGCGTATGGAACTGAGACCGTGCCCAAGGTGGACAAGATCACCGGCCCCGGCAACGCCTATGTGGCCAGCGCCAAGAAGCGCGTGTTCGGCACCGTGGGCATCGACATGATCGCGGGCCCGAGCGAAATCCTGGTGCTGGCCGATGGCACCACGCCGCCCGATTGGGTGGCGATGGATCTCTTCAGCCAGGCCGAGCATGACGAGCTGGCGCAGAGCATCCTGCTGTGCCCTGACGCCGCCTACCTCGACGCCGTGCAGCGCGAGATCGACCGCCTGCTGCCTACCATGCCGCGCGCCGAGATCATCGCCAAGAGCCTCACCGGCCGCGGCGCGCTGATCCTCACCAAGGACATGGAAGAAGCCTGCGCGATCAGCAACCGCATCGCACCGGAACACCTGGAAGTGAGCAGCACCGACCCACACCGCTGGGAGCCGTTGCTGCGCCACGCGGGCGCGATCTTCCTGGGGGCCTACACCTCCGAAAGCCTGGGCGACTACTGCGCAGGCCCCAACCACGTGCTGCCCACCAGCGGCACGGCGCGCTTTTCGTCGCCGCTGGGCGTGTACGACTTCCAGAAACGCAGCAGCCTCATCGAGGTGAGCGAGGCCGGTGCCCAGGTGCTGGGTACCATTGCCGCCGAGCTGGCCTATGGCGAGGGCCTGCAGGCCCACGCACAAGCCGCAGAGATGCGGCTGACCACGCCCGTCAAGCCGCGCTGATGGCACCCCGGGGCAGGGCGCCCTGCGTGGGGGCTGCTGTCCTGGGCTGAGGGGGGGCGGCCGGCGCTGCGGTTGTAGAGGGCGCTGGCGGATACGCGGCGCCTTCCACTGCCCGGTGCTGCGCCCAGTTGAGCCGTGCTGGCCGGTGGCCTTCGGCGCTGACGCGCAGCCGCACCGGTCCGGCGAACGACAGGCGCTGTCCAGCCTCCAGAAAATAATCCTCCAGCAGACCATCACAGGTCACCCAGACGCGGCCCTGTTCGACTTCAAGCAGGGCGATCTCGCCCGCGCGGAAGTCCAGCACCTGGACGGCCTGCAGCGGCGGCAGGAGCTGGCGCTTCCATTGCAGGGTGAGGGGCACCGCAGGCTGGGTGGGCAGCGTGGGCGACGGTGGGGTGGGGGTGTGCAGCGTGTTCATACCTTCACTGTGCGGCCAGCTGCCGTGGGCCACCAGCCACAGGCGCGTACGATCTGGCCCAGTACAGAACAGCGAACCGGCCCATCTGTACTGTACGCACTGGGCAGTCTCTGTACTGTCTGCCGACCAAGGTGCCAGTACAGAATGCAGCATGGCCACCGATGACGCACCCCCGCTGTACCTTCAAATCGCCGAACAGCTCGCGCAGCTGATCCGCAACGGCACCCTGGCGCGCGGCGAAAAGCTGCCGTCGGTGCGTGAGCTGGCGCGCCAGCACGGCGTGGCGCAGACCACGGTGGTGCAGGCCTACCACTGGCTCGAAGATGCGCGCCTGATCGCCGCGCGCCCGCGCTCCGGCTTTTTTGTGGCGGCGCGGCCGGTGAGCTTGCCCGAGCCCAGCACGCCGCGCCCGATGCGCCGCCCCCGCGAGGTGTCGGTGGATTGGCTGGGCCAGCGCATCTTGGGGCGCAACCAGCCGGTGGACATCATTTCGTACAGCAGCGGGACGCCTGGCCCCGAGCTGTTCAACCCTGACCGCGTGCGCCGCGCCGTGGTCCGCGCCGCGCAGCGCCACCGCAACCTGCTTTGCACCTACCCCGGTTCGTCGGGCCATGAGGACGCGCGCCGCGCCCTGGCGCGCTATGCCGTCAGCCTGGGCTGCAGCCTGGACCCCGAGAACATCGTGATCACCGGAGGCTGCATGGACAGCATTGCGTTGTGCCTGCGCGCGGTGACGCAGCCGGGCGACGTGGTGGCGCTGGAGTCACCCACGCATTTTTCGTTTCTGGAGGTGCTGCAGGGCCTGCACCTCAAGGCGCTGGAGATTCCCACCCACCCGCGCAACGGTCTCTCGCTGGATGCGCTGCAACTGGCGTTGGACACCCAGCCCGTCAAGGCCGTGATGGTGGTGCCCACGCTCAGCAACCCGCTGGGCAGCTGCATGCCCCAGGCCGAGCGCAAGCGCCTGGTGCAGATGGCGGCGCGGTACGACATGGCGGTGATCGAGGACGCGATCTACAACGACCTGGTCGAGGTGGACGAGATGCGGCGCACCGTCAAGTCCTACGACACCACCGGCCATGTGATGCTGTGCGACTCGTTCTCCAAGACGCTGGCGCCGGGCCTGCGCCTGGGCTGGCTGGAGGCCGGCCGCTGGGCCGACAAGCTGCGCGCCATCAAGGACCTGCAGGCGGGCGGCCAGTCCGCCGTGCTGGAACTGGCCCTGGCCGATCTCATCACCCAAGCGGGCCACGCCGCCGCCATGCGCCAGCTGCGCGCGGCCGTGGCGGCGCGCATGGACGAGGTGCGCCACGTGATTGCCGCGCACTTCCCGCAGGGTACGCGCGTGAGTGACCCGCCCGGCGGCCTGCTGCTGTGGCTGGAGCTGCCGCGCGCGCTCGACTCGGTGCAACTGCACGAAGCCTGCCTGGCCCGGCAGATCTTGATCGCACCCGGCACGGTGTTCAGCGCCAGCGGACGGTTCCGCAACTGCCTGCGCATCGGCGTGGGGGGCGACTGGACGCCCGCCCACCTGGAGGCGCTGCGCACCGTGGGTGACATGGCGTGCCAGATGCTGCAAAGCGGGGCACCCCGCAAGGCGGCTTGAATGTTGTGTTTTAATCAACACGAAGTTCGTGGAGCACGAAGTTCGTGTAATATTTAATCCATGAAAAACATCACCGTGACCATGGACGACACCGTTGCCGAATGGGTGCGCGTGGAAGCCGCCAAGCGCGGCAGCAGCGTGTCCCGCCTGCTCGGTGAATGGCTGGCCGAAAAGATGCGCCAGGAAGACGCCTACGCCCAGGCCATGCGCGAGGCGCTGAGTTTTGAAAGCTGGGGTGCTTCGAGCGGGCCCTATGTGCCGCGCGAAACCCTGTTTTTGCGCTGAACGGGGCAGAACGCATGGCCACCGTCCCCATCTTTGTCGATACCGAAATCCTGCTCGCCAGCGTGGACGACCGCGATGCCGAGCGCCAGGCGCGGGCGCGCGAATGGATCAGCTTTTGCTGGCAGACGCGCAGCGGCCGCATCAGCTCGCAGGTGCTCAACGAGCTGTACAACCAGGCCATCCAGCGTTTTGACGGTCCCCACGTGCTGCAGCAGGTGCGCGCCCAGGTGCGCCGCCTGCGCGTGTGGCTGCCGCCGCACCTGGACTCCTACACCGTGGACGGCGCCTGGGACCTGCAGGACCGCTACCGCCTGGGCTACTGGGATGCGCTCATCCTCTCGTCCGCCCACCAGCAAGGCTGCCGCTACCTGCTGACCGAGGCACTGCCGCACGATCAGCCGATGGACGCCGTGCGCCCCATCAACCCTTTCCTTGTCACCCCCAACGAACTGGACACCACCGAATGACTACTCCCGCGTCGTCCCCCCTCCAGGCCCTGGCCCGCATCCGCCCTGACGTGCGCGCGATGCATTCCTATGTCGTGCAGCCGTCCACCGGCATGCTCAAGATGGACGCGATGGAGAACCCCTTCCGCTTGCCCGCACATTTGCAGGCCGCGCTGGGCCAGCGCCTGGGTTCGGTGGCACTCAACCGCTACCCCGGCGACCGCATTGCCGACCTGAAGGCGGCCCTGGCACAGTACGCGGGCATGCCCGAGGGCTACGGCATCGTGCTGGGCAACGGGTCGGACGAACTCATCACCCTGCTGGCCCTGGCTTGCGCCCAGCCGGGCACGGGCCAGCGCGCCACCATGCTGGCGCCCATGCCGGGCTTTGTGATGTACCCGCTGTCGGCGCAGCTGCAGGGCCTGGACTTTGTCGGCGTGCCGCTCACGCCCGACTTCGAGCTGGACGAGCCTGCCATGCTGGCCGCCATCGAACAGCACCGCCCGGCCATCACCTACATCGCCTACCCCAACAACCCCACGGCTACGCTGTGGGACGAGGGCGCGGTGCAGCGCATCATCGACGCTGCGGGCGCGCAGGGCGGCATCGTGGTCATGGATGAGGCCTACCAGCCCTTTGCCAGCCGCACCTGGATCGACCGCATGCGGGCCGAGCCTGCGCGCAATGCGCACGTGCTGCTCATGCGCACGCTCAGCAAGTTTGGCCTCGCGGGCGTACGCCTGGGCTACCTCATCGGACCCTCGGCGTTCGTGAGCGAGATCGACAAGGTGCGCCCGCCCTACAACGTGAGCGTGCTCAACTGCGAAGCCGCCCTGTTTGCGCTGGAACACGCCGAGGTTTTCGCCGCCCAGGCGGCGGAAATCCGTGCCGAACGCACCACGCTCATCGCCGCGCTGCGCCAGATGCCGGGGGTCGAAAAGTGCTGGGACAGCGAGGCCAACATGGTGCTGATCCGTGTGGCGGATTCCGCCAAGGCCTACGAGGGCATGAAAAACCGCAAGGTGCTCGTCAAGAACGTTTCTACAATGCACCCATTGCTGGCCAACTGCCTGCGCCTGACGGTAGGCAATGCCGAAGACAACGCGCAGATGCTGGCCGCACTCCAAGCCTCCCTATGACTTCCTCCGCACTCGTACCTTCCGCCCCATCGGCCGACCCGATGGCCGACCGCATTGCCGAGGTCAGCCGCAACACCGCCGAGACGCGCATCAGTGTGCGCATCAACCTCGACGGCACCGGCCAGGCCAAGCTGCACACCGGCATCGGCTTCTTCGACCACATGCTCGACCAGATCGCCCGCCACGGGCTGATCGACCTCGACATCGACTGCGAAGGCGACCTGCACATCGATGGCCACCACACGGTGGAAGATGTGGGCATCACCCTGGGCCAGGCCTTTGCACGCGCCGTGGGCGACAAGAAAGGCATCCGCCGCTACGGCCACGCCTACGTGCCGCTGGACGAAGCGCTGTCGCGCGTGGTGGTCGATTTTTCGGGCCGCCCCGGGCTGCACATGGACGTGAAGTTCACGGCCGGGAGCATCGGCCAGCTCGACACGCAACTGGTGTTCGAGTTCTTCCAGGGCTTTGTGAACCACGCGGGCGTGACGCTGCATATCGACAACCTCAAGGGCGTCAATGCACACCACCAGTGCGAGACCATCTTCAAGGCGTTCGGGCGCACGCTGCGTGCGGCGCTGGAGCGTGATCCGCGCTCGGCCGGTGTCATCCCCTCCACCAAGGGTTCTCTGTGAATTTTTCAGTCAAATCAGGCGCAAGCGCTTGATTTGTATGCGCTAGCAGCTATGAATATGGAAGCAAAAACAGTGGCGGTCGTGGACTACGGCATGGGCAATCTGCGCTCGGTGTCGCAGGCCGTGCAGGCCGCCGCCGAGGGCACGGGCTGGACCGTGGTCGTCACCCAGCGCCCCGAAGACGTGCGCGCCGCCCAGCGCATCGTGCTGCCAGGGCAGGGCGCCATGCCCGATTGCATGCGCGAGCTGCGCGAGTCGGGCCTGCAGGAATCGGTGCTCGAAGCCGCTGCCACCAAGCCGATGTTTGGCGTGTGCGTGGGCATGCAGATGCTGCTGGACCACAGCGCCGAAGGCAACACGCCCGGCCTGGGCCTGATCCCTGGCGATGTGCTCAAGTTTGACCTGGCAGGCCGCACCCAGCCCGATGGCAGCCGTTTCAAGGTGCCCCAGATGGGCTGGAACCAGGTGCGGCAGATGCCCCACGCCCACCACGGCGGCGGCGTGCACCCGGTGTGGGCTGGTGTGCCCGACAACAGTTACTTTTACTTCGTGCACAGTTTCTACGCTGTGCCGCAAAATCCTGCCCATTGCGCCGGGCAGGCCGACTACGGCGGTTTGTTTGCTGCCGCGGTTGCACGCGATAATATTTTTGCCACCCAGTTTCACCCGGAGAAGAGCGCGGAGCACGGCCTGGCCCTGTACCGCAATTTTCTGCACTGGAATCCCTGATCCCTTAACCCCCACCCGTTCGGGCCGAGCTGCGTCTCGCCCTTTTTCACCCGAACTTCACCACCATGCTGCTCATCCCCGCCATCGACCTCAAAGACGGCCACTGCGTACGCCTCAAGCAAGGCGATATGGACCAATCCACCACCTTTGGTGAAGACCCCGCCGCCATGGCGCGCAAATGGGTGGATGCCGGCGCACGCCGCCTGCACCTGGTGGACCTGAACGGTGCGTTTGCGGGCGTGCCCAAGAACTACAGCGCCATCAAGTCCATCCTGAAAGAGGTGGGTGACGACATCCCCGTGCAGCTGGGCGGCGGCATCCGCGACCTGGACACCATCGAGAAATACATCGACGGCGGCCTGCGCTACGTGATCATCGGCACGGCGGCCGTGAAGAACCCCGGCTTCCTCAAAGACGCCTGCAGCGCGTTCGGTGGCCACATCATCGTGGGGCTCGACGCCAAGGACGGCAAGGTGGCTACCGACGGCTGGAGCAAGCTCACCGGCCACGAGGTCGTGGACCTGGCCAAGAAGTTCGAGGACTGGGGCGTCGAATCCATCATCTACACCGACATCGGCCGCGACGGCATGCTGTCGGGCATCAACATCGACGCCACGGTGAAGCTGGCCCAGGCTTTGAGCATCCCTGTGATCGCCTCGGGCGGCCTGTCCAACATGACCGACATCGAGCAGCTGTGCGCCGTCGAAGACGAGGGCGTGGAGGGCGTGATCTGCGGCCGCGCCATCTACAGCGGCGACCTGGACTTTGCGGCGGCACAAGCACGTGCCGACGAACTGAACGGCTAAGGACCGCATGCTCGCCAAACGCATCATCCCTTGCCTGGACGTCACCGGAGGCCGTGTGGTCAAGGGCGTCAATTTCGTCGAGCTGCGCGACGCAGGCGACCCGGTCGAAATTGCCGCGCGCTACAACGCGCAGGGCGCTGACGAGCTCACCTTCCTCGATATCACCGCCACCAGCGATGGCCGTGACCTCATCCTGCACATCATCGAGGCCGTGGCCAGCCAGGTGTTCATTCCGCTCACCGTGGGTGGTGGCGTGCGCACTGTGGACGATGTGCGCCGCCTGCTCAATGCCGGCGCGGACAAGACCAGCTTCAACTCGGCCGCCATTGCCAACCCTGACGTCATCAACGCCGTGTCTGCCAAGTACGGTGCTCAGTGCATCGTGGTGGCCATCGACGCCAAGCGCCGCTCTGCCGAAGACGCCTTGCGCCTGGGTGCCAACGGCCAGCCCGTGGGTGCTGGCTGGGACGTGTACAGCCACGGTGGGCGCAAGAACACCGGCCTGGACGCCATTGCCTGGGCCACCGAGATGGCGCAGCGCGGTGCGGGCGAGATCCTGCTGACCAGCATGGACCGCGACGGCACCAAGGCGGGTTTTGACCTGGAGCTGACCCGTGCGGTGAGTGACGCTGTCAGCGTGCCCGTGATCGCCTCGGGCGGTGTGGGCAACCTTGACCACCTGGCCGACGGCATCCAGACCGGCGGCGCCGACGCGGTGCTGGCCGCCAGCATCTTCCACTACGGCGAATACACCGTGGGCCAGGCCAAGCAGCGCATGGCAGAGCGTGGCATCCCCGTGCGGATGTGATCAACATTCGCTCCTGATTTGATAGCTTCAAGCGCATGTAATACCTGCGCTTGTAGTCAAAATCACTTGAAAAGTGCAGGTGCGCGCTCTGGTTGGCACTGGCGCGCCACACGGATCACCGACAATGGCCCCATGAACTGGCTCAACGAAGTGAAATGGGATGCGCAGGGCCTGGTGCCCGTGATTGCGCAAGAGCAGGGCACGGGCGACGTGCTGATGTTTGCGTGGATGAACCGCGAAGCCCTGGCGAAAACCGCTGAACTGGGCCGTGCCGTGTACTTCAGCCGCTCGCGCAAAAAGCTGTGGTTCAAGGGCGAAGAGTCCGGCCACGTGCAGACGGTGCACGAGATCCGCCTGGACTGCGACAACGACGTGGTGCTGCTCAAGGTCACCCAGCAGGGCCACGAGCCCGGCATCGCCTGCCACACGGGCCGCCACAGCTGCTTTTTCAGCGTGCTCAAGGACGGTGCCTGGCACGCGGTCGATCCGGTCTTGAAAGACCCCGAATCCATCTACAAGTAATGGCAATGGACGACAAGAGCATGAGTTCCCACGATTCCCTGGCGCGCCTGGCCGCCGTCATCGAAAGCCGCAAGCCAGCCAACGGCGGCGACCCGGCCACCAGCTACGTGTCGCGCCTGCTGCACAAGGGGCCGGATTCCTTCCTGAAGAAGATCGGTGAAGAAGCCACCGAGGTGGTCATGGCCGCGAAGGATGTGGACCATGGCGCCGACAAGTCCAAGATCGTCTATGAAGTGGCCGACCTGTGGTTTCACACCATGGTGGCGCTGGCCCATTACGGGCTCACGCCTGCCGATGTGGTGGCCGAGCTGGAGCGCCGCGAAGGCACCAGCGGCATCGAGGAAAAGGCCCTGCGCAAGGTGGCGGAACGCGCTGCCGAAGAAGGCGCACCGTGAGCGACATCATCGATGTGCAGACCAACGACCAGAAGGCCGAGGACCTCAAGGCCATCGGCTGGGTCAGCTATGTGCTGCACCTGATCGTGGCGCTGGGGGCGGTCATCCCCGGCGCGCAGCCCGGCGCTGCGCTGCTGATCGTGGCGCTGGTGATCGACCTGGTGAAAAAAGGCGATGCCGAAGGCACTTGGCAGGCCAACCATTTCTCATGGCGCATCCGCACCGTGATCTGGGCTGGCGTGCTCTACATCGTCACGGCGCCGCTGTGGCTGCTGTTCTTCCTGCCCGGCTGGATCGCCTGGGGCCTGATCTCCATCTGGTTCCTGTACCGCATCGTGCGCGGCATGGTCGCCATGAACAAGAGCCAGGCCGTGGATGCATGAAGCAGCCCGTCCCCGCCCGCGTCTGAACCTGGCGCTGCAGGGCGGCGGCTCGCACGGCGCGCTCACCTGGGGCGTGCTGGATGCGCTGCTGGAGGACGGCCAGTGGCAGTTCGACGGTGTCAGTGGCACCAGTGCAGGCGCCATGAACGCAGTGGCCCTGGCGCATGGGTTTGCGCAGGCAGCGCAGCAGCACAAGGACCCCGAAGACGCCCACCTCGCAGGCTGCACCCTGGCCCGCGAATCGCTCACCCGCCTGTGGGAAGGGGTGGGCGCGCTGGGCAGCCTGACCTGGGGAACGCCGTTGTCTGCCGCCAATCCGCTGGTGGGCATGATGTCGCAGTGGTTCTCGCCCTACCAGACCAATCCGCTGGGGATCAACCCCCTGCGCAAGCTGCTGGAGCGTGAGGTGGATTTCAGCCTGCTGTGCTCCGCCCGCACCGGCGTCGTCGGCCCCAAGGTGTTTGTGTGTGCCACCAACGTGCGCACCGGCCGGGGCGAGATTTTTTTTGGGCCCCGGCTCAGCGCGGATGCGGTGATGGCGTCGGCCTGCCTGCCCATGCTGTTCAAGGCGGTCGAGATCGAGGGTGAGGCGTACTGGGACGGCGGCTATTCCGGCAACCCCGCGCTGCACCCGCTGATCTACCAGACCGATACCTCGGACATCCTGCTGGTGCAGATCAACCCCGTGGAGCATCTGGACGTGCCCAGCAGCGCCTCCGAGATCATGGAGCGCATGAACGAAGTCACCTTCAACGCCAGCCTGTTGGCCGAGCTGCGCGCCATCGAGTTCGTTCGCCGCCTGCTCGCCGAGGGCAAGCTCGACGCCCGCCGCTACAAAAGCGTGCGCATGCACCGCATCGATGGTGGCTCGGTGCTGGCGCCCTTCGGGGCCGACAGCAAGCTGCGTGCGGACCTGGCCTTTGTGCGCAAGCTGTTTGCGCTGGGCCGCACAGCGGGGCAGGAGTGGCTGCACGCGCACCGCAAGGACGTGGGCGTGCGCCCCAGCATCAAGATCGCTGACAATGCCTAGGGATGTCCTGCATAACTCCCTGCGGTCTGTGATAGCGCGGTCTCGGGCGGTCCGCTGCGTTGTTTTTTTGGCCAATAGCACAGCTATTGGCTGCAAAAAGACGCCTTGTGGCCCATCCCTATCCGCACTCCCACCGACTCGCGAGGGTTATGCATGACATCCCTCGCTCACGCGCGAGGCGCCCTCAGGGTTGATCCGCGCCTGTACCCCTGATTCCTTTTGCTCCGATCCCTCCCATGCACGATCCCAACTGCCTTTTCTGCAAAATCATCGCGGGCCAGATCCCTTCCAAGAAGGTTTATGAGGACGAAGAAATTTTCGCCTTCCACGACATCCACCCGTGGGCGCCAGTGCATTTCTTGATGGTGCCCAAGCTGCATATCCCTTCCATGGCACAGGTCACCCCGGAGCATGCCGGGGTGTTGGGGCGCATGATGGCGCTGGCGCCAAAGCTGGCACTGGAGCAGGGCTGCAACCCGTACCCGGATGGTGGCTTTCGCGTCGTGGTAAACACGGGGCTTGAAGGTGGGCAGGAAATTCACCACCTGCATATCCATGTCATGGGCGGCGCCCGTCCGTGGCTCAAAGGCTGAACCAGGCTGACGATCGTGCCATGTTGAGAGGTGTCGGCTTGCCCCGGCACTGAACTCCTGTCACGCCCCCCGTCTAAAATGATTGCAATTCGTTAGGAGATATTTCATGGGCTCTTTTTCCATCTGGCACTGGCTGATCGTGCTGTTGATCGTTGTGATGGTGTTCGGTACCAAGAAGCTCAAGAACATGGGCTCTGACCTGGGCGGCGCCGTCAAGGGCTTCAAGGACGGCATGAAGGATGGCTCGTCTGACGCACCTGCTGCTGCCACGCCCCCCGCTGGCCAGGTGGCCAACAGCCAGGCCGCCGACAAGACCACCATCGATGTCGAAGCCAAGCAAAAGAGCTGAGCTGGTGCTGCTGACCCGCTGCCTTGGCCTGCATTGCGCTGGCGCCTGATCCATGATTGATATTGGCCTGTCCAAAATGGCGCTGATTGGCGCCGTGGCGTTGATCGTCATCGGCCCCGAGAAGCTGCCCCGTGTGGCCCGTACCGTTGGCACCTTGCTCGGCAAGGCGCAGCGTTACGTGTCCGATGTGAAAGCGGAGGTCAACCGGTCCATGGAGCTCGATGAGCTCAAGAAGATGAAGGACACGGTGGAGAACGCCGCGCGCGACGTGCACAACACCATCCAGACCAGCGCCAGCGAGTTCGAGAAAGACTGGACCGATGCCATCGATTCCAGCAACAACGCCGACCTGCGGGAGCAGGCGGCCGTGGTGCCTGCCTACAAGCACCCCGGCAAGAACTGGCGCCTCAAGCGTGGTGCGGTGCCCCAGTGGTACAAGGCCCGCAGTGGTGTGCGCACCAAGGCACAGTCTGGCGCAGCCCGCGTAGCACGTTACCGCCCCCAAAAATTCCACTGACGCAGCCTGCGGCGCCCCGTGCGCTGCATGGGCGGCCCTGACGCCCACGAAAACCCACCATGTCCGAAACCCCCACCAAAGAAGACGAACTGGCCGGCACTGAGCAGCCGTTCGTACAGCACCTCATGGAGCTGCGCGACCGGCTGGTCAAGGCCATGATCGCCATCGCCATTGCGGCAGCGATCCTGTTCTTCTTCCCGGGTCCCGGCGCGTTGTATGACTTTCTGGCCGCCCCTCTGGTAGCTCACCTGCCCAAGGGGGCCACGCTGATCGCCACTTCGGTGATTTCGCCGTTCATGGTGCCGCTCAAGATCTTGCTGATGTCGGCGTTCCTGCTCGCGCTGCCTTTTGTGCTGTGGCAGATCTGGGCTTTTGTGGCGCCCGGCCTGTATTCGCACGAGAAAAAGCTGGTGCTGCCGCTGGTGGTGTCCAGCACGCTGTTGTTCTTCATCGGGGTGGCGTTTTGCTACTACCTGGTGTTTGGCCAGGTGTTCGCGTTCATTCAGAGCTTTGCCCCCAAGAGCATCACGGCCGCCCCCGACATCGAGGCCTACCTGAGTTTTGTGCTGTCCATGTTCCTGGCGTTCGGCATGGCGTTTGAAGTGCCGATTGCCGTGGTGGTGCTGGCCCGCATGGGCATCGTGAGCGTGCAAAAGCTGCGCGAGTTTCGCGGCTACTTCATCGTGCTGGCCTTTGTGGTGGCCGCCGTCGTGACACCTCCCGATGTGGTGTCGCAGCTGTCGCTGGCCGTGCCCATGTGCCTGCTGTACGAGGTGGGCATCTGGGCCGCTCAGATCTTCATCAAGCACACCCAGGCGCCCGAAGAGCCCGGGGAATCCGCTTCCGCATCCTGACCTGCCAGCCCCGCAGGCTGGCGGGGTTGCCTGGGGGGTGATGCGCAGATCGCGTCCGTGAGACTCTGCCTGGGCGACGAGAGAGAAAAAACAATAAAAATAGCTGCAAGCGCTAGTGAGATATGCGCTGGCAGCTATGTTTTTTATAGTGCTGTGAGGGCTGCAGCCCTTCAGCGGAAGGGACACTCCTCACCCGCATCTGGCCCCTTCCGGTTGGCCTGTTCTTCACCCCGGCTTGGCCCTGCAGAGGGGCTCCAAAGCCGACGACCTTCGCCTGCTTCGCCCTCGATCGGCAATGGTGACGGCTTGTACCCGCCCGGCGATGACCGGGCAGGGCCGGGCTCGCTGAAGGTGCTCAGCGCCTCACATTGCGCTGTGGCCGGGGGCGCACGCCTGGGTTGATGCTCAGCTCCACGCGCTTATCGGCCCGTTGCACATCAAACGCCGCAGCCTGGCCCGGCTTGAGTGCCGCCACGGCCGTCAGCAGCTGCGACACATTGCCCACGCTCTTGCCGTCCACGCTCACGATCACATCCCCCGGGCGCATGCCAGCCTGGGCGGCGGGGCCGTCCTGCAGCACGCCGGTGATGATCACGCCCTCGGTGGCCTTTTTGACGCCAAAGGTTTCTGCCAGTTCGGGCGACAGCTCGTTGGGCTCCACGCCAATCCAGCCGCGTGTGACCTGGCCGTCCTTCACGATGCCATCGAGCACCATGCGGGCTGTGGACACCGGAATGGCAAACCCGATGCCCATGCTGCCGCCCGAGCGCGAGTAGATCGCGGTGTTGATGCCCATGAGGTTGCCGTTCACATCGACCAGCGCACCGCCCGAATTGCCGGGGTTGATGGCCGCGTCGGTCTGGATGAAGTTTTCAAACGTGTTGATGCCCAGCTGGCTGCGGCCCAGCGCGCTCACGATGCCGCTGGTCACGGTCTGCCCCACGCCGAAGGGGTTGCCGATGGCCAGCACCTGGTCGCCCACATCCAGGGCGTCGGAGTTGCCCAGCACGATCACGGGCAGCTTGTCCAGTTCGATCTTGAGGATGGCCAGGTCGGTGTCGGGGTCGGTGCCGATCACGCGCGCACGGGCGCGGCGGCTGTCGGTGAGGGTCACCTCGATCTCGTCAGCACCTTCCACCACATGGTTGTTGGTGAGGATGTAGCCCTCGGGGCTCACGATCACGCCGCTGCCCAGGCCGGCCTGCGCCTGGCTGCCTTGGTCACCAAAGAAAAACTGGAACCAGGGGTCGTTGCTGCGCGGGTGGCGCACTTCCTTGCTGGTGTTGATGCTGACCACGGCCGGTGCCGCCTTGCGCGCCGCACCGCTGAAGCTGCCCGCCGCGGGCTGCGAAGGCGGCGTGGCAGGGGCCTCCAGCAGTGCAATACCCGCCCCGGAGCGCGTGGTGCCCCGGCCCAGCCAGTCAGGCTGGAGCGTGGCGACAACAAAGTAGGCCGCAACGAGGACCGTCACGGACTGGGAAAACAACAGCCAGAGTCGCTTCATGAAAGGTGCTTGCCGGTGGTAGTACAGGGTGTGGGCGACGGAGGTGGACGCTGCAGGTTCGCCGTGGCGGCCTGGGCGCTCCCTCTCACACAGGATTGTCTCCGAATGTGGGGGCGCGAACGGCGCGCCACAATAGCGGCATGAGCATTCACCGCAGTCAACTTTTGCAGGCGTTTGACAGCCTGCTGCAACCCGAGCGCTTCAAGGACTACGGCCCCAACGGCCTGCAGGTCGAGGGCAAGGCCGAGATCCGGCGAGTGGTCAGTGGCGTCACTGCCAGCCGTGCACTGATCGAAGCCGCCATTGCCGCGCAGGCCGATGCTATTTTTGTGCACCACGGCCTGTTCTGGCGCGGGCAGGATGGCCGCATCACGGGCTGGATGAAGCAGCGGCTGCAGCTGCTGCTGGCGCACGACATCAACCTGTTTGCGTACCACCTGCCGCTCGATGCCCATGCCGAACTGGGCAACAACGCACAGCTGGGCCGGGTGCTGGGTTTTGCCGCCGATGCGCGGTTTGGCGAGCAGGACCTGGGCTTTGCAGCGCCAGCGGCGTTCGACAATGTCCAAGCCGTGGCCGACCATGTAGCCCAGGCGCTCGGACGCCCTGTGACCCTGGCGTCTCCGGGCGAGTGGGGCGGTAGTGCCGCTGCGCCGCGCCCTGTGCGCCGCGTGGCTTGGTGCACGGGCGGCGCGCAAGGGTATTTCGAGTCGGCCATCGCTGCAGGGGCGGATGTTTTCATCACCGGCGAAATCTCCGAGCCCCAGGCGCACCTGGCGCGCGAGACGGGGGTGGGCTTTATTGCCGCCGGGCATCATGCCACGGAGCGCTATGGCGCCCCCGCCGTGGCGGCGCATGTGGCAGCCCAGTGCGGGCTGAGCCACCAGTTCATCGAGATCGACAACCCCGCCTAGCCCATGGCAAGACACCGCACGGCAAGCAATCACATCGTGCGGATGTCCGGTCCATTTTGCTCATTTATTCATAGCTGATAGCGCATGAACAACTAGCGCTACAAGCACTTTTGGCTCCAAACCCATGCAACCCATCGCCATCACCCAGGGAGATCCCGCCGGCATCGGCCCCGAGATCGTGGCCAAGGCCTTTCGTGATGCGCCCGATGCGCTGCGCCACTGCTTTGTCGTCGGTGACCTGGCCACTGTGCGACGCGCTGCGGACGCCATCACGCGCCCCGGTGTGCCCGGTGTGCCTGTGGCGCAGATCGGGTCACCGGGCGAAGCAGCGGATGCTCCGCCCCGCTGCATCCCCGTGCTCCAACTGCCCGGGATCCCGGGGCCCCAGCCTTGGGGCGAGATCAGCGCCGCCGCCGGCCGTGCCGCGGCGAACAGCGTGGTCTGGGCGGCGCGTGCCGCATTGCGTGGGGAGGTGGCAGCGCTGGTGACAGCCCCTTTGCACAAGGAGGCCTTGTCGGCTGCAGGGGTGGACTTCCCGGGGCATACGGAGCTCTTGCAGGCAGAGGCTGCTGCGCACCAGGGGGTGCCGCTGGCGCGGATGCCCGTGCGCATGATGCTGGCCAATGACGAGCTGCGCACCGTGCTCGTCAGCATCCATGTGTCGCTGCGCGACGCGATTGCGGCGGTGACGCAGGACAACGTGATGCAGACGCTGCAAATCACCCACACCGCCTTGCAGCGCAGCCTGGGCCGTGTGCCCCGCGTGGGTGTGGCAGGGTTGAACCCCCATGCGGGCGAGGGCGGATTGTTCGGCCGCGAGGAGCTGGAGGTGATCGCCCCCGCCATCGCGGCCGCGCGCGCGCAGGGGCTCGATGTGCACGGCCCGTTTGCGCCTGACACGGTGTTCATGCGCGCGCGCAGCACCCCGCAGCGCGCGGGCGAGTTCGACGTGGTTATCGCCATGTACCACGACCAGGGCCTGATCCCTGTGAAATACCTGGGGGTGGAAAAGGGCGTGAACGTGACCCTGGGCCTGCCCCTGGTGCGAACCAGCCCCGACCATGGCACGGCGTTTGATATTGCAGGGCAGGGCGTTGCAGATGCCTCCAGTCTGATCGAGGCGGTGCGCATGGCGCGGGCGCTGTGTGGATGACGTCAGCCGCTGAAGCCTTGGGGCCCAGCGCTGATCGATATCAAACGAACCACTGAAAAATTGCGCCAGCCCGGACGCGGGCGTGCGGGCGGCGCGACCCCCAAAAGCCAACGCCACCGGTGGCTGGTGGAGGCAGCGCAGCGGTGGCGTTTTGTGCGGCCACTAAGGCCGCTGGCCCAAGGGTTTACTTCTTCAGGCTGTCGCGAATTTCGCGCAGCAACACAATGTCTTCGGGAGGGGCCACCGGCGCGGCGGGGGCGGCAGGGGCTTCGCGCTTGAGGCGGTTGATCTGCTTGATCATCATGAAGATGATGAAAGCCAGGATCACAAAGTTGACCGCCACGGTCAGGAAGTTGCCATAGGCAAACACTGGTACACCGGCTTTTTTGAGCGCGTCGAGTGTGGTGCCCGTGCCTGGAGGCACGTTGCCCAGCACGATGAACAGGTTGGAGAAATCGAGCTTGCCGAAGATGAGTCCCACGACCGGCATGATCAGGTCCGCTACCACCGAATCCACGATCTTGCCGAAGGCGCCGCCAATGATGACGCCCACCGCGAGGTCAATCACATTGCCCTTGACCGCGAACTCCCTGAACTCTTGCATCATCCCCATGTTGTTGCTCCTTGTAAAACGGTGATGGGGGAGTATTGCCCGGTTCGCACCCCTGTCAAGCCAGCAAACCACTTGGAAATAACCATTTTCACTCCGCTACAATTCGCGGTTGACCCCAATCTAGCGATGTTCATCGAGGATCCCCATGAGTGACACTCCAATCGACTCCAGCAAGCGGACGTGGATCATCACGTCAGCATGTGCTGGTGCGGTGGGCGGCGTGGCAACCGCCGTTCCTTTCGTGAGTACTTTCCAGCCCTCAGAGCGTGCCAAAGCCGCTGGTGCTGCTGTCGAGGTGGATATCTCCGCCCTCAAACCTGGAGAAAAGGTCACTGTGGAGTGGCGCGGCAAGCCCGTCTGGATCATCAAGCGCACGCCGGAGCAACTGGCAGAGCTGCCCAAGCTCGACGGCCAGCTCGCCGATCCCAAGTCGGAGCGCAAGCCCTCTGAACTCACGCCTGAGTACGCCCGCAACGAGGCGCGCTCGATCAAGCCGGAAATTTTTGTGGGTGTGGGCATTTGCTCGCACTTGGGTTGCTCGCCGTCGGACAAGTTCCAGACCGGTGCACAACCTTCACTGCCCGACGACTGGAAGGGCGGCTTCCTGTGCCCCTGCCACGGCTCCACGTTCGACATGGCGGGCCGCGTTTTCAAGAACAAGCCAGCCCCCGACAACCTCGAGGTGCCTCCGCACATGTACCTGTCCGATACGCGCCTGCTGATCGGTGAAGACAAGAAGGCTTGACGGAGAACGACATGGCCCACGAATTCAAAGAAATCTCGCCGAACGCCTCCGCAGGCGCCAAGGTCACCAACTGGTTCGAGAACCGGTTCCCGACGGCCTTTGACGCTTACAAGGTGCACATGTCGGAGTACTACGCTCCGAAGAACTTCAACTTCTGGTACATCTTCGGCTCGCTGGCGCTTGTCGTGCTGGTGATCCAGATCGTGACCGGCATCTTCCTGGTCATGCACTACAAGCCGGACGCCAACCTCGCGTTCGCGTCGGTCGAGTACATCATGCGCGATGTGCCCTGGGGCTGGCTGATCCGCTACATGCACTCCACGGGCGCTTCGGCGTTCTTTGTGGTGGTGTACCTGCACATGTTCCGTGGCCTCATCTACGGCAGCTACCGCAAGCCGCGCGAGCTGGTCTGGATCTTCGGTTGCGCGATCTTCCTGTGCCTGATGGCCGAAGCCTTCATGGGTTACCTGCTGCCCTGGGGACAGATGTCCTACTGGGGCGCCCAGGTGATCGTGAACCTGTTCGCTGCCATCCCCTTCATTGGTCCTGATCTGGCTCTGCTGATCCGTGGCGACTATGTGGTGGGCGATGCGACGCTGAATCGCTTCTTCAGCTTCCACGTGATTGCCGTGCCCCTGGTGCTGCTGGGCCTTGTGGTGGCGCACTTGCTGGCGCTGCACGACGTGGGCTCCAACAACCCAGATGGTGTGGAAATCAAGGGCCCCAAGGCTCCCAAGGATGCCAACGGCAAGCCGCTCGATGGCGTGCCCTTCCACCCCTACTACACGGTGCATGACATCTTCGCGCTGAGCATGTTCCTGATGGCATTCACGGCCGTGGTGTTCTTTGCTCCTGAGTTCGGTGGTTACTTCCTCGAATACAACAACTTCATCCCTGCGGATCCGCTCAAAACCCCTGCACACATTGCTCCGGTCTGGTACTTCACGCCGTTCTATTCGATGCTGCGTGCCATCACCACCGAGATGATGTACGTGCTCGTGCTGTGCGTGGTCGCTGGCGCCGGTTTTGGCGTGCTCAAGGCCAAGCTGCCCAGCTTCGTGAAGGCGGGTATCGCCGGTGCGGCCGTGGTGGTCATCGCCATGATGCTGTCCATCGATGCCAAGTTCTGGGGCGTGGTGGTGATGGGTGGCGCTGTGATCATCCTGTTCTTCCTGCCCTGGCTGGATCACAGCCCTGTCAAGTCGATCCGCTACCGTCCTGACTGGCACAAGTATTTGTACGGCGTGTTCGTGATCATCTTCCTGATCCTGGGCTACCTGGGTGTGCAGCCACCATCGCCGATCGGCGAGCGGGTGTCGCAAGTCGGAACGCTGTTCTACTTCGGCTTCTTCCTGCTGATGCCCTGGTGGAGCCGCATCGGTGAAACCAAGCCCGTGCCTGACCGCGTGACCTTTGTGGCGCACTGAGCCTGGAGATAACAACAATGAAGAAAATCATCCTCACGTTGATCGCCGCTGTGGGTCTGGTCGCCGGTGCTGCCCATGCGGCGGGTGGCGACACCATTGCCTGGGACAAGGCGCCCAACAAGACCAACGACCTGGCCTCGCTGCAAAATGGTGCCAAGGTGTTCGTGAACTACTGCCTGAGCTGCCACTCGGCAGCTTACATGCGGTTCAATCGCCTGCGCGACATCGGCCTGACCGAGCAGCAGATCAAGGACAACCTGCTGTTCACCACCGACAAGGTGGGTGAAACCATGAAGGCGTCGATCGATCCCAAGCAGGCCAAGGAATGGTTTGGTGCCAACCCGCCTGACCTCACCGTGATCGCACGTTCGCGTGCAGGCCACGGCGGCACGGGGGCTGACTATCTGTACACCTTCCTGCGCACCTTCTATCGTGACGACACCAAGGCCACCGGCTGGAACAACCTGGCTTTCCCCAGCGTCGGTATGCCCCATGTTCTGTGGCAGTTGCAGGGCGAACGTCGTCCCGTGTTTGAAGAACACGAGAGCCACGGCCACAAGACCCATGTGTTCAAGGGCTGGGAGCAGATCACGCCTGGCACGATGACGCCTTTGCAATTCGATCAGAATATTGGTGATCTGGTGAACTATCTGCAGTGGATGGGCGAGCCCGCGCAGAACACCCGTTGGCGCGTGGGCGTCTGGGTGCTGATGTTCCTGGGCGTGTTCACGATCATTGCTTGGCGCTTGAACGCTGCGTTCTGGAAGGACGTCAAGTAAACGCCAGATCCATCGCTAGCACCCTGCGGGGTGCCGTCGGATTTATTACAGAGTGGGCGCTTTTGGCGTCCCACTCTTTTGATTTTTAGGAGCCTCCCACCATGATGGTGCTTTACTCGGGTACGACCTGTCCCTTCTCCCACCGCTGCCGTTTTGTCCTGTTTGAAAAAGGCATGGACTTTGAAATCCGCGATGTGGACCTGTACAACAAGCCCGAAGACATCAGCGTGATGAACCCGTACGGCCAGGTGCCGATCCTGGTCGAGCGCGACCTGATCCTGTACGAGTCGAACATCATCAATGAGTACATCGATGAGCGTTTTCCTCACCCGCAACTGATGCCTGGTGACCCGGTGGACCGCGCCCGCGTGCGCCTGTTCCTGCTCAACTTCGAGAAGGAATTGTTCGTGCATGTGAACACGCTCGAATCGCGTGCGACCAAGGGCAATGAGAAAGCGTTGGAAAAGGCGCGCGCCCACATCCGTGACCGCCTGACGCAGCTGGCCCCGGTGTTCCTCAAGAACAAGTACATGCTGGGCGACAACTTCTCGATGCTGGACGTGGCCATCGCGCCGCTGCTGTGGCGCCTCGACTACTACGGCATTGATCTGTCCAAGAATGCGGCCCCGCTGCTCAAGTACGCTGAGCGCATCTTCTCGCGCCCGGCTTACATTGAAGCGCTGACGCCGTCCGAAAAGGTCATGCGCAAGTAAGCAGCGGCCTGCAGACTTCCCTCCCTCCATAGCAGCTGTAGTACCGCCATCCATGACCGCACCGGAATCGACCTCCACGCGCCCCTATCTCATTCGCGCCCTGTACGAATGGTGTACCGACAACGGGCTCACGCCTTACGTGGCGGTGCGTGTGGACGACTCCGTGCAGGTGCCGCGCGAGTATGTGAAGGATGGCGAGATCGTTCTGAACATCAGTTTTGATGCGACCAGCGCGCTGCAACTGGGCAATGAATTCATTGAATTCAAGGCGCGTTTTGGTGGCAAGCCCCGCGAAATCCTGGTGCCAGTCGGCCGTGTGATCGCCATCTATGCCCGTGAGAACGGTCAAGGTATGGCGTTCCCGCCACCGGTGGATCTGTTGACTTCTGCAGAGGGGGCTCCCTCTGCACTGTCTGCAGCTTCCCCCACGCCGATGCAAGCGGAAGAGGCGACGGCTGCCGTGCCTGCCGAAGACCGTGTCGTGCAGCTGGTGGGTGTGGAAGATGGCCACAAGGATGATGGGGGCGACGCTCCTCGGCCGCCGCCTGCTCAAGGTGGAGCACGCCCCTCGCTGAAGCGCATCAAATAGCTGCTGTTTCAAATTTCGGGCGGTTTTTACAGGATAAAATACTGCCTTCGCCGGTTTAGCTCAGTTGGTAGAGCACCCGCCTTGTAAGCGGTAGGTCGTCAGTTCGATTCCGACAACCGGCACCATTTCTCTTGCTTTTTGCATTCCCTGGCACTGACGCCCTGGTCGTCAGGTTTGAACTTTCAGGCGAATCGCGTTAACCTCCCACCCCCGACTGCGCAGATGCGCCTGCAAAGCAGGCAGCAGTTGGCGTATTTTTGCCGCCGCAGCGTTGCTCTTGACCAGCAGGCACCAGCTGTCCCCGTCAATGGGGCCTGCCTGCACCGCTGGGCGCAACGCGGCGGGAATCAGCAATTCAATGGCCTTGAGCCGATCACTGGAGTCGCGTGTCAGCGCTGTAAGCTTTGCCAGCGTGGGGGATTCCTCGCTGGCTTGCTGCAGGGTGACGGCGTAGTGGCGGCGATTCATGGTGTGGCGTCTTCGGGCGTGGAGTATTGGCAGTGCATTTGATTATCACGGACGCCAGACTGGCGCGCAGCCGGGCCATTCATTTGTCTGGCACGCGCTTGGTCCTGGCGGGGCTTGCTGTGTCGCTGTGCCTGATGGTGGTGGCTGCAGGGCTCTACCACTGGGTTTTTCTGAAAGGGGCGCGTGAAGGGTGGCCTATCGTGGGCTCGCTGGTGCGCCTTGTGGTCAAGGATGAGTTTGCCGAGCGTGACCGATTCATGCGCGCCAATCTCGATGCCATGGCCCGGCGTGTGGGTGAAATGCAAGCGCGCATGGTGCAGCTGGAGTCCCTCGGAGACCGTGTGCTGGGCTTGGCAGGCATGGCGCCTGCTGACATTCAGAAAGCGGATGCCCGCGGCGGCGCCCTCGTGAGCGCGCGCAACCTGTCCATGGAAGAGCTGCAAACCACCCTGGATGATCTGGAGCGCCTGACCAACCAGCGTGTGGATCTGATGACGGTGCTGGAGTCCCGTCTGTTTGACCAGCACATCCGCAAGAAGATGATTCCGACCCATGCGCCCGTCACGGGGCGTGTCGCAGGGTCGGGTTTTGGCTGGCGGGTCGATCCCATTACGGGGCAGTCGGCCTTGCACACCGGGCTGGATTTCCAGGCCGACACCGGCACACCCATCCTGGCGGCCGCCGGAGGCGTGGTTGTTACCCAGGAGTACCACCCCGCCTACGGCAACATGATCGAGGTAGACCATGGCAACCAGCTGGTGACGCGCTATGCCCATGCCTCGCGCGTCTTGATCAAGCAGGGCGACATCGTGCGCCGCGGGCAAAAGATTGCGGAGATCGGTACCACCGGCCGCTCGACGGGGCCGCATCTGCACTTTGAGGTGCTGGTGCAGGGGGTTTTCCAGGACCCACAGAAGTTCCTGAATGCGGGCGGTACGGCCACTGGCGCACAGGTAGCCGCCATTCAGCCCTCCACGTTGGCAGGACAGCCAGCCGCACCGGCACCGGGCAGGTAAAATCGCGGGTCCGGCGTTCTCTGCCCGCAGTTGCAATGCTTGCAATATCGGTCGCAGGACCCATCTGAACTCAATTCATCTTAGGGATTTCGGTCGCTTGGCGCGCTGATTGCAGCGGGGCAGGCGGTCCTGTTCGCATGGCCACCAACTTCCTCACCAAAATATTCGGCAGCCGCAATGACCGGCTCCTCAAGCAGTACCGCAAGACGGTGACCCGCATCAATGCGATGGAGCCCGATTACGAGAAGCTGTCGGACGAGCAGCTCCGGGCCAAGACGCAGGAGTTCAAGGACCGCGTGGCCAAGGGCGAGTCGCTGGACAGCATCCTCCCCGAAGCCTTTGCCGTGGTGCGCGAGGGCTCCAAGCGCATCATGAAGATGCGGCACTTTGATGTGCAGTTGCTCGGTGGCATGGCGCTGCATTTCGGCAAGATCGCCGAAATGCGCACTGGCGAGGGCAAGACCCTGACGGCCACGCTGCCGGTGTACCTCAATGCCCTCTCGGGCAAGGGTGTGCACGTGGTGACGGTGAATGACTACCTCGCCAACCGCGATGCGCAGTGGATGGGGCGCCTGTACAACTTCCTGGGCCTCACGGTGGGTATCAACCTGCCCAACATGCCCCGTGAAGAAAAGCAGGCTGCGTACCGTGCCGACATCACCTACGGCACCAACAACGAATACGGCTTTGACTACCTGCGCGACAACATGGTCTATGAAGCGCAGGACCGTGTGCAACAGGGCCTGAACTTTGCCATCGTGGACGAGGTGGACTCGATCCTGATCGACGAAGCCCGCACGCCGCTCATCATCAGTGGCCAGGCCGAAGACCACACGGCGATGTACATCGCGATGAACAAAGTGGTGCCCCTGCTGGTGCGTCAGGAAGGCGAGGCGGACCCCCGCACAGGCGAGGGTGTGACCAAGCCCGGCGACTTCACGCTGGACGAAAAAACCCACCAGGTGTTTCTGACCGAGCAAGGCCACGAAACTGCCGAACGCATTCTGGCGTCCCACGGCCTGATCGCCGAAGGCGCCTCGGTGTACGACCCGGCCAACATCACGCTGATGCACCACCTGTATGCAGCGCTGCGGGCCAATCACTTGTACCACCGCGATCAGCACTACGTGGTGCAAAACGGCGAGATCGTGATCGTGGACGAGTTCACCGGCCGCCTGATGTCGGGCCGCCGCTGGAGTGAAGGTCTGCACCAGGCCGTGGAAGCCAAGGAAGGCGTGAACATCCAGGCCGAGAACCAGACACTGGCCTCCATCACGTTCCAGAACTATTTCCGCCTGTACAACAAGCTCGCCGGCATGACCGGTACGGCCGATACCGAAGCCTACGAGTTCCAGGAAATCTACGGCCTGGAAACCACGGTCATCCCGCCCAACCGGCCCAGCAAGCGCGACGACCAGCTGGACCGCGTCTACAAGACCACGCGCGAGAAGTACGAAGCCGCCATCAAGGACATTCGCGAATGCCATGAGCGCGGCCAGCCCGTGCTGGTGGGTACGACGTCGATCGAGAACTCCGAAATCATCGACCAGCTGCTGAACAAGGAAGGCCTGCCCCACCAAGTGCTCAATGCCAAGCAGCACGCCCGTGAGGCCGACATCGTGGCCCAGGCCGGTCGCGAGGGCATGATCACCATCGCCACCAACATGGCCGGTCGTGGTACCGACATCGTGCTGGGCGGCAATATCGAGAAGGATGTGGCGGCCATCGAAGCCGACGAATCCCTGTCCGAGTCCGACCGTGCCGCCAAGGTGGCCGCGCTGCGTGAGCAGTGGAAGGTTGACCACGAGAAGGTCAAGGCGCTGGGCGGCCTGCGCATCATCGCCACCGAGCGCCATGAGTCGCGCCGCATCGACAACCAGCTGCGTGGCCGTTCGGGCCGCCAGGGCGACCCAGGTTCGTCGCGTTTCTATCTGAGCCTGGACGATTCGCTCATGCGCATCTTCGCGGGCGACCGCGTGAAGGCGATCATGGACCGCCTGAAGATGCCTGATGGCGAAGCCATTGAAGCGGGCATCGTGACGCGCAGCATCGAGTCGGCCCAGCGCAAGGTGGAGGCCCGCAACTTCGACATCCGCAAGCAGTTGCTGGAGTATGACGATGTGGCCAACGACCAGCGCAAGGTGATCTACCAGCAGCGCAACGACATCCTCGACGCGTCTGACCTGTCGGATGTGATTGCGGCCATGCGCGAAGACTGCATGACCGATCTGGTGCGCCAGTACGTGCCCGCCGAATCGGTGGAAGAGCAGTGGGATCTGGCCGCGCTGGAAAAGGCGCTCGCAGAAGAATGGCAGGTGCCGATCGCGCTGCAGCAGGAAGTGCAGGGCGCCAATGCAATCACCGACGACGAGATCCTGGACAAGGTCTTGCAGGCCGCGCACGCTGCCTTCAATGCCAAGGTCGAGCAGGTGGGCCGCGAAAACTTCACGCAGTTTGAGCGTGTGGTGCTGCTGCAGAACTTTGACTCCAATTGGCGCGATCACCTGAGCGCACTCGATTACCTGCGCCAGGGCATCCACTTGCGCGGCTATGCGCAAAAGCAGCCCAAGCAGGAGTACAAGCGCGAGGCTTTCGAACTGTTCCGCCAGCTCATCGACCAGGTCAAGAACGAGGTCACCAAGATCCTCATGACCGTGCAGGTGCAGTCGCAGGCGCAGCTCGACCAGGCCGCGCAGGACATGGAGCAGCGCGCCGAGAGCATTGCCAACGTGACCTATACCGCGCCCACCGAAACCGGCGAAGTGGAAACCACGGTGGATGCACAGACCGTGGCCCAGCAAGCGCTGCCCGAAGGTATGCGTGTGGGCCGCAACGACCCCTGCCCCTGTGGCAGCGGCAAGAAATACAAGCAGTGCCACGGCAAGCTGGCTTGATTTCCTGATCCAGACAACACGGGCTTCGGCCCGTGTTTTCATTGGCGCGCCACGGTTTTCCGGATAATCGGCCGCAGTTTTTTCAGAAAGACCTTCATGCCCGTCAATCTAGTCGCCCCCGTTGCTGCCGATCTGCACCCCATCGCCGGTGTGCGCATCGGTGTTGCCGAAGCTGGTGTCCGCAAGGCCCACCGCAAGGACCTCACCGTGTTCCTGCTGGACGAGGGCGCCAGCGTGGCTGGCGTGTTCACGCAGAACCGCTTTTGCGCAGCGCCGGTGCAGATCAGCCGCGAGCATTTGAGCAGCGGCCAGTCCATTCGCGCCATGGTCATCAACACGGGCAACGCCAATGCGGGCACCGGGGCTGACGGCCTGGCGCGTGCGCGCGCCACCTGCATTGCGCTCGCTCGTCAGCTGAGTGTGGCGCCCGAGCAGATCCTGCCGTTCTCGACCGGCGTGATCATGGAGCCGCTGCCCAGCGACCGCATCGAAGCGGGACTGCCCACCGCCATCGCCGATGCGCAGCCCGGCCATTGGGCCCGTGCCGCCGAGGGCATCATGACCACCGACACACTGCCCAAGGCGTTCTCTGCGCAGGTGCAGATCGGTGGCGCCACAGTGTCCATCACGGGCATCAGCAAGGGCGCGGGCATGATCCGCCCCAACATGGCCACCATGCTGGGCTTCCTGGCCACGGACGCTTGCGTGGCGCCCGCCGTCATGCAGCAACTGGCGCGTGATCTGGCTGACGGCTCTTTCAATCGCGTCACCATTGACGGTGACACATCGACCAACGATTCCTTTGTGGTCGTTGCCACCAACAAAGCAGCGCATGCGCCCGTGACCTCGCTCGACAGCGCGGACGGCCAGGCCCTCAAGGCTGCGATGCTCTCGGTGTCACAAAAGCTGGCGCAGGCGATCGTGCGGGACGGCGAGGGGGCGACCAAGTTCATCACAGTGCGGGTCGAAGGCGGCAAGACTGGCGACGAGTGCCGCAAGGTGGCGTACGCCATTGCCCATTCGCCGTTGGTCAAGACGGCCTTTTTTGCCAGCGACCCCAACCTGGGCCGCATCCTGGCGGCCGTGGGCTACGCCGGCATTGACGACCTGGACCAGACCGGCATCGACCTGTACCTGGACGATGTGCATGTGGCGCTGCAAGGGGGGCGCAATCCTGCCTATCGCGAAGAAGACGGTCAGCGGGTGATGAAGCAGAGCGAGATCACCGTGAGGGTGCTACTAGGGCGCGGTACCGCAGCGGACACGGTGTGGACCTGCGACTTCAGCCACGAGTACGTGACCATCAACGCCGACTACCGCTCGTGAGTTGGTTTTTGCTATCTTTGTGATAGCTGTTGAGGCATATTTCACTAGCGCATGTCGCCACAATGAACGAAAAATTTGAACGCTTGGTCGAACGTGCCGAGCAGCTCATCGCCCGCATCGAGTCGGTGCTGCCCCAGCCGCTGGGAGCACCCGACTGGTCAGCATCCATTGCCTGGCGCTACCGCAAGCGCAGCAGTGGGCATGGCGCGCTGGAACCTGTGCGCCACGTGGGGGCGATGCAGCTGGCAGACCTTAAGGAAATCGATCCGCAAAAAGAAAAGATCGAGCGCAATACGCAGCAGTTTGTGCAGGGCAAGCCCGCCAACAACGTGCTGCTTACCGGTGCGCGTGGTACCGGCAAGTCGTCGCTGATCAAGGCCTGCTTGAACGCTTACGCAGCCGAAGGCCTGCGCCTGATAGAGGTGGACAAGGCCGACCTGACCGACCTGCCGGACATCGTGGACGTAGTGTCTGACCGGCCCGAGAAATTCATCGTCTTCTGCGATGACCTGAGTTTTGAGGACGGTGAGCCAGGCTACAAGGCGCTCAAGTCGATCCTGGACGGCTCGGTGGCGGCCGCCACGCCGAACGTGCTGATCTACGCCACCAGCAACCGGCGCCACCTGCTGCCGGAGTACATGGCCGACAACCTCACGTACACCCACACCGAAGACGGCGAGGTGCACCCGGGCGAGGTGGTGGAGGAGAAGATTTCGCTGTCGGAGCGTTTTGGCCTGTGGGTCAGCTTCTACCCGTTCAGCCAGCAGGAGTATCTGACCATCGTGGCGCAGTGGTTGTCGTCGTTCGGTGTGCCCGCACAGGCCATTGAGGAGGCGCGGCCTGAGGCCCTGGTCTGGGCGCTGGAGCGTGGCTCGCGCAGCGGCCGTGTGGCGTACCAGTTTGCGCGTGACTATGCGGGGCGACATGGCGGCTGAACATCTCGCTCCAGACAGCGTCCCGGCCACTGCCGAACGCAAACACACCGAAGTGGCCGTGGGCATCCTGCTGCGCGCAGACGGCGCGATGCTGCTATCCACCCGCCCGCCGGGCAAGCCCTACGCGGGGTACTGGGAGTTTCCGGGTGGCAAGCTGGAGGCGGGCGAGACCGTGGAGCAGGCGCTGCGCCGCGAACTGATCGAGGAGCTGGGCGTGACCATCGGCCCGGCCAGCGTCTGGAAAGTGACCGAACACGATTACCCCCACGCACTGGTGCGGCTGCACTGGTGCAAGGTCTGGGAGTGGACTGGCGAATTCGAGATGCGTGAAGGCCAGGCCATGGCCTGGCAGCAAATGCCGATCACGGTGTCCCCGGTGCTGCCCGGTGCCTATCCGGTGTTGCAATGGCTGGCTGAGGAGCGGGGTCTGCAGTCTGCGGTGGAGTGAGACTCCCGCCTGTGTGGGACTGATTTGCTATTGAATTAGTAGCTCTTCAGGCATGCAGCACTGGCGCTACCGCTGGTTTTTGGCGAAATCGCTCTTGAAAGGCGCCTATGACCTTGGTCAATGCTGCTGGCGCGGGTCGCCATGGGGGGCGTCGTCTGGCGGCGCTTCGGTGGGCATGCGAAAGCTTTCGCTGGCCCACGCGCCAAGGTCTATCTGCTTGCAACGCTCGCTGCAAAACGGACGGTACACATTCGCGGCGCTGTACACGCTATCTCCGCCGCAGCTGGGGCAGGTGACGATGCGCGCCTGCGAGGAAGGGGCTGGTGAGTGGGGCATCCTGGGGTGATCCTCTTGCTCAAGTCGGCCCGCCCGATCTTTAGCGGGCTTTGGCGCGATTCAGTCTCTGGGCTAGGGCTGGCTAAGGCCTACGCGCACAGGGTCAGTTCAAACGCCGCATCTTCGTTGCAGGCGTGCAGGCGTCCATCGCCTTCCAGCCGCATGAGCCGCACCGAGACAATCAGACGGTTGCCACTGATTTCCGGGATCAGGTTCAGCGCTGGGTCGATGCGAAGCCGCAGCAGCTGGAAGGTGCGGCCCTGGGGCAGGTTCTGCTGAAACTGTCCGCGTTCTGCCGCGACCTTTTGGGGCACGCCTGAATCGCGCAGCAGCTTGAGCAGCACATAGATCGACTCGGCGAGGGGCGCCAGCGTGGAGGCCCATTCTTCCAGTGCCTGCTGACGCACCGCCGGGGGATGGTGTTGCCACGCGTAATAGGCTGGCAGGTCAAAGCCACAGGTTCCGCCCGGAATGCCGATGCGGCTGCGAATGCTCATCAGCCAGTCGTTTTCCGTCAGCGCATGGCCCGACTTGCCGCTTTGGGTGTTGAGTGCCACGAAGCACCGGTCCAACTGGCTGATCACCGCGTCCAGTGCGGCTTCAGAAATGGAGGGATTGCCTCGGTACGTGTCGAGCTGGTGCTTGTGCTTTTCGATGTCCTTGAGCACATCCGACTTCAGATCGGCCCGGGCGGCCACATCCATGATCTCGAAAATCGTCACCAAGGCGAAATGGTGGTCCAGCGCGTGAGGCCGGGGGATCAACTCCCCCAAGCGGCGGAACAGCTGCTCCAGCCGCAGATAGGTTCTGAGACGCTCGTTAAAGGGGTATTCGTAAAGGATCACGCTGGCGGGTTCCTGGAGGCTCAGGGAGTATTCTGACGCCGGTGGCGCACGGCATGGGGTGAAAGCACAAACGGTTTCGTACGCATCATAGCCCGAACAGTGTGGCCACTTGCCGCACCTCAGCCTGTAACTGCTCCAGTGAGCAACGTGCTTCGTTGGCAATCACCACATCGGCCACCGCCCTGCGCGCTGGGCGCGTAGCTTGTGAGGCAATGATGCCTTGTACGGCTTCGGCAGACAGACCGCTGCGCTGCATGACTCGCGCGATCTGGGTCTGCTCTGTGCAGTCCACCACGACCACGGCGTCGAGTTGGCGCGCCCACCGCCCGGACTCCGTCAGCAGCGGGATGTCGTGCACGATCCATCGGCAGCCAGACTGTAGGGCTTGTTGAATCCTTTGCTGGCTTTGCAAGGCCACCAAGGGGTGCACGATGGCCTCCAGCTGGCTGCGCGCCTGCGGTTGGCTGAAGGCCAGTTGCCTCATGCGCGCACGATCCAGCGCACCCGATGCATCAACATATGCTTCACCAAAGGTAGTTCGAATGGCAGGCATGGCCGCACCGCCCGGCCCAGTCACCTCCCTGGAGATCTGGTCGGCGTCGATGAGGCTTGCACCCAAGGACGCCATCATCTGGCCTACGGTGCTCTTGCCGCTACCGATGCCGCCGGTCAGACCCAGGCGCAAGGGCTGTCGGTGGGTTGCCATGAGAGTTCGTCAGAGCCCCAGAAGACTGAGCACTGTACCCAAAATGGCGTTGGGGCCGAACACCATCGCGGTGAGCCCTGCACCCACCAGGAAGGGGCCGAACGGAATGTAGCCACCCTCACGCAAGCTGCTGAAAATTTTCATTGCGATCCCGACGATGGCGCCAATCACCGAAGACATCAAAATGATCGGCACCAGCGCCTGCCAGCCAAACCATGCGCCCAATGCGGCAAACAGCTTGAAGTCGCCGTAGCCCATGCCTTCTTTGCCTGTCGCCAATTTGAAGCCCCAGTAGACCAGCCAGAGCGACAGGTACCCTGCCGCAGCGCCCATGACGGAAGCAAATAACGGTACGCTAGTCCATTGCAGGGCAGACGCCAGCAACCCTGCCCAGAGCAAAGGCAAGGTGATGTCATCAGGCAAAAGCGTGGTGTCCCAGTCAATGAACGCCAGAGCAATCAGGGCCGCCGAAAAGCCGCACCATGCCAACCCCGCAGGCGTCGCGCCCCAGCGGTGGATGCAGAAAAAGAACAGCGCTCCCGTTGCCAGTTCGACCATCGGGTAGCGAGGGCTGATGCGTGTTTTGCAGGACGAGCACCGCCCGCGCAAAAACAGATAACTTAAGACAGGAATGTTTTCATGCCACCGCACCACATGCCCACAAGCCGGGCAGCGGGACCGAGGTGTCATGAGGTTAAAGGTGGGCTGCGTGTCCTCGGGCAGCTCTTTGCCCTGGTTGGATGCCTCGACTTGCGCGACCTCTGCCGCCCATTGCCTCTCCATCATTTTGGGAAGGCGGTAAATAACTACATTCAGAAAACTGCCGAAAAGCAACCCAATCACGCCGCCGAAAACGGCGTCCCACCACGCGTCCAACACCATTACACGACCTGACCGAGCTTGAAGATGGGAAGGTACATGGATACCACGATACCGCCGATGAGCGTACCCAGAAATACGATGATGATGGGCTCCATCAGGCTGGACAGGCCAGCCACCATGTCATCCACCTCGGCTTCATAGAAGTCGGCAGCCTTGCCAAGCATGTGGTCGATAGAGCCGGATTCTTCGCCAATCGCGCACATCTGCAGCACCATGGAAGGGAAAATATTGGCATTGCCCATGGCTGCCGTGAGGCTGGTGCCTGTGGAGACTTCCTGCTGGATCTTGTCCGTGGCTAAGGAATACACAGAATTGCCAGCGGCTCCACCCACCGAGTCAAGCGCCTCCACCAGCGGCACGCCCGCAGCGAACATGGTGGACAACGTCCGGGTCCAGCGCGCGACACAGGATTTGTCGATCAAGGCACCAAACACAGGAAGCCGCAACAGAAGCCGATCCATGAACATCTGTACCTTTTCACTGCGGCGCCATGCCTGCATGAAAAAGTAGAAGCCACCACCGATGACACCGAAAATCAGCCACCACCATTTGACAAATACCTCGCTGATGGCCATCACAAACAACGTAGGTGCTGGGAGGTCAGCTCCGAAAGACGTGAAGACCTCCTTGAACGCTGGAATCACGAAGATCATGATGACCGTCACCACCACGAAAGCCACAATCACCACGGAAATGGGGTACATCAGGGCCGACTTGATCTTCGATTTGATCGCCTCGGTTTTCTCCATGTACGTAGCCAGCCGATCCAGCAGGGCTTCCAAAATACCCGCAGCCTCGCCCGCCTCTACCAAGTTGCAGTAGAGACTGTCAAAGTACATCGGGTACTTTCTGAAAGCGCCGTTGAGCGATGTCCCTGTCTCGATATCGGACCGGATGTCGTTGAGCAGCTTGGTAACGCTGGCATTGGTATTGCCTCGACCCACAATGTCGAAGGACTGCAACAGAGGTACGCCAGCCTTCATCATGGTTGCTAGCTGACGGGTAAACAGCGCAATATCCTTGGGCTTGATTTTTTTGCCCGAACGCATACGGCGCTTCTTGATTTTGGTGGGGAAAACCCCTTGGCGACGTAGCGTCGCCTGCACCTGGTTTTCTCCGACCGCGCGGATTTCGCCACGAACTATCTTTCCGTTACGGTCCTTGCCCTCCCACTCGAAGACAAAATCCTTGATATCTTTGGTTGATGCTGCGGTCGCCATGGTGCTCTCGTCCGTGGATGCTATTCGTTGGTGACGGCCAGAACTTCCTCAAGGGAAGTCAGACCCAATTTGGCTTTGTAGAGCCCGGATTCGCGCAGCGAACGAACACCCTCGGCGCGTGCCTGCTCTGCAATCTCCAGTGCGCTCCCGTCGCGCAAAATGATGCGCTGGATCTCCTCGGAAATAGGCATTACTTGATAGATGCCGAGTCGGCCCTTGTAGCCGTTATTGCAGGCCGAGCAACCCACAGGTCGATAGGTCACCCAGGAACCGTCAATGTCGTGTTCCTCGTATCCCGCCTCCACCAAAGTCTCATGGGGGATATCGGCGGGAACCTTGCACACCGGACACAATCGACGCGCCAAACGTTGCGCCGTGATCAAAATCACGCTGGAAGCGATGTTGAACGGCGCTATACCCATGTTGCGCATCCGCGTGAGCGTCGTGGGCGCGTCGTTCGTGTGCAGCGTGGAAAGCACCAAGTGACCTGTCTGCGCCGCCTTGATGGAAATATCTGCAGTTTCCAGATCCCGGATTTCACCCACCATGATGATGTCGGGATCCTGGCGCAGAAACGACTTCAGTGCCACGGCAAAGGTCATACCGGCTTTTTCATTCACGTTCACCTGATTGACGCCAGGCAAATTGATTTCAGAAGGGTCTTCGGCGGTTGCGATATTGACCCCCGGCTTGTTCAGCAGATTCAGACAGGTGTACAAAGACACTGTCTTGCCAGAGCCCGTAGGGCCGGTGACCAGAATCATTCCGTAAGGACGACCAATCGCCTGGAGCAATCGTTCTTTCTCCACGGGTTCATAGCCGAGCGCATCGATCCCAAGCTTGGCGCTGCTCGGATCCAAAATACGGATCACGATTTTTTCGCCAAACAGGGTGGGCAAGGTGCTTACCCGAAAATCGATCACGCGATCCGGCCCCACCTTGAGCTTCATGCGGCCATCTTGGGGAACGCGCTTCTCGGAAATATCTAATCGCGAAATCACCTTGATACGGGACGCGAGCTTGTCCTTGATAGCGATCGGTGGGGATGCTATTTCGCGCAGCTCTCCGTCAATGCGGAAACGGACTCGGTATTGGTGTTCGTAAGGCTCAAAATGCAAATCGGAGGCGCGCATATTGAAGGCGTCGAGCAGCATTTTGTGCAGGAACTTGACGATAGGCGCATCTTCAACTTCCGTTGTTCCTGTATCCGCTTCTTCAGGCGCATCTTCAATAGCAACGTCATCGAAAGCGAAGTCACCCCCTCCACTGATTAGCGTATCCATGGATTCGCTTGCGGATTTGGTGGTGGCTTCTACGAGTCGGCTGAGTTTGTCATATTCCGCAATAATCCAATCCACACCCATTTGGGTGGTGAATTTGATTTTCTCTGCAGCTTCCTGGTCAGTCGGATCAGCCGTTGCGACGATCAGCCGGTTGTTACGCTTGCTCAGGACGACCACGCGATATGCTTGACATATCTTGTTATCCAGGAGCTCCTTTGGCAGACGCAAAGGATCAATGGCGTCCAAGTCGAGCAGTGGTGCGCCGAAAACTGCAGATACCGTGTGCGCCAGATCCGCTGCAGAAACAGCTCCAGAGCCCGTCAGCTCGGCAATGAAACTAGTTCGGCTTATTTGTGATTTTTTGTAAATGTCTTCTGCTGACTTTTGGGTCAGTTTGCCCGCAGACATCAGGGCGCGGCCGAGCCCGGGCAGGGCTACTGCAGAGGCTTCTTTGAGGGCAGTATCAACAGCGGCCATGTAACCGGAAATGTGTTAGGTGTGGAAAAGAAACCATCCTATCATCACCGATCAACCACGGGCTGTACAGCGGCGCATATTGGCAACGGCGCCACAAACAAGTGGGATTTTGGTAGGTGACCATACTGCGATATATGGTCGGGGTGAGAGGATTCGAACCTCCGGCCTCTACGTCCCGAACGTAGCGCTCTACCAGGCTAAGCTACACCCCGCAGCTTGTAGAAGCACTCGCGAGTGATCTAGTGCCTCTTTCAATTTCGCCGCCCCAGCAATTGAGCTGCCAATTCTAGCAAACCCTCCGAATAGGCATTTGCGGGTAATCGTCGGGCGGCAGCCATGGCGCGGTGCGCTTCAGCGAAGGCTGCGGCGCGGGTAACGTCCAGGGCGCCTGTCGAGCGGACGATGCCCACGACTTCTTCTAATCGTTCGGTCGAACCTTGTTCGATGGCTTGGCGAACGATTTCCGTCTGGCTGGGGGTGCCTCGTTCCATGGCGGCGATCAGGGGGAGGGTGGATTTGCCTTCTCTCAAGTCGTCACCCAGATTTTTGCCCATCTCTGCGGTGTCGCCGTCGTAGTCCAGCACATCGTCAATGATCTGGAATGCGGTACCCAGTGCCTGTCCATAAGTTGCGCATGCCTCTTCCACATCGGGGGGGCTGTTGGCCAGAACGGCGCCGAGGCGGGCGCTGGCTTCAAAAAGTTTGGCTGTTTTGGAGCGGATGACACGCAGATAGCCCGCTTCATCCAGTGAGGCGTCGTGCATGTTCATCAGCTGGAGCACTTCGCCTTCTGCAATCACGTTCGTAGCCTCGGAGAGGATTTCCATGATGCGCATGCTTCCAGCCTCGACCATCATCTGAAATGACCGGGTGTGCAGAAAGTCGCCCACCAGGACGCTGGCAGGGTTGCCAAAGGTTTCGTTCGCTGTGGGGCGGCCGCGGCGCAGGGTGGATGCGTCCACCACATCGTCATGCAGCAATGTCGCTGTGTGAATCAGTTCAACCACCGCAGCCAGGCTGTGCCGATGGGCGCCACGGTAACCTAAGGCTCCGCATACCATCAGTAACAGGGCGGGGCGCAGACGCTTGCCGCCAGCTGCAATGATGTATTGCGAGATCTGGGCCACCAAGGGGACGCTCGATGTCAGACGCTGACCGATGACCTTGTCGACCTCGTGCATGTCTTGTGCAACGAGCGTGAGGGGGGAAGCTGCAGGGGCGGTATGGTCAGTCAAGATGGTGGTCACAGAAAGTGACTGAATTATAGGAAGGCCCGCTACATGCCTGACGAGTGCGGTGGCGTGTTGGTCACGCCGAATTGACTGATGCTTGTGGGGCTGGCGAGGTGATGCCAGATGCGCTATAATCGCGAGCTCTGCGGAAATTCGTCTGCAGAACTCATATCAAGAGGTCAACATGTACGCGGTCATAAAAACCGGCGGCAAGCAGTATCGCGTTGCTTCCGGCGAAAAAATTAAAGTAGAACAGATTGCTGCGGACGTAGGCCAGGAAATTGTGATCGACCAGGTTCTGGCTGTCGGCAACGGCGCTGAACTGAAGGTTGGTACGCCCCTGGTGTCCGGCGCAACCGTGAAAGCCACCGTCGTGGCCCACGGCAAGCACGACAAAGTGCACATCTTCAAGATGCGCCGTCGCAAGCACTATCAAAAACGCCAAGGCCATCGCCAGCAGTTCACTGAGCTGCAAATCGGTGCGATTGCTGCTTAATCGAAGGAGCTAGTCATGGCACAGAAAAAAGGCGGCGGCTCTACGCGAAACGGGCGTGATTCCAAGCCAAAAATGCTGGGTGTCAAGGCCTTCGGTGGTGAACTGATCAGCGCTGGTTCGATTATCGTGCGCCAGCGTGGCACACGTTTCCATCCCGGCACCAATGTCGGCGTTGGCAAGGATCACACCTTGTTTGCCCTGGTGGACGGCCACGTGTCGTTCGGTACCAAGGGTGCATTGTCCAAGTCCACGGTCAATGTGACTCCCGCCTGAGGATCGCTCCTCCGGCAACCATCGAAGCCCCGCTTTGCCGGGGCTTTGTTGTTTGGTCTGCACGCGTCGCTGGTACGCCTTTGGCCTGTGGTGCCTGGAATGGCCCCTGCTGTTCCGCCACAATTGGCAGCAGCCGACAGTACGGCCTCTTTTGTAAACTGGATACCCCATGAAGTTCGTCGACGAAGCCTTTATTGACATTGCCGCAGGTGATGGTGGCAATGGCTGCGTGTCGTTCCGGCACGAAAAATACAAGGAGTTCGGCGGTCCCAATGGTGGTGACGGTGGACGCGGGGGGCATGTGTTTGCTGTGGCCGATCCCAACCTGAATACCCTGGTGGACTATCGCTACTCGCGCCGTCACGAGGCCAAACGCGGTGAGCATGGCATGGGCTCCGATATGTTCGGCGCAGCGGGTACGGACATCACACTCAAGATGCCGGTCGGGACCATCATCACCGACGCCGAGACGGGTGAAGTTCTGTATGAGCTGCTGACCCCGGGCGAGGTCATTACCATCGCCAAAGGCGGTGACGGCGGCTTCGGCAACATGCGTTTCAAGAGCGCGATCAACCGGGCCCCGCGTCAAAAAACACCGGGCTGGCCCGGCGAGAAAAAGAATTTAAAGCTGGAGCTGAAGGTGCTGGCCGATGTGGGGCTGCTGGGCATGCCGAACGCCGGCAAGTCCACTTTCATCACGGCCGTGTCCAATGCGCGACCAAAGATTGCGGATTACCCGTTCACCACGCTGCACCCCAACCTGGGCGTCGTGCGGGTGGGGCCTGAGCAGAGCTTTGTTGTAGCCGACATCCCCGGTCTGATCGAGGGAGCTTCTGAGGGCGCTGGCTTGGGCCACCAGTTCCTGCGCCATCTGCAACGCACGCGTTTGCTGTTGCACATCGTGGACTTGGCACCGTTTGACGACGCTGTGGACCCGGTGGCTCAGGCCAAGGCCATCGTGAACGAGCTCAAGAAATACGACCAGCAGCTTTACAACAAGCCGCGTTGGCTGGTGCTGAACAAGCTGGACATGGTTCCCGCTGATGAGCGTGAGGCGCGCGTGAAGGATTTTGTGAAGCGCTTCAAATGGAAGGGGCCGGTGTTTGAGATCTCGGCCCTCACGCGTGAGGGCTGCGAGCCGCTGATTCACGCCATCTTCCGCCATGTGCAGTCCGAGCAGCGCACGGAGAACGAGCCGGTGGAGGTGGATCCCCGTTTCGCCGGCGATGCGCCAGCCTGACGCTTCGGCGCTCAGAGGATAGGAATTGCTATGTTTTTAATAGCTACTCAGGCATGAAGCAGTAGCGCTATCGGCATCAAAGACATCAAAATGGTTTCCAGCGTATTGAGAGATGCCCGCCGTATCGTGGTGAAGGTGGGCTCCAGCCTTGTGACCAACGAAGGGCGTGGACTGGATGAAACCGCCATCGGTGAGTGGAGTCGCCAACTGGCCGCGCTGGTGCGCGGTGTTGGGGGTGCCCCACGCGAGGTGGTGATGGTGTCCAGCGGTGCCATTGCCGAAGGCATGAAGCGCCTGGGCTGGACCACAAGACCCCAGGAAATCCACGAGTTGCAGGCTGCTGCAGCGGTGGGGCAGATGGGGCTGGCGCAGATGTACGAAACCAAGCTGCGCGAGCAGGGGATGGGCAGCGCGCAGGTGCTGCTCACCCATGCCGATCTGGCGGACCGTGAGCGCTATCTCAATGCGCGCTCCACCTTGCTCACGCTGCTGCGTTTGGGTGTTGTGCCGGTGATCAACGAAAACGACACGGTGGTCAATGACGAGATCAAGTTTGGCGACAACGACACGCTGGGTGCGCTGGTGGCCAACCTTGTGGAAGCGGACGCCCTGATCATCCTCACAGACCAGAAGGGGCTCTACACCGCCGACCCACGCCGTGATCCGTCTGCGCAGTTTGTGCATGAGGCCAAAGCGGGTGATCTTGCTCTGGAAGCGATGGCGGGCGGTGCGGGCTCCAGCATTGGCAAAGGCGGCATGATCACCAAGATTCTGGCGGCCAAGCGCGCTGCAGGCTCTGGCGCATCGACCGTGATTGCCTGGGGACGCGAATCCGACGTATTGGTCCGTTTGGTGAGTGGTGAGGCGTTGGGTACTTTGCTGGTTGCCCAGACACAGAAAAAGCAGGCCCGCAAGCAGTGGATGGCGGACCATTTGCAACTGCGTGGGTCTGTGGTGGTGGACGCTGGGGCTGCTGCCAAGGTGCGCGACGAAGGCAAAAGCCTGCTGCCCATCGGCATGACGGCAGTGGAGGGGGACTTTTCGCGCGGCGACGTGATTGCCGTGCGCGACGGGTCTGGGGCAGAGATTGCACGCGGCTTGGCCAACTATGCAGCGGCGGAAGCCCGCCTTCTGTGCCGCAAGCCGTCGACGGAGTTTGAGAAACTGCTGGGCTACATGGCTGAGCCGGAAATGGTGCACCGCGACAATCTCGTGTTGGCGCAGGGCGCATAGGGACTGGCTGCGCGCATTGATCATTGCCGACTCATGACTGAGCGGATTCGCCCATCAAAACAAAACGCCTGCATCTGCAGGCGTTTTTCATGGTGCGATGCTGGGGTCAGCGCGGTGTGTCCGATATCGATGGCATGCCGTCGAGTTCTCCCGGCATGCTGTTTTGAGGATCGGGATCAAAACTGGCACCTGGGGGGAGTTCCATGCCAGGGTTGACCAGCATGGAGCCTGTGCGGAACATGTTGGCGACGCCCGCATGTTCACCCTCGCGGGTGCGTAAACCGCTGCGCAAATAGCGGTTGCGCTGCTCGTGTCGCGGCAGATAGCGGGCCAGTTCGGTGAGCGCCATCTCATAGACACCGCGTTTGAACTCGACCACCACATCCAGCGGAACCCAGTAGTCGTTCCACCGCCAAGCGTCAAACTCCGGGTGATTGGTCGCACGCAGGTTCAGATCCCAGTCGTGCCCCATCAATTGCAACAGGTACCAGATCTGCTTCTGGCCCTTGTAGTGGCCGCGCGCATCGCGGCGGATGTACCGGTCAGGCACCTCATAGCGCAACCAGTCCCGGGTGCGGGCCACCACGCGAACGTGGTTGGGCAATAATCCCACCTCCTCATGCAGTTCACGGAACATGGCTTGCTCGGGGGTCTCGCCCCGGTCAATGCCACCCTGCGGGAACTGCCAGCTGTGGGTGCGTATGCGCTTGCCCCAAAACACCTGGTTTTTCTGGTTGAGCAGGATGATGCCGACGTTCGGCCGAAAGCCGTCCCGGTCAAGCATAATCAAACCCCAAATTTTTAAACTGTGTCCATTATGCACGGCGCCTAGCGCGCAGCAAGTGGACGGCCCCGTTCTGCCTGCAATCGACTCCCGATGAAAGCCTCCCAATTCTTCATTTCCACCCTCAAGGAAGCTCCGGCGGACGCCGAAGTGGTCAGCCACAAACTCATGACGCGGGCCGGGCTGATCAAGAAGCTGGGCGCTGGCATCTATAACTACATGCCTCTGGGCCTGCGCGTGATCCGCAAGGTGGAAGCCATCGTGCGTGAAGAGATGAACCGCGCGGGTGCTGTCGAGCTGACCATGCCCGTGGTGCAGCCCGCTGAGCTCTGGCAGGAAACGGGGCGCTTTGAGAAAATGGGCCCCGAGCTGCTGCGCATCCAGGATCGCCATGGTCGCGACTTCGTGGTGCAGCCGACCAGCGAAGAAGTGATCACTGACATCGCCCGTCAAGAACTCAAGAGTTACAAGCAGCTGCCGAAGAACTTTTACCAGATCCAGACCAAGTTCCGCGACGAGCGCCGCCCCCGTTTTGGCCTCATGCGCGGACGTGAGTTCATCATGAAGGATGCCTACAGCTTTGACCGCGACCAAGTGGCCGCCAAGGCCAGCTACCAGGTGATGGCCGCAGCCTACCGGCGGATTTTCGATCGCTTCGGCCTGACCTACCGTGCCGTGGCCGCTGACAGCGGCGCCATCGGGGGGGACCTGTCGGAAGAATTCCAGGTGATTGCCGCCACGGGCGAAGACGCCATCGTCTACTGCCCGCAGAGCGACTACGCCGCTAATATGGAAAAGGCGGAGGCGCTGGCCCCCACCGGACCACGCGGCGCAGCCACCCAGGCGCTGACCAAAACAGCCACCCCAGGCAAGAGCACCTGTGCCGATGTGGCAGAACTGCTGGGTGTTCCGCTGAACACCACGGTCAAGTCACTGGTGCTGGCCACGGACGAAACCAACGAAGCGGGTGAGATCGTCAAGAGCCAGGTGTGGCTGCTGCTGCTGCGCGGCGACCACGACATGAACGAGATCAAGGTTGGCAAGGTGCCCGGACTGGCGGGCTTCCGCTTCGCGACGCTGGGCGAAATTGAGTACCACTTTGGCTGCAAGCCGGGTTACCTGGGCCCCATCGGCCTGAAGAGGCCTTTGAAGATCGTGGCAGACCGCGAAGTCGCTGTGATGGCCGACTGGATCTGCGGCGCCAACGAGGTGGACTTTCACATCACCGGCGTCAACTGGGGCCGCGATCTGCCCGAGCCCGACATGGTGGCCGACCTGCGCAACGTGGTGGCGGGCGACCGCTCCCCCGACGGCAAGGGCGAGCTGGCGATTGAGCGCGGCATTGAAGTGGGCCATGTGTTCTACCTGGGTACCAAGTACAGCAAGGGTATGAACGCGACCTTCCTGGGCGACGACGGCAAGCCCGCGTTCTTCGAAATGGGTTGCTATGGCATTGGCGTGACACGCCTGCCTGCCGCCGCCATTGAACAAAACCATGACGAGCGCGGCATCATCTGGCCGGACGCGATTGCGCCGTTCACCGTGGTGGTCTGCCCCGTGGGTATGGACCGCAGCGAGGCCGTCAAGGCCACTGCCGAGCAACTGTATGCCGACCTGCTGGCTGCGGGCGTGGACGTGATCCTGGACGACCGTGGCGAGCGCCCCGGCGCGATGTTTGCCGACTGGGAATTGATCGGCGTGCCACACCGCGTGACCATTGGCGACAAGAGCCTGAAAGAGGGTGTTGTCGAGTACCAGCACCGCCGGGACGCCGCCGCCACCAAGGTGGCCGTGGCCGACATCCTGGCCCATGTGAAGGGTCATATGGCTGTATGAGCAAGAGCGGCGTCACTCTGAGCGCTCCGTGGGCTGCGACTTCTGGCGGCCCCGTGGGGATGTCGCGCCGCGGCTGTCTGGTGTCGCTGGCTTCGCTGGCAGCGCCCGCTGCCTGGCTGGGTGCTCCGCAGGTGGCGCACGCCGGCGGGCAGCTGGAGGAGCCCCTGATGGACTCGGTGCGCACCGCACTCAGCTCTGCCATTGCCAACCAGGCGCCGCCCGAGCCGGAGTTTTTTACCACCGAAGCGCGCCTGCACTACCTGCGGTGGCTGGGTACGCAGAGTGATCGCCTGCGGCCGCGCAAACCGGACCTGGAAGTACGCCGCGACTTTTTGCAGACGGTCTGGTACGAATCCAAGCGCGCCGGGCTCGATGTGTCCTTGGTCCTGGGGCTGATCCAGGTAGAAAGTGGGTTCCGCAAATTTGCCGTGTCCAGCGTTGGAGCGCGGGGCTATATGCAGGTCATGCCTTTCTGGACGCGCGTGATTGGCGACGGCGACCCGGGCAAGCTGTTTCACATGCAGACCAACCTGCGTTTTGGCTGCGTCATCCTGCGTCACTACATCGATCGTGAGCAGGGCGATTTGTTCATGGCCCTGGGCCGCTACAACGGCAGCCGCGGCCGGTCGCCTTACCCGGATGCGGTCTTTGGAGCGCAGCGCAAGTGGCTTTTTGCCGATCGGCCACAGTCGCCGGCCGCGTAGAGCGATCAGCGCGGCGGTGACACGGGCCGCGCCTTGGTCACTCCACGGCGTTTCCCGTCGGTGCTGACGGGCTCGGGGCCGATGCACCAGGGGCTCCGCCCAGCCTGGAGACCATGACCTGATCGATCCGGTAGCTGTCCACGTCCAGCACCTCAAACTTGTAGCCACCCCAGCTCACGCTGTCCGTCCGGCGCGGAACGCGCCGCAGCATCACCATCAGGAACCCGGCCAGGGTTTCGTAGTCGCCCGCGTGGGGCAGCTCGTCCAGCGACAGTGCGCGCAGCACGTCCTCGACCGGTGTGACGCCGTCGATGAGCCACGAGTTTTCATCGCGCCGCACAATCTGCTCTTCATCCGCCGGGCCCACCAGGTCGCCCATCACGGTGCTCATCACATCGTTCAGCGTGACCACGCCCACCACCAGGCTGTATTCGTTCACGATGACGGCAAAGTCCTCGTGCACCTGTCGGAACTGCTCCAGCACCTCCGACAGCGTGAGCCGGTCTGGGACGATCAGCACCTTGCGCACCAGACTGTCATCGGCCAGCGAAATGGGCTGGTTGTTCAGCACGCGCTGGAACAGGTCCTTGGCATCCACATAGCCCACCACATGGTCGATGTCCCCCTCGCACACGGGGTAGGTTGAGAAAGGCTCGGCCGCAATGCGCAGGCGGATCACGGAGTCCGGCTCGTCGCGCAAGAAAAAAGCCACACGGTCGCGCGGCGACATGGCGCTGGACACCATGCGCGTGTCCAGCTCGAACACATTTGTGATGACCTGCTGCTCGCGGGCGGCCAGCACGCCGGCACGCGCACCCGCTTCCATCATCGCCAGGATGTCGTCCGAGGTGATGCGGTCGTCCCGCAGCGACGACATACCCAGCACCCGGAACAGCGCATCCGCCCCCCGGCTGTAGAACCACACCACAGGGCGCAGCAGCGCCATGCACCAGGCCATGGGCTGCGCCAGCCGCACCACCAGCCGCTCGGGTTCGGCCATGCCCAGGCGTTTTGGGAACAGGTCGGCAAACAGGATGAAAAGGGAGGTGATGACCAGGAACGAGGCGAGAAAGCCCGCCTTCTGCGCGGCTGATTCCGACAGCCACAGGCCGAACAGCGTGGTGAAGTGGGGGCTCAGCGCACCTTCGCCCACGATACCGCCCAGGATGGCCACGGCGTTCTGCCCCACCTGCACCACGGTGAAGTAGTCGCCCGGCTGCTCCTGCATGCGCAGCACCTGGTCCGCCCTGGCATCCCCTTCGTCGGCCATCTGCCGCAGGCGCAGGCGGCGCGCTGCGGCGAGCGAGATCTCGGCCATGGAAAAAAAGGCGCTGGCTGCAATTAGCAGCCCGATGACAAAGAGGCTTTGGGAGAGGGTCATGAATGGCGACGGAGCGTGGCGCTGCGGCACACCGGATGACTGAGTGTATCTGGGCGTTCCGCAGGCACCTACCCCAGGTGTGCACACATCGGGGGGGCCTGGTGGGCCTTCGGGGGGGGGGCCCCGAAGGCCAGTCCTGCAGGCGAGCGCAGGACTGGCGGCGGGTGCCTTGTTATTGCACGAAACCGATGCGGCTGCGCCCTGACGCCGCCTTGGGCAGATCAGCAATCTCCACGGTGGACCGGCGGTCCAGCCGCGCATTGCCGAAACCTGTCATCAGCGCCCGCCGCATTTCGCGCGGGGGCATCTGTGCCAGGTGGTCCAGCACGTCGTCCGTCGGCTCCGGGTCCAGCAGGCGGCCCCAGTCGTGCCCCGCGCGGATGTCCTGGTACAGGTTGCGCGCAATGGTGCGGGCCTGCTCCAGCGTGGGCGCCTCCACCTCGAACACGTTCATGCGGTTCAGGATGGGATCGGGAATGCCGCGTGTGTCGTTCGCGGTGGTAATCCAGATGACCTGGCTCGCGTCGATGGCCACCTCGGCAAACTCGTCGGTAAAGCTCTGGGCGGTGTCGTACTCCAGCAAGCTGTACAGCGCACCCAGCGGGTCGTACTGCGCATCGCTGCTGGCCTTGTCGATCTCGTCCACCACGATGACCGGGTTGGCATATTCGCCCTCCACCAGTGCCTCGAACACCTTGCCAGGGCGCGCGCCCTTCCACTGCGCCGACGAGCCCGACAGCAGCCAGCCTGCGGTCATGGAACTCATCGGCAGCAGATTCATGCCCGTGCCCAGCAGCTCGGCCAGGTGGCGCGCGAAGTGGGTCTTGCCGATGCCGGGTGGGCCCAGCAGCAGCATGGGCGTGACCTCCAGGCCATCGCTGCTGTCCTGCGCCAGCGCCACGTGGCGCTTCACGTCGTCCAGCACCTCGGTGAAGTTGGGCAACTGCTCGTACAGGCTGGCCATGTCGGGGATGCCCGATGGCTTGACCTGAAAACGCTCCGGGCCGCGCTCCAGCATGCGTTCGTACACGGTGCGCAGGGTTTCGTATTCCCTCTGGTTGCCGGACTCCTGCAGGCGAGCGAGCTTGCGCTCTACATCGCCCGGGTGGAACACGTTACGCATCTGGGCCACCGGCAAGCGCAGGGCAGGTGGCTGGGGAACAAGGCTATGGCTGGTCATTGCATGCTCCTGTGAGGGTTACGTCACGCAATCATTCAAGCACACAACATGCCCGCTGCTCCATCGGAAAAGCCCCTGATTGGTGCCTCTGTTGCGGGCAAACAAAAAGGCCGCCCGAAGGCGGCCTGATGGCGGGTGAGGCAAGGGTCGCTTCGATCAGCCCTCGGTGCCCAGCACTTGCTTGAGTTCGCCCGACTCATACATCTCCATCATGATGTCCGAGCCGCCGATGAACTCGCCCTTCACATACAGCTGCGGGATCGTGGGCCAGTTGCTGTATTCCTTGATGCCCTGGCGAATTTCGTCGTCCTCAAGCACGTTGACGGTGACCACGCTCTTCGGGTCCACGCCACAGGCCTTGAGGATCTGGATGGCGCGGCCGGAGAAGCCACACATGGGGAAGCTGGCGCTGCCCTTCATGAACAGCAGGATGTCGCTGGATTTGACGAGGCCGTCGATGCGTTGTTGGGTGTCGCTCATGGGAAAACTCCTTGAAAGAGGCTGCGGGCGAATGGATGCTGAGGGCCCGCGATGTAGGGATTATTTCACTGTCGGCCATTGCCCGCCTGTGCAGCGTGCGATGTCGGCAAGGTCATTGCGGCTTTGTACTCGCACAAAGCCCTGGGCGGCAAGCAGCACCTGCACGGCGTCTGCCTGGTCGTAGCCATGCTCCAGCAGCAGCCAGCCGCCCGGCCGCAGGTGGGTGGGCGCCTGGGCGACGATGGCGCGGATGTCTTCGAGGCCGTCCGCTCCGCTGGCCAGGGCTTGCAGGGGCTCGTGCGTCAGCGCGGCCAGGTGTGGGTCGGCGCTGGCGATGTAGGGCGGGTTGGAGACGATGGCGTCGAACGGCCCCTCCACTCCCACCAGCCAGTTGGCCTGCCGAAACTGCACGGGCAGGCCCAGCCGCGCTGCGTTGGCTTGTGCCACGGCCAGTGCATCGGCACTGGCATCTACCGCCAGCATCTGGGCGTCGGCGCGCTGGCTTTGCAGTGCCAGCGCAATCGCGCCGCTGCCGGTGCCCAGGTCCACCACGCGGGGCGATGCCAGCGGGGCGATCACCTCCAGCGCCCAGTCCACCAGGGTTTCGGTGTCGGGGCGCGGGTCCAGCACGCGCGCGTCCACCTGCAGCGGCAGGCCGTAGAACTCCTTGCGGCCGGTGAGGTAGGCCACCGGCTCGCCCGCCAAGCGGCGCTGGCACAGGGCGATGAACTGGGCGTGCATGGCTTCGTCCATGGCGTCGGTGTCGTGCGCCAGCAGCCAGGCGCGGCCGGCATCAGGCCGACCGACGGCGTGCAGCAGCAGCAGTTGCGCGTCGATACGCGCCAGGCCCAGGGTGTGTGCCTGCGCCAAAGCCTGGGCGAGGGTGGGAGAGGTGGTGTGGTTCACTATTGTTTTGATAGCTGGTCAGGCATATGAATCTAGCGCTACCAGGCAATTTGTCTCAAATTCTGGCCTGGCTCACCCGGTGGCGCCCATCTCCAGCTCTTCCAGCTGCTCGGCCTCGCGGGCATACTGCAGGGCCTGCAGCACATCGCCCAGGTCGCCTTCCATCACGTACAGCAGCTTGTACAGCGTGAGGTTGATGCGGTGGTCCGTGAGCCGCCCCTGCGGGAAGTTGTAGGTGCGGATGCGGTCGCTGCGGTCGCCGCTGCCGATCAGGCCCTTGCGCAGCGCGGCCTCCTTGGCGGCGCGCTCGCTGCGCTCCTTCTCCTGGATGCGGGCCTGCAGCACCTGCAGCGCCTTGGCCTTGTTGCTGTGCTGGCTGCGGCCGTCCTGGCATTCGGCCACGATGCCGGTGGGCAAGTGCACCACGCGCACGGCCGAGTCGGTCTTGTTGATGTGCTGGCCACCGGCGCCGCTGGCGCGAAAGGTGTCAATGCGCAGGTCTGCCGGGTTGAGCTTGATGGCCTCGTGCTCGTCGGGCTCGGGCATCACGGCCACGGTGCAGGCGCTGGTATGGATGCGGCCCTGGGTCTCGGTGGCGGGCACGCGCTGCACGCGGTGGCCGCCGGATTCGAATTTGAGAGCCCCGTAAACATGGTCACCCTCTATGCGCAGCACGATTTCCTTGTAGCCGCCGAGCTCGGCCGCGTTCTCGCTCACCACCTCCACCTTCCAGCCCACGTTGGCGGCGTAGCGGGTGTACATGCGCGTGAGATCGCCTGCGAACAGCGCCGATTCGTCACCACCCGTGCCCGCGCGGATTTCCACAAACGCGTTGCGCGCGTCGTCGGGGTCCTTCGGTAAAAGCAGGCGCTGCAGTTCGTCTTCGAGTTGCAGCAGCTCGGCCTCGGCACTGGTGATTTCTTCCTGTGCCATCTCGGCCATGTCGGGGTCGGCCAGCATCTCGCGCGCACCCGCCAGGTCGGCCTCGCGCTGCTGGTAGCGGGCGTAGCGGCCGGCGACCTGCGTGACCTCGGCATGCTCGACGGAGATGCGCCGGTACTGCGCCATGTCGCTCATGATGTCTTCGCGCGAGAGCAGGAAGTCGAGTTCGCCCAGGCGCTGTGCGTAGCGCTCCAGCTGGCTTCGGAGAAAGGGTTTCATGGAATTCTGGAAAAAGGATTTGCTACAGATTTGGTAGCTGGTGGTGCATGTAAATCATGCGCCTGGGGCCGATTTGGCTCAAATCGGGACGGCTGTGGAGCGGGCGAGCACCGCTACAGTCCGTTGTTGTTGGGCGTCTTGCTTTGCGAGCGCAGGAACAGGCGCGAGACGGTTTGGGCCGTCTGGGCGCGCATCTCTGCGTCGCCCGCGCGCAGCTCGGCCAGGGTGCCGTGCAGCATTTTCTGTGTGAGGCCGCGCGAGAGCGCTTCGAGCACGGCGTCCACGTCCTCGCCCTTGGCCAGCAGCTTCTTGGCGCGGGCGATTTCCAGCGCGCGCCATTCGTCCGTCTGGGCGTTGAGCTGCTGGATCAGCGGCACCACGCCACCCTCGGCCGCGGCGGGGCTGCGCAGCTCCATCCAGTGCATGAAGCTTTGCACGCCTGCGTCGATGATGGCCTCGGCCTGCGCCACGGCGGCCTGGCGGTTGGCCTGCGCGGTCTGCACCACGGTGGCCAAGTCGTCCACGGTGTACAGGTACACGTCGCCCAGGGCCTTGACCTCGGGCTCGATGTCGCGCGGCACGGCCAGATCGACCATGAACATGGGGCGGTGGCGGCGCTTCTTGAGTGCGCGCTCCACGGCACCCAGGCCGATGATGGGCAGGCTGCTCGCGGTGCAGCTGATGACGGCGTCGAACTCGTGCAGGCGCTCGGGCAGGTCGGCCAGGCGCATCACCTCGCCGCCAAAGCGGGTGGCGAGCTTTTCGCCGCGTTCCAGCGTGCGGTTGGCAATGGCGATCTGCTTGGGGTTCTTGGCGGCGAAGTGCGTGGCGCACAGCTCGATCATCTCGCCCGCGCCGACGAACAGCACGCGGATCTTGGAGAGGTCTTCAAACAGCTGGCTGGCCAGGCGCACGGCGGCGGCGGCCATGCTGATGCTGTGTGCGCCGATCTCGGTGCTGGTGCGCACCTCCTTGGCCACGGCAAAGCTGCGCTGGAACAGCTGGTTGAGCGTGGTGCCTAAAGCGCCGGCCGTCTCGGCGGCGCGCACCGCGTCTTTCATCTGGCCCAGGATCTGGGCCTCGCCCAGCACCATGGAATCGAGCCCACTGGCTACGCGGAAGGCGTGGCGTGCGACGAGACTGTCTTCCAGCGTGTAGGAGTGCGAGCGCAGCAGCGCGGGGCTCACGCCGCCGCTGTGGGCCAGCCAGCCCAGCGTGTGGTCCACTGCGGGCTGGTCGCCGGCACAGTAAACTTCGGTGCGATTGCAGGTGGAGATGATGGCGGTTTCCACCCCGGGGTGGCGGCTGGCAGCGCCGCCAGAGTTGCCCAGCGACTGGCGCAAACCGTGCAGCGTGGGGGCGATCTGATCGAGCGCAAACGCAAACCGGCCGCGCAGATCGAGCGGCGCGGTGGTGTGGTTGATGCCGAGGGCCCAGACTGCCATAAGCTGCAATTATAAAATTGTTGGCCCGAACAGGCGGCCTTGCTTGTTCAAGCCTTGATTTGGGTCAATTCCATGGGTCCGCTGGACATCGTCAACCACCTCCTCAACTTTGTCGCACCCGCTGCCGCCATGGCGCTGGTGTTGGTGCTTTCGGGCCGTCTGGTGGGCTCCCGCAGTGCCTCTGCGATGTCTGTGTGGCTGCGTTGGGCGATTCTGTTTGCCGTGGGGGTGGCGGTGCTCGCGGCAGGGCTGGTGCTGTGGGGACGTGACGGCAAGATGCTCACCTATGCCGCGCTGGTGGTGGCCTGCGCCACCTGCCAGTGGGTGCTGGTGCGGGGCTGGAAGGCTTGAAGCTTTCAGCAAGCCGTCACGTGTTTTGAGGGTTTGCGAGAGGTGATCTGGAGGGCTGTCGCGCCCTAGTGTCTGATAGCCTCTTTACACCTTCCAGGACGGTTGCCATGGCCCGCTCTGACGGAACTAGCGAACACCCCCGTACACCCACAACCAATGCTGGAGACAACCTCATGAAGCTGCTGCGTACCTGCATCACCTTGGCCGCAGGCCTGGCCTTTGCTGCCGCCGTGCAAGCGCAGGCGTTTCCGTCCAAGCCTGTTCGTATCGTGGTGGGTTTCCCCGCCGGCGGGCCTCTGGACCAGCATGCGCGCCTGCTGTCCGACAAGCTGCAGACCGTGCTGGGCCAGCCGGTGGTGATGGACTACAAGGCCGGAGCCGGTGGCACCGTGGGCGCGCAGGAGGTGATGAAAGCGCCCCCTGACGGCCACACCATCATGCTGGCCAACACGGGGGTGATGGTCATCAACCCCGCGCTGTACAGCCGCCTGCCCTATGCCACCCTCAAGGACTTTGTGCCCGTGGCGCGCACGGCCATGCAGCCGCTGGCCTTGCTGGTCAACGCCAGCGTGCCCGCCAAGAATCTGCAGGAGTTCATGGCCTATGCCAAGTCGCGGCCCGGTCAGGTCAACTTTGGCTCGGCGGGCAATGGCGGCATCAGCCACCTGGTGCCCGAGATGTTCAAGACCGCCACGGGCCTGTTCATGGTGCACATCCCCTACCGGGGCAGCGCGCCGGCATTCACCGACCTTATGGGCGGGCAGGTGCAATTCATGGCCGAGAGCATTCCGCAGGCTGCGTCCTACCACAAGCAGGGTAAGGTGCGCGCCCTGGCCGTGACCAGCAAGGAGCGCAACCCCGCGCTGCCCGAAGTGCCCACGGTGATCGAGAGCGGCATCAAGGGCTTTGAGGTGGTGGGCTTCTATGGCTTTCTGGCCCCTGCAGGCACGCCCAAGGACGTGGTCAACAAGCTCAGTGACGCCTTTGGCCAGGTGTTGCAGATGCCCGATGTGCGCAACCGCATGGTGAGCCAGGGGGCGGATCCGGCGTTTCTGGGCGCGGACGACTTTGCCAAGTTCCTGGCCTCGGAGATGCCCCGCTGGGCCGACGCCGTCAAGAAGTCTGGCGCGAAACTCGATTGACCCCCTGAGGCGCTGTGCGCCTTCCCCCTGCAGGGGACTCCACCGGTGGCCCGGCAAACCCGGTCCCCGGTGGCGCTGGCTTGGGGCGGGGTTGGTTGGACGGTGCGCCCTACGGCGTGGCGGGCGAGAAGAAGTCGACGCGGTCGGTGATGATGCCGTCCGTGCCCAGCGCGATGAGGCGCTGCGCCGCCCAGTCGTCGTTCACCGTGTAGCTCAGCGTGCGCATGCCCATGCCGTGGACTTGCGCCACAAGGGCCGGGTCCCACAGCGCGTGGTTGCACACGATGGCCACACAGCCGAGCGCCTGCGCCTTGTCAAAGCATCCGTCCCACAGCGCGTCGATGAGCAGCGCGCGGGGCAGGTGGGGCGCGGTGGCCATGGCGCCCGCCAGCGCCTCGGGCTTGAACGACGAGAACAAGGGCGGCACGGCCTGCCCTTGCCACAGCCGTGCGGCATATTCGCCCACCACGCGGCCGGTAACTTCTTCCTGGCCTGGTGTGGGCTTGATCTCGATGTTCAAAAAAAACCCGTTGGCGATGCAGTAGCGCGCCAGGTTCTCCAGTGTGGGAAGGGGCTCGCCCGCGTAGCTGCGGGAATGCCAGCCACCTGCATCCAGCTGGGCGAGCTGGGTCCAGGGCAGGTCGCCGCCGGTGCCGAGGCCGTTGGTCGTGCGCTCCAGCGTGGCGTCGTGCATCAGAAAAGGCACGCCGTCGCTGCTGAGCTTGGCGTCGCACTCGAACATGCGGTAGCCGTATTGGGCACCCAGCCGGAAGGCGGCCAAGGTGTTCTCAGGGGCCAGCTTGCCCGCGCCGCGGTGGGCGATCCAGCGGGGGTAGGGCCAGGGGGCGAGGGTAGACGAGGGTGCGCTCATGCGGGTTCACCAAATTTCAGCAGGTTGCCATGGGGGTCGATGACATACATCTCCTTCATGCCCCAGGGCTGGACAGTGGGAGGTGCCAGTTGCAGGCCGCGTGCCGTGAAATCCGCATGCAGCAACCCGGTGTCTGCACGCACGTAGCACGAAGTGTTTTCTGCAATGTGGCGCTCGGTGCAGGGCCAGAAGTGCAGCTCGCAGCCATCGCGCTGCAGGATCAGGTAGTTATCCATCTCCAGCAGTGCGGTGAACCCCAGTCGCTCGACGTAGAACTGCCGGGTCTCCGCCAGGTGCAGCGAGGCCAGCACCGGCACGGTGGCCAGAACCCCACGCCCGGCGCGGGCGGCTTCAGGCGGCTGCACGGGCTCAGTCAGGGATGCGTTTACCGGTGGTGGCATCGAAAGCGTGCAGGCGGTCGGGACGGGGCACGACGTGGATCACCGCATCCGGCTGTGGCGCGTGGGTGCCTTCTTCTACCCGCACGATGATCTGTTCGCCGTTGATGCGGCCGTAGATCAGGCGCTCGGCACCCAGCAACTCCACAGTTTCGACGGTAACGGCCCAACCCTCGCTGCGCACATCCAGATGCTCCGGGCGGATGCCCAGAATGGTGCCCGGTTTGGCGCCTGGTGCGTTTTTGAGCAGGTTCATCGGCGGCGAGCCGATGAAACTGGCCACGAAGGTGGAGGCGGGCGTGTGGTAGACCTCTTCGGGCGTGCCGAACTGCTCCATATTGCCCGCGTTCATCACGATCATGCGCTGGGCCAGCGTCATGGCCTCGACCTGGTCGTGTGTCACGAACAGGCTGGTGATGCCCAGTTCGCGGTGCAGCTTCTGGATTTCGAGGCGGGTCTGGGCGCGCAGCTTGGCGTCCAGGTTGGACAGCGGCTCGTCAAACAGGAACACCTGGGGCTGGCGCACGATGGCGCGGCCCATGGCCACGCGCTGGCGCTGGCCGCCCGACAGCTCGCGGGGCTTGCGCTCCAGCAGGTGGCCCAGTTCGAGGATCTTGGCGGCCTTGTCGACGCGCGCCTTGATCTCTTCCTTGGGTACCTTGGCGATCTTCAGGCCATAGGCCATGTTCTCGAAGTTCGTCATGTGCGGGTACAGCGCGTAGTTCTGGAACACCATCGCGATGTCGCGCTGGGCGGGTTCCAGGTCGTTGACCACACGGTCGCCAATGCGCAGTTCGCCGCCGGAGATTTCCTCCAGGCCCGCCACCATGCGCAGCAGGGTGGACTTGCCGCAGCCCGAGGGGCCGACGATGACGACGAACTCGCCGTCCTTGACCTCGGCGTTCACGCCGTGGATGACCTGGTTGGCCTTGGGGCCCACGCCGTAGCGCTTGACGATGTTACGAAGAGAGAGGGATGCCATATGTGCAATGAATTTGATAGCTACAGGGGCTTATTGAACAAGCGCTTGCAGGAGTTTTGTCTTATTTTTCGGTGTCCACCAGGCCCTTGACGAACCAGCGTTGCATGACCACCACCACAAAGGCAGGCGGCAGCATGGCCAGGAGGGCCGTGGCCATCACGATGTTCCATTCGTTGCCCGCGTCGCCACCGGCCAGCATGCGCTTGATGCCGATGACCACCGGGTACATGTCTTCGGACGTGGTCACCAAGAGCGGCCACAGGTACTGGTTCCAGCCGTAGATGAACTGAATCACGAACAGTGCGGCAACCGAAGTGCGCGACAGCGGCACCAGGATGTCCTTGAAAAAGCGCATCGGACCGGCGCCGTCCACGCGTGCGGCCTCCACCAGCTCATCGGGCACCGTCAGGAAGAACTGGCGGAACAGGAAGGTGGCGGTGGCCGAAGCGATCAGCGGCACCGTGAGGCCTGCGTAGGTGTTGAGCATGCCCAGGTTGGATACGACCTGGTAGGTAGGCCCGATGCGCACTTCCACGGGCAGCATCAGAGTAATGAAGATCAGCCAGAAGCAGATGCCCTTGAAGGGGAAGCGGAAGTACACGATGGCAAACGCCGACAGCAGCGAGATGGCGATCTTGCCCACCGTGATGACCATGGCGGTGACAAAACTCACCCACATCATGCGGGCCACAGGCGCGGTGGAGCCCGCACCCGCGCCGCCGCCAAACAGCGCGTCGTGGTAGGTCTGCCAGAAGTTGCTGCCGGGCACCATGGGCATGGGCACCTGAACGATGTCCTGTGCGGTATGGGTGGAGGCCACGAAGGCCAGGTACAGCGGGAAGCCGACGATGATCACGCCCAGCACCATGATGAGGTGCGAGAACGCGGTGAGATAGGGGCTGCGTTCGACCATTTTTAGTATTGAACCTTTTTCTCAACGTAGCGGAACTGAATGACGGTGAGCACCACCACGATGGCCATCAGCACCACCGATTGCGCGGCAGAGCCGCCCATGTCCATGGCCTTGAAACCATCGTGGTAGACCTTGTAGACCAGGATGGAGGTATCGCGCCCGGGACCGCCCTGGGTGGTCGAGTCCACGATGGCAAAGGTGTCGAAGAACGCGTACACGACGTTGATCACCAGCAGGAAGAACGTGGTGGGCGACAGCAGCGGGAACTGAATGCTCCAGAACCGGCGCCAGGGGCCCGCACCGTCGATGGCGGCGGCTTCGATCAGCGACTTGGGGATGGACTGCAAACCTGCGAGGAAAAACAGGAAGTTGTAGGAGATCTGCTTCCACACCGCTGCAATCACGATCAGCGTCATCGCGTGGTCGGAGTTGAGCATGTGGTTCCAGTCAAAGCCCGACTGGCGCAGCATGTAGGCCACCACACCCAGCGAGGGCGAGAACATGAACATCCACAGCACACCTGCCACCGCAGGGGCGACGGCGTAGGGCAGCAGCAGGGCGGTCTTGTAGACGATGGCGCCCTTGATGATGCGGTCGGCGAAGATCGCGAGGATCAGCGACAGGCCGATGCCCACCACCGCCACCAGGATCGAGAAGAAGGCCGTGGTCTTGAACGAGGCGAGATAGCCCGGGTCTTCAAACAGTGCCTTGAAGTTGTCCAGCCCCACCCATTCGGTGGACATGCCAAAGCTGTCCTGCATCTGGAACGACTGCACCAGGGCCTGGCCTGCGGGCCAGAAGAAGAACACGCTGATGATGACCAGCTGGGGAGCCAGAAGCACCCAGGGTAGCCACGCAGAGCGGAAAAGTACGCGTTTTTCCATGACGAAACTCTCAAAAAGAAAACCCCGCCGCCCCGTGAACCAGGTTGGTTGACGGGGCGGCGGGCTTTCGATGCCGCCCAGCCGGGTGGCCAGGTGACATCGACAGATGGTGGACCGTGCTTACTTGTTGGCGCGTGCGAAGCGGGCCAGCTGCTCGTTGCCACGTGTCACGGCGGTGTCCAGGGCTTCCTTGGGCGACTTCTTGCCCGACCAGATCTGTTCGGTTTCCTCGTCGATGATCGAGCGGATCTGCACGAAGTTGCCCAGGCGGATGCCACGCGACTTGTCAGTGGCCTTGCGGATCATCTGCGTCACGGCCACGTCGGTGCCGGGGTTCTTGTCATAGAAGCCAGACGCCTCGGTGAGCTTGTAGGCGCCCATGGTCACAGGCAGGTAGCCCGTGCGCTGGTGGCTGGCAGCCTGCACCTTGGTGTCGTTCAGGAAGTTCAGGAAGCTGGCCACGCCCTTGTATTCCTCGGGCTTCTTGCCGGCCATCACCCACAGGCTGGCGCCGCCGATGGCGGTGTTCTGTGGGGCACCCTTCACATCGGGGTAGTAAGGCAGGGTGGAGATGCCGTAGGCGAACTTGGCTTCCTTGGCCACGCGGGCGTACAGGCCCGACGAGCCGGTGATCATGGCGCATTCACCCGAGGGGAAGGACGCATCGGCCGTGTTGTTGCGGCCCTTGTAGACAAAGCTGCCTTCCTTGGAGGCCTTGGCCAGGTTCTCGAAGTGGCGAACGTGCAGCGGGGTGTTGATCTGCAGTTGCGCGTCGTTGCCGTCAAAGCCGTTGTTCTTGGAGGCGAACAGGGTGTTGTGCCACAGCGAGAAGCTCTCCAGCTGCGTCCAGCTCACCCAGCTGGTGGTGAACGGGCAGCTGTGGCCGCTGGCCTTGAGCTTGGAGGCGGCGGCAAACACTTCGGGCCAGGTCTTGGGCGGCTTGTCGGCGTCCAGACCAGCCTTCTTGAAGGCGTCCTTGTTGTAATAGAAGATCGTGGTCGAGCTGTTGAGCGGGTAGCTCAGCATCTGGCCGTTGGGGGCGGTGTAGTAACCGGCCACTGCGGACACATACTCGGTGGGTTCAAACTTGAAGCCCGCGTCGTTCAGCACCTTGGCCGCAGGCACGATGGCGCCCTTGCTGGCCATCATGGTGGCGGTGCCCACTTCGAACACCTGCAGGATGTGGGGGGCATTGCCAGCGCGGAAGGCGGCAATGGCGCCGGTCATCGATTCGTCATACTGGCCCTTGTACGTGGGCACGACCTTGTACTGGGATTGGCTGGCGTTGTATTGCTTGGCCAGGTCATTGACCCAGTCGCCCAGCGCTGCACTCATCGAGTGCCACCATTGGATCTCAATGGGCGCCTGTGCTTGCGCAGGTGCGCAGACCGACATGGCAACAGCAGCGCAGACCGCCAGAAGCTTCGTTTTCATGAATATTTCCTCCGAGGATGACGAAATGCACAAGGGCCGGATGCTATGCAGCCTCTGTGACATTGATATGTCGTTGTCGCATGAGCCCGCGCCCTGCAACAACCGGGGAAACCCCTTGGGGTACCCGTGAGGGGTGCGATTGTGACCTTTTTGTGACAAGGTGTGGCGCATTTGCCGAGGCTTGCAAGGTTTTGTGCAATGCACCATGCTGGTGACTGTTCACATGCGTGGGCACCCTCGGTTCGTTCGCGCCGTCGCGCGCCGGATGTTTCCTTCTCCTATCCCTTCTCCTTCATCGCCATGGCCACCAATTCGCTCGACAAGAACAAGATCAAGTTTCTGCTGCTCGAAGGCATCCACTCCTCCGCAGTGGATGTGATCCGGGCGGCGGGCTATACGCAGATCGAGACGGTGTCCGGTGCGCTGCCGGACGAGGAACTGAAGCGCAAGATCGCCGATGTGCACTTTGTGGGCATTCGCTCGCGCACCCAGCTCACCGAAGAGGTGTTTGCCCAGGCCCACAAGCTGGTGGCTGTGGGCTGCTTTTGTATTGGCACCAACCAGGTGGACCTGAACGCGGCGCGCGAGCGCGGCATTGCGGTGTTCAACGCGCCGTACTCCAACACCCGCTCGGTGGCCGAGCTGGTGCTGGCCGAAGCCATCCTGCTGCTGCGTGGCGTGCCCGAGAAAAACGCGGTGGCCCACCGGGGCGGCTGGCTCAAGAGCGCCGACAACGCGTATGAGATCCGTGGCAAGACCCTGGGTATCGTGGGCTACGGCTCCATCGGCACCCAGCTGTCGGTACTGGCCGAGGCCATGGGCATGCACGTGGCCTTCTTTGATGTGGTCAACAAGCTGCCCCTGGGCAATGCCCGCCAGGTACAGCATCTGCACGACCTGTTGTCGCAAAGCGACATCGTGAGCCTGCATGTGCCCGAGCTGCCTTCCACCGAAGGCATGATCGGCGCCGCCGAGATCGCCGCCATGAAGCCCGGCGGCATCCTCATCAACGCCGCGCGGGGCACGGTGGTGGATATTGAAGCGCTGGCTGCAGCGCTCCAAGCCAAGAAGCTGCTGGGCGCCGCCATCGACGTGTTCCCTGTCGAGCCGCGCACCAACAAGGATGAGTTTGTGTCGCCCCTGCGCGGGCTGGACAACGTGATCCTGACTCCCCACATCGGCGGCTCCACCATGGAGGCACAGGCCAACATCGGCCTCGAAGTGGCGGAAAAGCTGGTGAAATACAGCGACAACGGCACCAGCACCTCGTCGGTTAACTTTCCCGAGGTGGCGCTACCGGCCCACCCCGGCAAGCACCGTCTGCTGCACATCCACCGCAACGTGCCGGGCGTGCTGTCGGAGATCAACCGCATCTTCTCGGACAACCAGATCAACATCTCGGCCCAATACCTGCAGACCAACGAGAAGATCGGCTACGTGGTCATCGACATCGACGCCGCCTCGTCCGACCTGGCGCTGGACAAGCTGGCCCAGGTCAGCGGCACCCTGCGCAGCCGCGTGCTGTTCTGACACTGTTGCGGGGCCGGTTCCGGCTCTGTCAGACAGCCCCGGCCCGGCAAGCCGCAGGCCGGTGGCTTAAAATCGCGCCCCCACCCCAGGTAGACCCCCATGAATGTACCGATCGCGTTGGCGGCCTTGCAGACGCAGGCCGCCGAGCCTGCCCGACTGCGTGAAATTCCCTATAACTACACCTCGTTTTCCGACCGGGAGATCGTGATCCGGCTGCTGGGGTCCTCATCCTGGGAGGTGCTGGACCAGCTGCGCAAAGAGCGCCGCACGGGCCGTTCGGCCCGCATGCTGTATGAGGTGCTGGGCGATATCTGGGTCGTGCAGCGCAACCCCTACCTGCAGGACGACCTGCTGGACAACCCCTCGCGTCGCAAGCTGCTGGTGGATGCCCTGCAGCACCGCCTGGGCGAGATCGAAAAACGCCGCACCCCCGCAGACGATGCCGAGCGCGACCGTCTCGTCGGTGAGCTGGTCGTCGCCGCGCGACGCGCTGTGGCCGAATTCAACGCCACGTTCGAGCAGGCCGCGCAACTGCGCCGCCAGATCCAGAAAACCCTGGGCCGCCTCACGGCCAAGGACAACATCAAGTTCGACGGCCTCTCCCGCGTGAGCCATGTGACCGACGCGACCGACTGGCGCGTCGAATACCCGTTCGTCGTGCTCACCCCCGACACCGAGGTCGAGATGGCGGGCCTGGTGAAGGGCTGCATCGAACTGGGCCTGACCATCATCCCGCGCGGGGGCGGCACCGGCTACACCGGCGGCGCCATTCCGTTGACGTGGAAGAGCGTGGTCATCAACACCGAAAAGCTCGAAGCCATGACCGAGGTGGAGATGCGCCGCCTGCCGGGCCTGGACCGCGAGGTGGGCACGGTGTGGACCGAAGCCGGCGTGGTCACCCAGCGCGTGGCCGATGCGGCCGAGCGTGCAGGTTTTGTGTTTGCGGTGGACCCGACCAGTGCCGAGGCTTCCTGCATTGGCGGCAACATCGCCATGAACGCGGGCGGCAAGAAGGCCGTGCTCTGGGGCACGGCGCTGGACAACCTGGCCAGCTGGCGCATGGTCACGCCTGACGCCCAGTGGCTCGAAGTGACGCGCATGGACCACAACATGGGCAAGATCCACGACGTGGAGACGGCCACCTTCGAGCTGCAGTATTTCGAGGCCGATGGCAAGACGCCCGTGCGCACCGAGCGCCTGAGCATTCCAGGCAAGACTTTCCGCAAGGAAGGCCTGGGCAAGGACGTGACGGACAAGTTCCTGGCGGGCCTGCCCGGCATCCAGAAGGAAGGCTGCGACGGCCTCATCACCAGCGCGCGCTGGGTGGTGCACCGCATGCCCGAGCATACGCGCACCGTATGCCTGGAGTTCTTCGGCAACGCCAAGGACGCCGTGCCCAGCATCGTCGAGATCAAGGACTTCATGTTCGCCGAGCAAAAGCGCAGTGGCGTGCTGCTGGCGGGCCTGGAGCACCTGGACGACCGCTACCTGAAGGCTGTGGGCTATGCCACCAAGAGCAAAAAGGGCAACGGCGGCCTGCCCAAGATGGTGCTGATTGGCGACATTGCCGGTGACAACGCCGACGACGTGGCCCGCGTGACCAGCGAAGTGGTGCGCCTGGCCAACACCCGCAGCGGCGAAGGCTTTGTGGCCATCACGGCCGATGCGCGCAAGAAGTTCTGGGCCGACCGCAAGAAGACGGCGGCCATCAGCCGCCACACCAACGCGTTCAAGATCAACGAAGACGTGGTGATCCCGCTGCCGCGCATGGCCGAGTACACCGACGGCATCGAGCGCATCAACATCGAGCTCTCCCTGCGCAACAAGCTCAAGCTGTGCGACGCGCTGACCGAGTTCTTCGAGCGTGGCAACCTGCCCCTGGGCAAGCACGACGCCGACGACGAAGTGCCTTCGCCCGAGCTGCTGCAAGACCGCGTGGCCCAGGCCATCGCCCTGGTGGAAGAGGTGCGCGCCCTGTGGCAGGGCTGGCTGCACGATGTGGAAACGCTGTTCCCCCAACTGCAGGACCACACCCTGCGCGCCAGCTGGAAGACCCAGCTGCGGGCGCCGCTGCAAGGCATCTTCACTGGCGCGGCGTTCAAGCCCATCCTGGACGAGGCCGTGGCCATCCACAAGCGCGTGCTCAAGGGCCGCGTGTGGGTGGCGCTGCACATGCACGCAGGCGACGGCAATGTGCACACCAACATCCCGGTCAACAGCGACGACTACGAGATGCTGCAAACGGCCCACGAGGCCGTGGCGCGCATCATGGTGCTGGCGCGCAGCTTGAACGGCGTGATCTCGGGCGAACACGGCATTGGCATCACCAAGCTGGAGTTTTTGACCGATGAAGAGCTGCGCCCCTTTGCCGAGTACAAGCGCAAGGTGGACCCGGAAGGCCGCTTCAACAAAGGCAAATTGCTCCGAAATCAGGAGCATTCAGGGCATATTCAACCAGCGCTTGGTGCCGATTTGGCTTCAAAACCTGCGCTGCATGCCGATTTGACCAACGCCTACACACCCAGCTTCGGCCTGATGGGGCATGAGTCGCTGATCATGCAGCAGAGCGACATCGGCGCCATTGCCGATTCGGTCAAGGACTGCCTGCGCTGCGGCAAGTGCAAGCCCGTGTGCTCCACGCACGTGCCACGCGCCAACCTGCTGTACAGCCCACGCAACAAGATCCTGGCCACCTCGCTGCTGGTCGAGGCGTTCCTGTATGAAGAGCAGACCCGCCGGGGCGTGAGCATCAAGCATTGGCAGGAGTTTGAGGACGTCGCCGACCACTGCACGGTGTGCCACAAATGCGAGAGCCCTTGCCCGGTGAAGATCGACTTCGGCGACGTCACCATGAACATGCGCAACCTGCTGCGCAAGATGGGCAAGAAGACCTTCCGCCCCGGCAACGCATTGGCCATGACCATGCTCAACGCCACCAACCCGGACACTATCAAGCTGATGCGCTCGGCCATGGTGGACGTGGGTTTCAAGGCCCAGCGCCTGGCCGTGGACCTGCTGCGCAAGGTGGGCCGCAAGCAAACGGCCAAGCCGCCCGCGACGGTGGGCACGGCTCCGATCAAGGAGCAGGTGATCCACTTCATCAACAAGAAGCTGCCGGGCGGCCTGCCCAAGAAGACGGCGCGCGCGCTGCTCGACATCGAGGACAAGGACTACGTGCCGATCATCCGCAACCCGCAGGCCACCACGGCCGAGACGGAGGCGGTGTTCTACTTCCCTGGCTGCGGGTCAGAGCGCTTGTTCTCGCAGGTCGGTTTGGCGACCCAGGCCATGCTGTGGCACGCGGGCGTGCAGACGGTGCTGCCGCCTGGGTACCTGTGCTGCGGCTATCCGCAGCGCGGTTCGGGCCAGTTCGACAAGGCCGAAAAGATGATCACGGACAACCGCGTGCTCTTTCACCGCGTGGCCAACACGCTCAACTACCTCGATATCAAGACCGTGGTGGTGAGTTGCGGCACCTGCTACGACCAGCTGCAGGGCTACGAGTTTGACAAGATCTTCCCGGGCAGCCGCATCATCGACATCCACGAGTACCTGCTGGAAAAGGGCATTCAGCTGCAAGGCAAGGGCGCCTACCTGTACCACGAGCCCTGCCACAACCCCATGAAGCTGCAGGACTCGATGAAGACCGTGAAGGCGCTGGTGGGCGAGCAGGTCTTGAAGAGCGAGCGTTGCTGCGGCGAGTCGGGCACGCTGGGTGTGACCCGGCCCGACGTGTCCACGCAGGTGCGCTTCCGCAAGGAAGAAGAGATCAAGAAGGGCGAAGCCCAGCTGCGTGCCAGCGGTGCTGTCGGCGCTCAGGACAACGTGAAGATCCTCACCAGCTGCCCCAGCTGCCTGCAGGGCCTGAACCGCTACGAAGGCGACCTGAACAACGGCTTGCTCGAAGCCGACTACATCGTGGTCGAGATGGCGCGCGAGATCCTGGGCGAGAACTGGATGCCTGAGTACGTACACCGTGCCAACAACGGCGGCATTGAGCGGGTGCTGGTCTGATGACCTGCCCCTTGTGCGCTGAAGACGGCGGCGCATTGGTCTGGCGTGGCGAGCGCCTGCGTGTCATCCGTGCGCAGGAGGCGGGGTTCCCTGCCTTTTACCGCGTGGTCTGGAACGCGCATGTGGCCGAGTTCTCGGACCTGGCCGCCGCTGACCGTGCGCATTGCATGGAAGCCGTGACCCTGGTGGAGCAGGCGCTGCGTCAGCACCTGTCGCCCACCAAGGTCAACATCGCAGCGCTGGGCAACATGGTGCCGCACCTGCACTGGCATGTGATTGCGCGGTTTGACTGGGACAGTCACTTTCCATCGCCCGTATGGGCCGCGGCACAGCGGCCGAGCCCCGCAGCGCAAGAGGCCGCCGTGCGGGCCTTGTTGCCCGCGCTGGAAGCGCAGCTGCAGTCCCAGCTAGCGCTGTGGGCCGCCCGGTAACCTTGCTGGCAGCGTGTGCCTGGGCGGGTGGGACAATGGCAGCCGTCGTTCCTGACAACAGTTTTCTCAAGGTGATTCCATGGCAGGTTTGAAAGCGGGCGCTCCCACGCCGCAGGCCCTGACGGTGCATGAACAGTCGCGCGTGCTGGAGGTGGGTTTTTCGGATGGCGCCACGTTCCGCATCCCGTTCGAGCTGATGCGCGTGTACTCGCCCTCGGCCGAGGTGCAAGGCCACGGCCCGGGGCAGGAGGTGCTGCAGACGGGCAAGCGCAATGTGGCGCTCATCAACCTGGAGCCTGTGGGCAACTACGCCGTCAAGCCCACGTTCTCCGACGGCCACGACAGCGGCATCTTCACCTGGGACTATCTCTACGAGCTGGGCCAGAAGCAGGACGCACTGTGGGCCCAGTACACCGAGCGGCTGGCTGCGGCGGGGGCCGACCGTGATGCACCCATGGCGCCCAAGGGTGGTGCAGGGGGCCACGCCTGCGGCAGTCACTGACGCCCTTGGCAGGCCTGTTCAGGGGGGCCGCCGCCAAAAGCCGCACAAGTCCCTGTGCGTCAAGGTGCTATTGAAAATATAGCTATCAGCGCAATATTTGCTTGCGCTAGCGGCTGGTTTTGTTTCAATAGCGTTCTCCAAATTGCGACAGATGCCCCAATTCAGTGCGGGGTTGTCGCTGTACCTCTGGCGTTCACGCGCCTAGCATGATTCTTATGAGCACCACGCATTTCGGTTTTCAGTCGGTGGACGAGCAGGAAAAGGCACGCCGCGTGCGCGGTGTGTTTGACTCCGTGGCCTCCAAGTACGACGTGATGAACGACCTCATGTCGGCGGGCCTGCACCGTGCCTGGAAGGCCTACACCGTGATGGTGGCCAACCTGCGCGAAGGCAGCCAGGTGCTGGACATTGCGGGGGGCACCGGCGACCTGGCACTGGCGTTTTCCAAGAAGGTGGGGGCATCGGGCCGTGTGGTGCACACCGACATCAACGAGGCCATGCTGCGTGTGGGCCGTGACCGTCTCATCAACGAGGGCGTGGTGCTGCCTACGCTGGTCTGCGACGCTGAAAAGCTGCCGTTCCCCGACGCGCATTTCGACGTGGTGAGCGTGGCTTTTGGCTTGCGCAACATGACCCACAAGGACCAGGCCATTGCCGAAATGTGCCGTGTGCTCAAGCCCGGCGGCAAGCTGCTGGTGCTGGAGTTTTCCAAAGTGGCGCAGCCGCTGACCAAGGTGTACGACTGGTACTCGTTCAAGGTGCTGCCCCAGCTGGGCAAGCTGGTAGCGGGCGACGACGCGAGCTACCGGTATCTGGCGGAGTCCATCCGCATGCACCCGGGGCAGGAAGAACTCAAAAGCCTCATGCAGAAAAATGGTTTTGGGCATGTGGACTATCACAACATGACGGGGGGCATTGTGGCCCTCCATGTTGGAATCAAGTGCTGAGCGGTTTGCTCGGTCGATAACGGAGACGGAGAAGTCATGATGAAACTGTGGTCTGTGGTGTTGGTCGCGATGCTGGCGTTTGCGCACGCCGATGCCGACGCCGCGCGGCGACTGGGTGGTGGCAAATCGGTGGGCAAGCAGTCCAGCAATGTGACGCAGCGCGAGTCGGCCACGCCGCCCGCCACGCCGGGCGCACCGGCACAAAGCGCGACCAACACGGCTGCGGCAGCCAAGCCTGCTACCGCCACGCCGGCAGCGGCTCCGGCCGCGCCGGCCAAGAAGCCCTGGGGTGCCATGTTGGGCGGCCTGGCGGCGGGTCTGGGCCTGGCCTGGCTGGCGCACTCGCTGGGCCTGGGCGCGGGCTTTGGCAACATCCTGATGATTGCGCTGCTGGCGCTGGCGGCGTTTGCCATCTTCAAGATGGTCATGCGGTCGCGCAACGGCGGTAGCAATGGCTCGGGCAATGCTGCAGGTGGTGCCCCGTTCGCCTTCCAGGGCGCAGGGGCTGCAACGCCCGCTGCTGCCCAGGTGCCGCCGCAGTACAGCCCCAACAACGTGGGCAACGACGCATCGGCCCGCCCCTGGGAGCGCAGCAGCATGGCATTTGATGCCTCGCGTGCCGGGCAGGGTGGCGTGGGTTCGGGTGTGGTGATCGGTTCGGGCCTGTCGGGTTCGCAGAACTGGGGTGTGCCCGCCGATTTCGACACCGAGGGTTTCCTGGCGGCCGCCAAGCGCAACTTCGTGACCTTGCAGGGTGCGTGGGACCGCTCGGACATCGCCACCCTGCGGTCCATGATGACGGACAACATGCTCGATGAGATCCGCACCCAGCTGACCGAGCGCGAAGCCCACCGGGGCACGCAGCCCAATCACACCGATGTGGTCATGATCGAAGCGCAGCTGCTGGGCATCGAAGACCTGGGCGACGGCTACATGGCCAGCGTCGAGTTCTCGGGCATGATCCGCGAAGAACCCTCGGCCGGGCCCAGCCCCTTCCGTGAGGTCTGGAACATGACCAAGCCCAAGGCGGGCAACACCGGCTGGCTGGTGGCAGGCGTGCAAGCCCTGCAGTAAACACCGCCCACGGGGCCCCTGCGTGCCAGGGGCATTCCAGTTCAGGGAATAATCGGGGACTATGGCAACACCACAGTCCCCTTTTCCTTTTCTGGACGGCCTCTTCGAGCGCCTGGCAGCCGGCCCGCAGCCCCCGCAATGGCTGGTCCACGAGGTGCAGCAGCGCCTGGTGCTGTTTCTCAACCATGTGCTGATGCAGGAGAAAGAGGCCACGGACCGGCTGGTGCGCCAAAAGGGCCGCATCGCCAGGGTGCAGTGGCGGGCCTATTCCCTGTCGCTGGTGATCACCCCTGCGGGCCTGTTCAACCTGGCGCCCGAATCCGCGGTGCCAGACCTGCGGCTGGAAGTGACCGATACCTCCCCCATCACCCTGGCCCAGGCTGCGTTGCGGGGCGACAAGCCCTCCATCCGCATTGAGGGCGACGTACAACTGGCGGCCGAGATCAACTGGCTGGTGGACCATGTGCGCTGGGATGTGGAGGAAGACCTGGCCCGCGTGATTGGCGATGCCCCTGCGCATACGCTGGCGCAGTTCGCCAGCCGGGCTGCGCAGGCGCTGCGCCAGTTTGTGGGTTCGCGCATGGCAGCCGCCAGCGCGGCGTCTTCTGCAGTGGTCGTTGCGACGGCACCGGTGGCGCCCAGTGCGCCGGCGGCGGCGCCGCTGTCACCTTCGGCTGGTTCGGACCGGGCCGACGCATGAAGCGCTTCTTGCGGGGGGCGGCCATCCTGTGGGTGGTGTTCCGGTTCGGCCTGGATGGCTTGCTGCTCGACAGCTTTCAAAAGCCCTGGCTGCGCATGATCTCGCGCATCGTGTCCATCGGGCGCAATCTGGATGCGCCGCGTGGGCAACGCCTGCGCGAGGCGCTGGAAAGCCTGGGACCTATCTTCGTCAAGTTCGGCCAGGTGCTGTCCACCCGCCGCGACCTGCTTCCGCCCGACATAGCCGACGAACTGGCCCGCCTTCAGGACCGCGTGCCGCCATTCGACCCCGACATCGCCATCGCCACCATCGAGCGTGCCTTCCGTCGTCCGGTGGACGAGGTGTTCACCTCTTTCGACCGCACACCGGTGGCCAGCGCGTCCATCGCCCAGGTGCATTTCGCCACGCTGCGCGACCGCCAGGGCATTGAGCGCGAGGTAGCCGTCAAGGTACTGCGGCCTGGCATGCTGCCGGTGATCGAAAAGGACCTGAGCCTCATGCGCATGATGGCGGGATGGGTGGAGAGCCTGTCTGCCGATGGCAAGCGCCTGAAGCCCCGTGAGGTGGTGGCAGAGTTTGACAACTACCTGCATGACGAACTGGACCTGGTGCGCGAGGCTGCCAACGCTGCGCAGCTGCGCCGCAACATGACCGGGCTGGACCTGGTGCTGATCCCCGAGATCTTCTGGGACTTCTGCCACCCCGAGGTCATGGTGATGCAGCGCATGAACGGTGTGCCCATCAGCCAGATCGACCGCCTGCGGGAGGCCGGTGTGGACATCCCCAAGCTGGCGCGCGACGGCGTCACCATCTTCTTCACCCAGGTGTTTCGCGACGGTTTTTTTCACGCCGATATGCACCCGGGCAACATCCAGGTGAGTCTGGAGCCTGCCACGTTCGGCCGCTACATCTCGCTGGACTTCGGCATCGTGGGCACGCTGACCGAAGTGGACAAGGAATACCTGGCGCAGAACTTTGTGGCGTTCTTCCGGCGCGACTACAAGCGGGTGGCAGAGCTGCACATCGAAAGCGGCTGGGTGCCGCCCGAAACGCGGGTCAATGACCTCGAGTCGGCCATCCGCGCCGTGTGCGAGCCATATTTTGACCGCCCACTCAAGGAAATCTCGCTGGGCCTGGTGCTGATGCGGCTGTTCCAGACCTCGCGCCGCTTCCATGTCGAGATTCAGCCCCAGCTGGTGCTGCTGCAAAAGACCCTGCTCAACATTGAGGGCCTGGGCCGCGAGCTGGACCCGGACCTGGACCTGTGGAGCACGGCCAAGCCCTTCCTTGAAAAGTGGATGCTGGAGCAGATGGGCCCCCAGCGCCTGTGGCGCGAGCTGCGGGCCGAGGCGCCGCACTATGCCAAGCTGCTGCCCGAGCTGCCACGACTCATCTACGACGCGCTGCGCCAGCGCCCGGCAGACCACGAGTCTGCACTGCGTGAACTGCTGGAAGCGCAAAAACGCACCAACCGGCTGCTGCAAGGCATCATTTTTGCTGGGGTCGGGTTTGTGCTGGGCTTGCTGCTCATCCAACTGCTGATCAGAATCCGGCTTTTCTGACGATCTGCATGCCCGGTGCCCCGGTGTGGGGAGCGCCGGAGCGCAGGTCGGATTTCTTCACCCTGGACCGACCGAGACAAAAAGAGAGAGGAGCGCGCTGTGCTGCTGACCCTGGTTATCGTTTACCTGCTGATCACCATCGGCATCGGCTTGCTGGCAGCCCGGCGTGTGAAGAACGCTGCGGACTTTGCCATTGCCGGGCGCCACCTGCCGCTGTACATGATCATCACCACCACGTTTGCCACCTGGTTTGGGTCGGAGACCGTGCTGGGCATTCCCGCCAAGTTCATCGAGGGCGGTCTGGGCAATGTGGTGGAAGACCCATTCGGCGCGGGCTTCTGCCTGATCCTGGTCGGCCTGTTCTTTGCCGGCAAGCTGTACCGCATGACGCTGCTCACCATCAGCGACTATTACCGCGAACGCTATGGCCGCACGGTGGAAATCGTCTGCTCGCTGATCATCATGTTGAGCTACCTGGGCTGGGTTTCTGCCCAGGTCACAGCGCTGGGCCTGGTGTTCAACCTGCTGTCTGGCGGTGCCATCAGCATTCCGGTGGGCATGACGATCGGTGTGGTCTCCATCCTGGCGTACACGCTGTTCGGCGGCATGTGGTCGGTGGCGGTCACCGACTTCATCCAGATGATCATCCTGGTGGTGGGCCTGGCCGTCATTGCCGTGTTTGCGGGCAACATGGCCGGGGGGGCCGACAAGGTGATCGAGTTCGCGTCCAGTCGTGAGCTGTTCCGGTTCCTGCCTGAGCCCAAGTTCCATGACGTGGTGTTCTTCATCGCCGCGGGCGTGACCATGATGTTCGGCTCCATCCCGCAGCAGGACGTATTTCAGCGTGTGATGTCGGCCAACAACATCCAGGCAGCCACGCGCGGCCCCGTGATCGGTGGCATCTGCTACATCCTGTTCGCCTTTGTGCCCATGTTCCTGGTGGCCAGCGCGCTCATCATCATGCCCACGGAAACGGCTGCGCTGCTCAAGGACGACCCGCAAAAGGTGCTGCCCACGCTGGTGCTGGAGAAGATGCCTTTTGTGATGCAGGTGCTGTTCTTTGGGGCCCTGCTGTCGGCGCTCAAGTCCACGGCCTCCGCCACGCTGCTGGCGCCCAGCGTCACTTTCACCGAAAACATCTGGCGCCAGTTCCGCCCGCACAGCTCGGACAAGCAGCATCTGCGCACCATGCGCATCACTACGCTCGTTTTCAGCGCCTGCGTGTTGGCCTATGCCATCTACATGCAGGGTACTTCCATCTATGAGCTGGTGTCGGGTGCCTACCAGGTGCCGCTGGTGGGAGCGTTTGTGCCGCTGGTGTTCGGCCTGTACTGGAAGCGTGCCACCACGCAGGGCGCCATCTTTGCCATCGTGCTGGGCCTGGTGACCTGGCTGCTGTTCCTGTCCACTCCGGCGGGGGCAATCTTTCCTGCGCAGCTGGCGGGTTTGCTGGCCGCGCTGGCGGGCATGCTGATCGGCTCCCTCGGGCCACAGGCCATCCGCAACAGCCATGCCTCCCACCACAAGATGGTTGGGGTCGAGTAACGCGGGGGTCAAGGGGCATGCCGCCTATAATTGAGGGTTTTGGTGCGACACGTAACGTGTTGCTCTGAGAGAGGTAGCTAGCCTCACTAAATAATTAGCAATTAAATCAAGCACTTACAGTGCTTTTATTTAGAGATTGAGAGCCGGTAAAACGACTCTCTACAGATCACAACATAGTTGTGGTTTTGATAATTGCAGCGGGAAAAACCGACTGCAATGCAGGGTTAAACCTGCTTTCATCGCGGCAGTGATGCCGTCTGTGGCGCTCGCGCAACTTGCCGACGAGTCCGCCACAAGCGGAACTCGCCAATGGGATGACTAAATCCGTCCATGGATTGGTCACCTTGCAATTGCGCTGCGCATCTCTGACTCTCAGAGTGCTCTGCTCTGTTTTGCCTTGTCGCACCTTCGTCTGAAGTGCTGCGACCTCTTGTACGACCATGAGTAGCCTAGAGTGGCATGCGGGGACGGTAACGTCTCCGTGTGAAGCCCGCTCGACAATGCGTTCCCGTAACACGGCTGGAGTCCCCTGCGAGGGGGGCATCAGGACTATCGCCAGCAGAGGTGATAAAGGACGCTAGGCTAGTTCCGCATGGGCAACATAAGTGAATCATCGTCTGAACCAGGGTAACAATTGAGCGGCCAAATCTGCTGATAGGCCGTAACCAAACGGTGCGCTGCTGGCACCACCTGTCAAAACTAGGTGGTCGTCGTCACACATGCAGCCCCTGGAGAGATGAGCCCTAAACGGATAGACGGAAACAACGCAAGTTGTCATTCGTCGGCAAGACAGGGAACGTGGTAAGCCCCACTGTCCGCCCAAGCGCTCTGCGCAAGGGCAGGGAAGTCGCGAGACGACCTGTTGGATGAGGGGGTATGGGATAGCGGAGAAAGCGAATGGTTACCTGTAATGGGTGGCATAGGGGCCCGTGCCCTGACGCGAAAGCGTGCTGACTTCCGCGTGGTGCAATCGTCGTTACACGACTGACTAAGTTCAAACCGACCCCGAAGGGATGCTCAATTCCCCTTCGGGGGAGGTGTGCGTCTCCAGGGGTTCAACCTGGAGGAAAGCATGAGAAAACACGTCGCTTCGCGCGACGAGTCTGCGTCCTCACGCGAACCGCAAGACTGGCACTCCATCGATTGGGGTCTAGTGGCGCGGAACGTGCGGACGACGCAGACCCGTATAGCGAAGGCTACGCAAGAAAAAGACTGGCGCCGCGTGAAAGCGCTGCAAAGGTCTCTAACTCACTCGTTCTCGGCCAGAGCGCTGGCCGTGAGACGAGTGACCGAAAACCAAGGCAAACGAACGAGTGGCGTCGATCGCGAACTTTGGGATTCGCCTGCCTCCAAATGGGCGGCGATCGGTCGGTTGAAGAATCTTCGAGGGTACAAACCGCTGCCCCTGCGGCGGGTCTACATTCCCAAAGCAAACGGGAAGGAAAGGCCGCTTGGCATTCCGACCATGTTTGACAGGGCCATGCAGGCGTTGCACCTACTTGCATTGGAGCCAGTGTCAGAGAGCACCAGCGACCCGAACAGCTACGGCTTTCGGACTGGGCGCTCAACACACGATGCCATGAGCCAGTTGTTCGTCTCCTTGTCTCAGAAGGCCTCGGCCGAATGGGTATTGGAAGCCGACATTCAGGGGTTCTTCGACCATATCAATCATGACTGGATGCTCGACCGTGTTCTCACAAACAGGGAAGTGCTACGGAAATGGTTGAAAGCCGGAGTGGTCCATCAGGGTCGCTTCTCGCCGACAGATGAGGGAACACCGCAAGGTGGTGTCATTTCGCCAACCCTGGCGAATTGCGTTCTGAATGGGTTGGAAACGGGACTCGCCGCGCACTTAAACGCGCGGCTGGGTGTTGTGAAAGCTCGTAGGGCCAAAGTAAATGTGGTCCGCTACGCGGACGACTTCGTCATCACTGGGAGCTCACGAGAGCTGTTAGAGATTGAAGTCCGACCATGGGTAGAAGCATTCCTTGCAAAACGAGGATTGCGGCTATCGCTGGAAAAGACCTGCGTCACGCACATTGACCGAGGCTTCGATTTCCTTGGATGGAATTTCCGCAAATACCGTGGAAAGCTGCTAATCAAGCCGAGCAAGAAAAACGTGAAAGCGTTCTATCGCAAGGTATCGGAAATCGTAAGGACGCATCTATCGACAAAACAGGAGGATCTCATCGCGCAACTTAACCCAATCCTTCGGGGATGGGCTAGGTATCACCAACCGGTGGTCGCGAAAGAGACGTTCAGTCGGATGGACTACCTTATCTACTGGCGGCTTGTCCGCTGGGCGAGGAGGCGACATCCGAAGAAGTCCCCAAGCTGGTGCACCCAACGTTACTGGAAGGTCATTAGCGACAGGACAGAGTTCGCAACCAAAGTAGGTACAGAAGACGAACCGATCATGAAACGGTTGGCGCGATTAAGCGACACAGTGATTGAAAGGCATGAAAAGATCAAAGGAGGCTACAACCCCTTTGATCCTGTCTGGGAGGCGTATGGTGAGATGTTGCGAACGAAACGCACGGCAAGG
>NZ_JAOBSQ010000013.1:0-149008 GCF_025246485.1 Acidovorax sp. K2F
CGGCAAGGAGCCTGCGCCATCGTTACGAAGCGTCAATGCTGTATATCTCCCAGGACGGGCGCTGTGCACTCTGCACAGAACCGCTCGATCATGAAGGCGGTTGGCACGATCATCACATTGTTTACAAGGTGAATGGCGGGTCGGACGCTATGTCTAACCGGGTGCTCCTGCACCCGGTGTGCCATCAGAGGCTGCATGCCCTTGGGTTGCCGGTCGCGAAGCCGGCCTCAACAAGGCTTAGGGTTCAGGATAAGAAAGGCGCGTAGAGTAAAATCGCGTGTTTTGCTTATTGCTGGACTAAGTTGTGCTTGAGCCGTGTGCGGTGAAAGTCGCACGCACGGTTCTTAGGGGGGGATGGTCCAGTAATGGGCTGTCCCTACCCTCCCACTTTCCCTCAACACACTGACATGCCTATTTACGCCTACAAATGCGGCTCCTGTGGCCATGCCAAGGATGTGCTGCAAAAAATCTCCGACGCACCCCTGACGGTGTGCCCCGCCTGCGGCGCCGAAGCCTTCTCCAAGCAGGTCACTGCCGCAGGTTTTCAGCTCAAGGGCTCGGGCTGGTACGTGACCGATTTCCGTGGCGGAAACGGTGGCAACTCCGCCCCGGCCACCGAGGCCAAGTCGGAGTCCAAGACTGAATCAGCGGCACCTGCCAGTGGCGGTGATGCTCCTAAAAAGGAAGCGGCCAGCACAAGCACTGCTAGCGCTACCGGCACCACCGGTACCAGTGGCACTTCTTCCTCTTCGAGCTGAGGACCTGCATGGCTGCCCTGCGCAAATGGCTGTTGACAGGCCTTCTGGTCATCGTGCCCGGTGTCATCACGGCCTGGGTGCTCAACTGGATTGTGAGCACGCTCGACCAGACCCTGCAGATCCTGCCCGGCGCGTGGCAGCCCGACAAGCTGCTCGGAGTGCATGTCCCGGGCTTTGGTGTGGTCCTCACGCTGGCCATCTTGCTCGTGGTGGGCGCCATTGCCAGCAACTTTGCGGGCCGCAAGCTTGTGCAGTGGGGCGACGCGCTGGTGCACCGCATTCCGGTGGTGCGCTCTATCTACTCCAGCGTCAAGCAGGTGTCGGACACGCTGTTCTCCGAGAGCGGCAATGCCTTTCGCAAGGCCGTGCTCGTGCAGTGGCCCCGCGAAGGGGTATGGACTGTGGCGTTCGTCACCGGCGCCCCCAATGGTGAAGTGGCTGCGTACCTGCGCGACGAGTTCGTCAGCGTATACGTGCCCACCACCCCCAACCCCACGGGGGGGTATTTTGTGATGGTTCGCAAGAGCGACTGTGTCGAGCTCGAAATGAGTGTGGACAGCGCCCTCAAGTACATCGTCTCCATGGGTGTGGTGGCTCCAGCGGACCCCACGCTGCCCCCACCCAAGTAAGAAAAGCAATCTCTTTCAACGTCAACGCGCCCTGCGGCGCCGGAAGTTTTGTCATGGCCATGCGTTCCCACTATTGCGGTCTTGTGACCGAAGCCCTGTTGGGCCAAACCGTTACCCTGTCGGGCTGGGTGAACCGCCGCCGTGACCATGGGGGCGTGATCTTCATCGACCTGCGCGACCGCGAAGGCTACGTGCAGGTGGTGTGCGACCCCGACCGCGCCGAGATGTTCAAGGTCGCTGAAGGCGTGCGCAACGAGTTCTGCGTGCAGGTCAAGGGTGTGGTGCGCGCACGCCCCGCAGGCACCACCAACGACAAGCTCAAAACCGGCCAGATCGAAGTGCTGTGCCATGAGCTGAACGTGCTCAACCCCTCCGTCACGCCTCCGTTCCAGATCGACGAGGAAAACCTGTCGGAAACCACGCGCCTCACGCACCGCGTGCTGGACCTGCGCCGCCCGTACATGCAGAACAACCTGATGCTGCGCTACAAGGTGGCAATGGAAGTGCGCAAGTTCCTCGATGCGAATGGCTTCATCGACATCGAAACCCCCATGCTCACCAAGAGCACGCCCGAAGGCGCGCGCGACTACCTCGTGCCCAGCCGCGTGCACGATGGCCATTTCTTCGCATTGCCCCAGTCGCCCCAGCTGTTCAAGCAGCTGCTGATGGTGGCGGGCTTCGACCGCTACTACCAGATCACCAAGTGCTTCCGCGACGAAGACTTGCGTGCTGACCGCCAGCCTGAATTCACCCAGATCGATATCGAGACATCGTTCATGGAAGAGCAGGACATTCGCGACATGTTCCAGGGCATGATCAAGACGGTGTTCCAGAACACGCTGGGCGTGGACTTGGGCGAGTTCCCCGTCATGACCTACCAGGACGCTGCGCGCCTGTATGGCTCCGACAAGCCCGACCTGCGCGTGAAGCTCGAATTCACCGAGCTGACCGACGTGATGAAGGACGTGGACTTCAAGGTGTTCTCAGGCGCCGCCAACATGAAGAATGGCCGCGTGGTCGGCCTGCGCGTGCCCGGTGGCTCGGTCGAAGGCGGCGGCATCAGCCGTGGCGAAATCGACGCCTACACTGAGTTCGTCAAGATCTACGGCGCCAAGGGCCTGGCCTACATCCGCGTCAATGAACTGGCCAAGGGCCGTGACGGTCTGCAGTCGCCCATCGTGAAGAACATCCACGACGCAGCCCTGCAAGCCGTGCTGGAGCGCACTGGCGCACAGGATGGCGACCTGATCTTCTTCGGTGCCGACAAGGAAAAGATCGTCAATGACGCGATTGGCGCGCTGCGTATCAAGATCGGCCACAGCGAGTTCGGCAAGAAGAACGGCCTGTTCGAGAACCGCTGGGCCCCGCTGTGGGTGGTCGACTTCCCGATGTTCGAGTACGACGAGGAAAACCAGCGCTGGAACTCGGTGCACCACCCCTTCACCAGCCCCAAGGATGGTCACGAAGACTGGATGGTCACTGCGCCCGAGAAGTGCATCTCCAAGGGCTACGACATGGTGCTCAACGGCTGGGAAATGGGTGGCGGCTCCGTCCGTATCCACCGCGCCGACGTGCAGCAGAAGGTGTTTGACGCCCTCAACATCACGCCCGAAGAAGCCCAGCTCAAGTTCGGCTTCCTGCTGGATGCGCTGCAGTACGGCGCGCCTCCGCACGGCGGCCTGGCCTTTGGCCTGGACCGCATCGTGACGCTGATGACCGGTGCCGAGTCGATCCGCGACGTGATCGCCTTCCCCAAGACCCAACGCGCCCAGTGTCTGCTCACACAGGCGCCCAGCCCTGTGGACGAAAAGCAGCTGCGCGAGCTGCACATCCGCCTGCGCAACCCCGACGCGGTCAAGACTGCGGCCTGATTCCGGACGCACACGTCCTTCGCGCATGCAGCCATGCATCGCACACCGAGCGGCTCGGGCCTTGCGCCCTGGCCGCTTTTTTCATGCACGGCGCATCGGGCACTGGCCGCCGTGCACGGACTGAAAGAGGTACTTCCATGCGTTTGTTGACACGCTCCCATTGGCTGCTTGCGGCCGCATGCATCGCCCTGGCCGGATGCGGCGAGAAGAAGACCGAACTGGGGCAGGGCGGCTCGGTGGTCACGGGCTCGGCCGGGCCCCAGGGCGCGCAGAACGCGGCCCGTGAGCTGGTGCGTTGCGATGCACCGGTGGCCACACTGGCGCTGGCCGAGAACCCCAATGGCTACATCATGGGCTCGGGCTACCAGCTGCCCGCGTCGCCGGTGCCGCTGGTCAAGCTGCTGGCCCAGCAGAGCGGGTGTTTCCGCGTGGTGGACCGGGCAGCGGGCCTGAAGGGCACTGTGCAGGAGCAGGAATTGAAGGACGCAGGCATCCTGCGCAAGAACAACTCCACCGTGGCCAAGGGCAAGGGGTACGAGGCGCAGTACACGCTCACGCCCAGCCTCACGTTCAGCGAGCAGGATGCGGGCCGGGGCCTTGCCGGAGTGATTGCCATGATCCCGGTACTGCGCGACATCGCAGGCCTGGCCGGGCTGGTGGAGCAGGTCAAGTTCAAGGAAGCACAGACGGCCTTGCTGCTGTCGGACAACGAAACCACCGAACAGGTAGCAGCGGCCACCGGCTCAGCGCGCACCACCGACCTGGGGGTGGGCGGCCTGGTGTTCGGCAAGCTGGGGGGGGCTGCGGGCGCTGGCTGGAGCAATACCAACGAAGGCAAGGTCATTGCTGCGGCGTTTCTGGACGCGCACAACCAGCTGGTGGTGCAGGCGCGTGCGTTGCAGGCCAAGGAGCTGCCCCCGCCCGTGCCCACCACCACGGCAGCCCAGCGCCCCAAGGGGGGCTGAAGGCACAGGCCATGGCAGCCGCCGGGCCACCGCGGCCTTACAAGCTTCCAGAGTCGGTGCTGGTGGTGATCCACACCCCCGCGCTGGAGGTGCTGCTGATCCGCCGCACCGGGGGCGAGGGGCATTGGCAGTCGGTCACCGGTAGCAAGGATGCGCTGGACGAGCCTTTTGCCGAGACCGCACGCCGTGAAGTGGCCGAAGAAACCGGGATAGACACCCAGGCACCGGGTTGCCTGCTGACCGACTGGGCGCTGGAGAACGTGTACGACATCTGGCCCCAATGGCTGCACCGTTATGCCCCTGGCGTGGTGCGCAACCGTGAGCGCGTGTTTGGCCTGCGTGTGCCCGCAGGCACGCCCGTGGTGCTGAGCCCACGTGAGCACGACGCCTATGAGTGGCTGCCCTGGCAGCAGGCCGCTGACCGGTGCTTTTCCGCGTCCAATGCCGAGGCGTGCCTGTTGCTCCCCCGGTTTTTGCATCTCGGGTGAGTGGACTCCGAATGGCCCGGCGGCAACAGGGGCAAGGCCGGGCGGCGTCGCCTCAAGAGGCGTCTGGAGGCCGCAAGCGCAGGGCGGCAGCAGGATCGTCGGCATCGTCTGCGGGCGACGGGCCGAGGGCCGAGCTGTCGGGCGATGGCTGCGGAGTGCGCGTGGGCGTGTTGTCGCTGCTGCCCCGCACCCTCAGCGCCACACCGCCTGGGTGACGTTCACTGTCTTGCCCCAGGATGGCCCTCGCCGGGGTGCTGCCCATGCGGGCGCGCAGTGCGTCGATGCTCTCTTGCAGCGGTTGCGGGGCAGCCATGCGCGCGCCATGGCGTAGCAGCACTTGCTGTGCCATATCGAGCAGTTTGGAGTTGAGTGTGCGTTCGGCTTCGGCCAGCAGGTTTTGCACGGCACCGCCAGGGTCGCCGCCCAGGCTTTGCGCCATGGCGACTTCGGCCGTCTTGTTGACGCGTTGCAGGCAGTCTCGCACCAGTTGGCTATAAGGCTCATGCAGATTGCAGGCGTTGGCCATCAGCTCGGTCAAGCCGCGTGTGTTGGCATAGCGCATGCCCAGTGCCAGCACCCAGCTGTCGCCCTCGGGCAGCTCGATCGACGTGACGGCCAATACGGCCAGCAGGCTGCCCAGGTTGCAGGCAGCCTCAAAGTCGAAGGTGCTGGACGTGATCTCGCGGGCCATGCCACGCACCGATTCAACCGCTTGCGAGAACTGCCGCTGCTGGATGAGCTGCAGCGCCCGCGCCACCTCGGCAAAACGCCGGATGCGCGCGCTGCCGTAGTGGCGCTCCAGGATGCGCGCAAAGTCGGCCATGCAGCGCTCGATGCCCTTGCGGTCGTTCTCGGCGTAATACGCAAACGTCAGCAGCACCAGCGACTGGTAGTCGAACAGCTTGGAGTCAATGCCCAGCACTGTGGCGCGTGCCAGCACCTTGGTGGCGGTGGCGCGGTCGCCCATGTAGTACGACATCATCCCCAGCTTCTGCAGCCGCACCACCGAGTCGGGCGTGAGGGTGCTGGCCGTGCGGTAGGTTTCGATGGCCTGCGAAAAATTGCCCATCTCCACCTGCGCGCGGCCCAGCACGTCGTAGGCGTCGGCGAACGACGCGTCTTCGCCAATCAACTCCTGCAAGGTGGTGATGGCGCGCGCGGCCTGGCCTGATTCGATCTGTGCGCGGGCCACGCCCAGCTTGGCCCAGGGCAGGGCCCGTGCCGCGATGACGGCCTCGAACAGGGTGCGCGCCTCGTCGTGGCGGCCCAGGCGCAGCAGCAGCTCCGACCCGATGCGGGCGGCGTACAGCCAATAGGGCTTGCGGGCCTCGAAACGCTCCACGCACAGCGCGGCGGCCTGCTCGAAGTCCTCGGCCTCGATGGCATCGAAAATGGGCTTGAGGTGGATCTTGCGCAGGCGCGCCAGGCTCAGGCGCTCGAACAGCGCGCTGGGCGTGAAGGGCTTGAGCAGGTAGCCGTCCAGGGCCGACTCGGCGGCCTCGGCCACTGCGGCGTACGACGCCTCGGCCGTGACCATGAAGAACACCGTAGAAAACGGCAGCAACTGCGCGCGCCGCAGGTCGTCCAGCAGGGTCTGGCCCGAGTAGTTGGATTCGCCAAAAAACTGGTCGCACAACACGTAGTCGAACACCGTGTGCTCCAGTCGGGCGCGCGCGTCCTGCACACGGGAGCATTGCACGATGCGGGTCACGCCGTACTCGCGCAGCTGCCCCACCAGAATGCTGCGCGATGTGGCATTGCTGTCCACGATCAGCGCCTGGGTCTGTGGGGCGGGATTGGGGCCGCTCTCGGTAGCCATGGGGGTCGGGGCCGTCCCTGCGTGCTCAAAATGTTGGAGTCTCCAGTGTAAAGCGCTGCCGTCCCCTGCCTGCGTCGGGCAAACCCCTTGCCACCACGGCTTGCGACACAATCTCCAGTCCTAGGAGCGGCAATTGACCGCTTGCCGTTTTCAAGGGCGCCTCATGGATACTGACTCTCGCTGCTTCGTTGATGTTCGCTTGTCGAGTGGGCACGCTACGCATTCGCCAGCACCGCGCTGGGCGCGCCATGCGGCGTTGCTCCTTCTTGCGGGCATGAGCCCGCCGCGTCCTCGCGCCTTACCTGGCGCACCCATCGCGACGCTGGCGAGCGCGTTCAATTACCCCTCCTAGGACCATGCAACACGACGACATCCTGCGCGTAGCCACCTACAACATCCACAAGGGTGTGCAAGGCATCGGGCCCGCGCGGCGGCTGGAGATTCACAACCTGGGCCTGGCGGTGGAGCAGCTCGACGCCGACATCGTTTGCCTGCAGGAGGTGCGCAAGCTGCACCGGCGCGAGGCGGCCTACTTTCAGCGCTGGCCTGATCTGCCGCAGGCCGAGTTCCTGGCGCCCGAAGGCTACGAGGCGGTGTACCGCACCAATGCGGTCACCAAACACGGCGAACATGGCAACGCGTTGCTGACCCGCTGGCCGGTGATCGGGCACCAGCATGAAGACATCTCGGACCACCGTTTCGAGCAGCGCGGGCTGCTACATGTGGAGGTGGATGTGCAGGGCCGCAACGTGCACGTGATCGTGGTGCACCTGGGCCTGATCCCTGGCAGCCGCATCCGCCAGGTCGAGCGTCTGCAGGGCTTCATCGAGCGCGAGGTGCCGTCTGGCACGCCGCTGGTGGTGGCCGGTGACTTCAACGACTGGGGGCAGTTGCTCAAGCGCATGCTGGCTGGCTTTGGCCTGTATGAATGGGATGCGCCCCGCACCTTCACCTACCCCGCGCGCCTGCCGCTGGCGCAGCTGGACCATGTGTACGCGCGTGGGCTCACGCCGCTGTCGCTGCAGGTGCCCCGTGGGCGCATCTGGTGGCGCATGTCGGACCATCTGCCCCTGATCGCGGAGTTCCGGCTGTGAGGCGCTGCCGGGGTGTGCGCGGTGGCGGGGTGGCGGGATGAGGCGCAAGCCCTTTGCGCAGACCCCGGGCACCGGGCCCGCCGACGACCACCAGGTCCGACTGCTGCAAGGCGCCGAGGAGTTCTTTCCGGCGCTCACCGAGGCCATGGATGCTGCGATGGCGGACATCCAGTTCGAGACCTACATCTTTGACTTCACCGGCGCCGGAGCCACAGTGGCCCAGGCGCTGATGCGCGCTGCAGCGCGCGGCGTGCGCACCCATCTGGTGGTCGATGGCGTGGGCACGGGTGCGTTGCCCAAGGCCTGGGCCGATCAGTTTCAGGCCGCCGGGGTGCTGTGCAGCGTGTATTCGCCGCTGGGGCCGCTGGGGCTGCTGCTGCCACACCGCTGGCGGCGCCTGCACCGCAAGCTGTGTGTGGTGGATGGGCGGGTGCTGTTTTGCGGCGGCATCAATGTGCTGGACGACTTTCACGACCCCAACCACGGCGCGCTGGAGGCCCCCCGTTTTGACTTTGCCGTGCGGGCCACGGGCAGCCTGGTGGCATCGGCCAGCGACACGATGGACCAGCTTTGGTGGCGCATGCAGGCCGTACGCGATGCACGCCAGCGCCGCTTGCCGGAGGCCCTGCAGGCCTTGCGCGCGGCCAGCGCGGCACGGCACGCGGAGCAGGGCGGCGATCCCGGCGCAGGCCCGCCTGTGCGCGCCACCCTGGTGCTGCGCGACAACGTGCGCAACCGCAGCCGCATCGAGAAGGCCTACCGCCGCGCCATCGGCGCGGCGCGGCACGAGGTCATCATTGCCAATGCCTACTTCATGCCCGGCGGCAAGCTGCGCCGCGCGCTGGTGATGGCCGCACGCCGGGGTGTGCGGGTGCGCCTGCTGTTGCAGGGACGGTACGAATACTTCATGCAGTACCACGCGGCCCGTCCCGTGTACGGCGCGCTGCTGGAGGCCGGCGTCGAGATCTACGAGTACGCCCCCAGCTTTCTGCATGCCAAGGTGGCCGTCATCGATGCGCAGGGCGACCGGCCCTGGGCCACGGTGGGCTCGTCCAACCTCGACCCGCTTTCGTTGCTGCTGGCGCGCGAGGCCAACGTGGTGGTGGAAGACGCCGCCTTCGCCATTGACCTGCGCCAGCGCCTGGTGCACGCCATGCAGCACGCGGGCCGCCGCATGGACCCGGCGCGCTACGCAGGCCGCCCGCTGCGCCAGCGGGTGCTGGACCGCGTGGCGTTTGGTCTCATGCGCCTGGCGCTGTGGGTGACGGGCAAGCGGTATTGAGGGCGCCTTTGTCGAGATTGCTACTTTATTGATAGCTTCTAAGGCATATTCCACTAGCGCTTGCTGCCTAAAACCCTTGTAATTGATCAAACTGGGTTCGCTGGTACGATGCCAGCCATGTCCAGCCAACCTGCCGCCGATATGACGCCCACCTCACCGGACGAAGGCACGCCCGTTTCCGTCAAGATCCGAGAACGCCTTGCCGCCGCGCGCAAGCGCTTTCACGCCAACGACAACATTGCCGAATTCATCGAGCCCGGCGAGCTGGAAAAGCTGCTCGACGAGGTCGAGGTCAAGATGCAAGGCGTGCTCGACAGCCTGGTCATCAACACCGAAGGCGACCACAACACCAACAACACCGCGCGCCGCGTGGCCAAGATGTACCTCAACGAGGTGTTCCGCGGCCGCTATGTGGCACAGCCGCCCATCACCGAGTTCCCGAACGCCGAGCACCTCAACGAACTGATGATCGTGGGCCCGCTCACCGTGCGCAGCGCCTGCAGCCACCACTTCTGCCCCGTGATCGGCAAGATCTGGATCGGCGTGATGCCCAACGAGCACACCAACGTGATCGGCCTGTCCAAATACGCGCGCCTGGTGGACTGGATCATGGGCCGCCCCCAGATCCAGGAAGAAGCCGTGGTCCAGCTGGCCGACCTGATCATGGAAAAGACCCAGCCCGACGGCCTGGCCATCGTCATGGAAGCCAGCCACTTCTGCATGTCCTGGCGCGGCGTGCGCGACAACGACAGCCGCATGATCAACTCGGTCATGCGCGGCGTGTTCCTCAAGGACAGCGCTTTGCGCCGTGAATTTTTGTCCCTCATTCCTGGAAAGAACTGACCATGCTGGTACGCCTGCTTTACGCCAGTCGCGCGGTCGATACCTCGCCCGCCGCCATTGAAGCCATCCTGACGCAGTCGCGCCAGCACAACCCCGGCAGCGGCATCACCGGCGTGCTGTGCTACGGCGGCGGCGTGTTTTTGCAAGCCATCGAGGGCGGACGCTCTGCGGTGAGCGAGCTGTACGGCCACATCCAGAAGGACACGCGCCACAAGAACGTGGAGCTGCTGCACTACGAAGAAATCGCCGAGCGCCGCTTTGGCGGCTGGACCATGGGGCAGGTCAACCTGTCCAAGATCAACCACTCCATCTTGCTCAAATATTCCGAAAAGCCCGAGCTGGATCCGTATGCGGTGTCGGGCAAGGTGTCTTTTGCGCTGCTCGAAGAACTGATGGCCACCGCCTCCATCATCGGAAGAGCCTGAAAAGCGGGGCGCTTTGCTACTGCGCGGCCTGATCCCGGGTCTGCGGTACTCGCCGCACGGGAGTGCGGCTGCGTTCCTCAACCCAGGCTGAGGCCGCTCGCTACGCAAATCACCCCACTTTTCGTCGTTGTCCTGAACTCGCCATTTCAGCCGCAGCCCACAGGGGCTGCGGCTTTTTGCATTCAAGCCCTCTCTCTTTCTCACCCGTGACCTTTACCGCCTTCGCCCTCATCATCCTCGCCGGCCTCATCCACGCGTGCTGGAACATCGTGGCCAAGAAGGCCGGGGGGGACTCGCGGTTTGCGTTCTTCACCTCGGTGATCATGATGGTCGTCTGGGCGCCGCTGGGCTGGTACCTGGGGCGCGACGCGGTGCCGCAGTGGGGTGCGGTGGAGTGGGGCTTCGTGGCCGCCAGCGGGCTGCTGCATGTGGCGTACTTCGTCATCCTGCTGCGCGGCTACCGTGTGGCGGACCTCACCGTGGTCTACCCGCTGGCGCGCGGCTCGGGGCCGCTGTTGTCGTCGCTGGTGGCTATCACGCTGCTGGGCGAGCAGATCTCGGCGCTGGGTGCCTTGGGCATCGTGGGCGTGGTGGGGGGCGTGTTTCTGATCGCGGGTGGCCCGGGCCTGCTGCGCGCCGCGCACGACCCTGCCGCGCGGGCGCGGGTGCACAAGGGCATGTTGTACGGCTTGCTCACGGGGGCTTTCATTGCCAGCTACACGGTGGTTGACGGCTATGCGGTCAAGTTTCTGCTCATGTCGCCCATTCTGGTGGACTACATGGGCAACTTTGTGCGTGTGGGCCTGTTGGCCCCGGTGGTGCTGCGCGACCTGCCCACGGCCCGCACGCTGTGGCTGGCGCAGTGGCGTTTTGCCCTGGCCGTGGCGGTGGTGAGCCCGGTGGCCTATGTGCTGGTGCTTTATGCCATGCAGCAGGCGCCCCTGTCGCACGTGGCCCCGGCGCGCGAGGTGTCCATGCTGTTTGCCGCGCTGATTGGCGGGCACCTGCTGGGCGAGGGGGACCGCCTGGCGCGTATCTGTGGCGCGCTGTGCATTGCAGCGGGTGTCACGGCCCTGGCCTTGGGATGACCACCATGGCACCCCAACCCCCATTCCACCTGCTGGGCTGCGACTTCTCCAGCAGCCCCACGCGGCGCAAACCCATCGTGCTGGCGCTGGGCCAGCGCCAGGGCGCGCGCGTGTCGCTCACCACGCTGCAGCCGTTCGACACCCTGGCCGCGTTCGGCCAGTGGCTGGTGCAGCCCGGCGACTGGGTGGGCGGGTTCGACCTGCCTTTTGGCCTGCCGCGCGAGCTGGTGCAGGCGCTGGGCTGGCCCACTGACTGGCTGGCGTGTATGCAGCACTACCGCAGCCTCAGCCGCGACCAGATCCGCGCGCAGTTTGCGGCGTTTTGCGACGCGCGCCCCGTGGGCGGCAAGTTTGCCCACCGCGCCACCGACGGGCCCGCAGGCTCCAGCCCCTCGATGAAATGGGTGAACCCGCCGGTGGCCTACATGCTGCACGCGGGCCTGCCGCTGCTGCTGGACGCGGGCGTGCACCTGCCCGGCTTGCACGCAGGCGACCCCCGCCGCGTGGCGCTGGAGGCCTACCCCGGTCTGCTCGCGCGCGAGGTGCTGCAGCGGCGCAGCTACAAAAGCGACGACCGCGCCAAGCAGACGCCCGACCGCCTCATCGCCCGCAAAGACCTGGTCAACGCGCTGGAGCTGGGCCACACCCGCCCGGGCCTGCGCCTCAAGCTCAGCCACGCCCAGCGCGACGCGCTGGTGCAGGACGCCAGCGGCGACAGCCTGGACGCCGTGCTGTGCCTGCTGCAGGCCGCCTGGGCCGAGCAGCGCCATGCCGAGGGCGATGCGCTCTATGGCCTGCCGCCGGGACTCGATCCACTCGAAGGCTGGATCGTCACGGCGGACAAGCCCTGACCAACGATTCCGCCGCTTTTCCGGGCATCGGCCCGCCGCAGGCTGCGTAGCATGGGCGGTACACGTAGGACTTTGTTTGCCATGTCTTTTGTCCCCCGCCGCTTGCTGGTCCTGACTCTGCTGGCCCCGCTGCTGGTACAGGCCGCCCCCGCGCCCTGGTACTACTGGCGCAGCCTGGTCGATGGCCAACGTGTGTGCGCGCAAACCTCGCCCGGCCCGGGCTGGGAGCAGGACAGCACCCCCCACGAAGGCCCCGGCTGCCAGCCGCGCCGCAAGGTACTGGTCGTGCCCATGCGGTGACTGGCCGCACGGTGGGTGGTGGACAGGCGGCTGTTATAAAAAACATAGCTATCAGCGCTTATTGCATAAGCGCTAGCAGCCAAAAGTGCTTGCAATCATGTGCATGCATTCGATAATGTCACGCATGACTGAATTGATCCTGATCCGCCACGGAGAGACCGACTGGAACCGCGAACTGCGCTTCCAGGGCCACGTGGATGTGCCCCTCAACGCCACTGGCCACGAACAGGCCCGCCGCCTGGCAGAGCGTGTGGCCGCAGAGCGCCCCGTGGTGCACCACCTCATCTGCAGCGACCTCATCCGCACCCAGCAGACGGCCACGCCCAGCCTGCAGGTGTTGTTCCCCCAGGCCCGCATCGACACCCTCACCGACAGCGCCCTGCGCGAGCAAAACTTTGGCGTGGTGGACGGCAAGCGCGTGGACGACGTCAAGCAGGAACACGCCGACGCATGGAACCAGTGGCTGCGCTTTGAAGCCGACTACGGCATGCCCGGCGGCGAGACCACCCGCCAGTTCCACACCCGCGTGATGGACGCCGTCTACCGCATCGCCCAGCAGCACAGTGGCCAGACGGTGATGGTGGTCACCCATGGCGGCGTGCTCGACATGATCTGGCGCACTGCACGCGGCACGGGGCTGGACGGTCCCCGCCAGAGCGATATCCCCAACGCGGGGCTCAACCGCGTGCGGGTGAGCGGAGAAGCGGTGGAGGTGCTGGACTGGGCCGATGTGCGGCACCTGGCGGATTTGCCAGAGCAGCCGGTGTACGACCAGACGAAGTTGGTGGTGCGGTGAGAAGGCCCGTGGTCTTTACCCGCCTGCATAGATGACACCCGGGCGTGTACCGTCCAGGTCATCGGTATTGGGGTCCTGCACAGGCTCCACACCAAACATACGCCCTAGTGTCACGAAGCGGTAGGTACCGCGTCGATCGGTGTAAACGGCGACTCCCTGCGGCGTCAGCGCGATGGGATACCACTCTCCGGCAACACGCTCATCGGTTTGCTGGCTGACCAGCTTACCGTCCGCTCCGTACAGCCTCAGTTCGCCTGTGGCTGCGAGTTGGCGGCTGCCCTGCTTGGAGGAGAAAGCGCGCACCGAGTGCAGGACAAACTGCCCCCCCGGCGCCAGCGTGAGAGCAGGCTCAGGGTCGCTGCCGGGAACGCCCTCAATCCGTACGATGCTGCGCTGTGTACGGTGCATCAGCGCATAAGCCGCACCGTGGGCATTTTGAGAAGCTGTGTATCCAATCAGCGCGGTGTTGGCAGATGTTGCGAGCGGAGTGGCAAATGTCACCGTGGCGCCGCCCGCGTAACGGCTGAGCTCTGCACGCAGCTCAGAAGTCAGGTCGATTTCAGCCGGCTGGGGCTTGAGCCGCCCGTCGGAGCCACGTGTAATGCGTGGCGGCGTTCCATTGAGTACATCAAAGCTGCCCAGATCCTGTCGGCTCTGCAAAGTCCATGCAGGCACTGAAAATTTGAGGAGACTGTGGGGCATGCGTCCGCTTGTGTCGTCACGCTGCAACTGGGCAGATGCAACGATGAACGCCATTCCTTCATCCTGAGGCAGGGCATCGGTCAACGAGGCCGGTCTGGCCAAGCAGCTGTCTGGTCGCACGCCTGCTGCCGGCAGCTTGGCCACGGCGGGAGGGCTGCCGCTGCGGTCTGACAGTTGAAAGCTTGCTACCTTGGCCTGTTTCGCAAGATCCAGGTGGTCAACGGTGCCGTTGCAATACACCACATACAGATGCTGCGAGTTCTCTCTCCCGCTAGCCGCCGTAGGAGCACGTACTTGCGACGCGGTGTTTGCATTTTCTGGGGAACACGCCGCCAGAAGCAAAGACAAGGCCAGTACGCCGGACGCAGCTAGCAGACCGCGTGGGCGGGTCGCAATGGAATCAGAGGTTGTCAGCACGTTCAGAAGTCCGATTGGGCAAGCACGTTCTCTACATAGTTTGGATCTCCGACCGTGCCTCTGGCGGCTACTGGCACTCGCTCCCATTCGGCGAAACCCCGTTGACCGCTGGAGTCCACAGTGACGAAAAGAGCGCCGTTATCGAGTCGTACCCTGTACTCATGCAAGCCATTGGCATATCCGTTGAAGCCGCGAAGTGTGTCCAACTCAAGTTGCTCTGGCGTGTAGTCAGGTAATTCCACAGGCAAGGCGGGCAGCCCTTGTGCGGTACGAGCGCGGTTCCATGCAGTCACCAGATTACGAAAACGCTCTCCGCTACGTACGTTGCGAGGGTAAGCGCGGGCAATGCGTTCCTTTTCCAAGTACAGCGCCCATCCGCCGCGTACATTCTCTTTCCAGCTCCAGGTCTGATCGGCAGTAGGTGCAGGGCGTGTCAGTTGGCACAAGCCAACGCCGCCAAGACCATCGCTGCTGTACTTCGGCCAGTTACCCGGCGTCCGGAACTGTTGGAGCGAGCTTTCCTGGCGCATTTTCTTTCGAAAGACGGCGCGGTTGGCCCCAATGCTGTTGGCAAAGGCGCGTATGGCCGTGCCAGTGGGATTGGTTCCAGCAATCGTCCATGTCGCCTGAGCGCGCTGCTCTGTCCCTCCAGCTCGCAAAATGACTTGCACCGTCAACACGCCGCCCCGTATTTCGGTGAAGGGTATTCGCCAACTGGCGTTGGCACTTACCTGCGGAGCGATGCGGCTGTGCTGCGTGCTTCTTCCGCCGCCAAAGGTGGCATTGGTGGCTGGTGAACTACCGTCAAAAGCCAACGTGGCCGACCATTCGTATATGGGGGCTGCACCCGAGGGCATGGGCTGGTTTTGTAGCGCCGCCGTCACCACTATGGCGGGCATCTCAGCCTCGGCGGTGATAGAGAAGCGTGGGCCTGTGGGCTGACTGGAAATAACGAGAGGCATGTTGGGTACCGGCTGGGTGTCTCACTCGCTCTCTACGACGCAGCATGTGGATGCGTCGATTGGCACAGCACACAGGTCGGCATGAAGTTAAACGGCCCGCAATTGTCATTTCCAGATTCTCTGGAAACAGGGATTGATCAGCCTGTTGGCTGTATCTGGGTGTGAAAGTCGTTACGCGAATCCAAGTCTGGTTGCGTTTGGTGTGGAGCGCGTTGGGAAGCGGCTTTGGGACTCAACCCGGCAATCTCAGCGCTGCATTCACCACCCCCACCTGCCGCGCCAGCCTCGCCGACTCCGGCTGCCCATTCACCAACGGCTGCAACTCGTTCTGCACCGCCGCCCACTGCCCATTGCGCTTCAGTGCATCCAGCCAGATCTGGTGAAACAGATCCCGCTGCGCGTGGCTGCCGCCAATCTCCACTAGCCGGGGCAGGGCCACGCTCAGCTTCTCCACAGCGGTCGCCCAGTCGCCCTGCGCATGCGCCAGCAGGCCGTGGGCGGCGGGCACGCACACCTGTTGCCACACGGTGCGCTCCTGCGCCTCGGTGCGGGTGGCGGCGTGGGCGGTGATGTTGTTTTGCAGAGTGCGCGCGGCCTCCATGCGCCCGGCGCGGGCCAGGCCGTAGAGGTATTGCAGGTCCAGGAAGGGCAGCACATGGTCGGCAAGGCGTTGCGCGAGGTGGTTGGCCACATCAGCCCAGCGGTCGCCCACATCCACGCCCGCCAGCTCTAGCCGGGCGAGCAGCGACACGGCATTGATCTGGTCCTGGGTGTATTCCTTGACAACGCCCCAGACCTGGCTGTCGTAGAGCGCCAGCACTTCGGCGTGCCGGTCCTGCTCCAGCAGGAACAGCGCCTGGTGCCACCAGTTGTGCGTGACCATGAAGGAGTTCAGGCCCGTCCAGGTGTCGCCCACGCTGGCCATGAAGTCGGTACCTTCGCGGATGCGGCCCTGGGTCAGCATGACGTGGGCCAGCGCGTGGTGGGCCCAAGGCTCTTTGCGGCACAGGGTGATGGCGTGGCGTGCGGCGCTTTCAGCCTCTTGCAGGCGGTGGCATTGCTCCCAGCCAAAGGCCAGCATGCCGTGCAGGTAGGGCACCTCGGCCGCTGCGGGCAGGGCCTGCAGCGCCAGGCGCAGCATGCCCGGCGAGTCCCCCCGGTTGAACAAATGGTATTGACCGAGCTTGAGCGATGCCAAGTCGCGTGGAAACAGGCGTGCCTGCTCCTCATGCAGCGCAATCGCACGGGGCAGGTTGCCATCCACCCAGGCAGCCACGGCGGCGACAAAACGTTGCTCGCGGTCACTGGCTTGTGGGGCGTTGGCCAGCGCCTGGTTGATGAAAGGGCGCGCGTTGCGCGGTGCGTCGGCCGATTCGGCAAACATGTGCAGCGCCGCGCAACTGGCCTGCACGATGGGGCTGGTGTCGGCCGCCGCGTTCAGCACGTTCACCGCGCGGGCCTCGCAGGCGATGAAGCCTTCTACAAAGTCATTCAGCGCTGTCGCGCTGGCCTCGTCGTGCAGCGTGATGGGGTTGCCCAGGCTGTCGGTCATGCGGGTGTGCGTGGAGGATGGCATGGGGCATTGTTGGGTCGCTGGGCTCAGCCGCCGTTGATCAAGGTCAGGTAGGCGTTGCGGGTTTCGGCTGAAACGGAAGCGACGAGCTGTTCGTGCGGTGTCTGGTGCCGCGCCAGCATGCGGGCGCTGGCCACCGTTTTGGACTTGCAGTACCAGTGGCAGGTGTGCTGCATCAGAAACAGCTCGGCCGTCATCATGTAGGCGCGGTCTTTGGGCGACAGGTGGCTGGTGTTCTGCACCACATGGGCAATGCCGCGCGCGTGGATGGCAAGCGCACGACGCACGTCAAAGGTCATGGCGGGCAGCAGCTTGTCGGCAAACGGGATCGGCACGGAGAGCCGGCTGACGCGCGCGTGGGCTTCGTCCACCTTGGCAAAATCGGCCGCAAAGCGGCTGAACTGCTCGCTCAGTTGCGACTCGGTGGTACTCAGCAGGCTCCATATCTGGCTGCGGCGCTCGTCGGTGCTTTCACCCAGGGCGCGCAGGTAGCCGTCGGTCAGCGCCTCCATCAGCTTTTCGATCTGGTAGTTGGCCAGGTGTTTGCCCAGCAGCGCAATGCGCTTGCGCTGCTCTTTGGCGTTGAGCATGAAGGTGCCGGTGGCGATGAGGATCGCCAGGATGATGATGTCCATGCGGTGGTGGGATGGTGGTTTGTGAGGTGGGGGCTCCAGCGGTGGTGCCAGCGTCAGAGCGTATTCCCCCAAGGTTACCAACAACAACGCACGACAGATGCAGGGTTATGCCGCAGGCGGCTGGGGCCATGCCCGCTGGGGTTCGCGGATCAGCTCGAACGCGTGCGCCACCTGCAGCACGCCCAGGTCGTCAAAACGCGCGCCCGCAATCTGCAGGCCGATGGGCAAACCAGCGCGGGTGTAGCCGCAGTTGACCGAGGCCGCAGGTTGCTCGGACATGTTGAATGGCACGGTAAAGCCGATGTGTTCCAGCGGGCGCAGCGGGTCGTTGGTGGGCGAGGGCAGCTCGGCCTGGAAGGCGACGTTGGGCGCCACGGGCGAGATCACGTAGTCGAACGCGCTGCAGGCCTTGACCGTGTTCACCCGGGTCAGGTGGAACTGGTGGCTGGCGGTGAAGACCTCGGTGCCGCTCATGCCGGCGGCACTGTCGGCCCAGGTGCGGATGTAGGGCAGTACCTTGTCGCGCCGCGCGGCAGGCAGGGCCTGCAGGTCGGTGTGCGAGCGCATGCGCCAGAAATGGTCCATGCCGTCGAGCATGGCCTGCGTCATGAAGGGCTGCATGGGCACGATGGTGGCGCCTGCGCTTTCCATGAGGCGGGCCGCGTGCTCGATGGCGGCCTTCACTTCGGGCTCCACGGGCAGGCCGCAGCCTGCATCCAGCAGCAGACCGATGCGCAGGCCGCGCAGGCGCTCGGCGCCCTTGTTGAACTGGCTCCAGGCGATGTCCTGGTAGGGCAGGCTCATGCTGTCGCGCGCGTCGGGCTGGCTCAGCACCTGCATCATCAGCGCGGCGTCGGCCACGGTGCGGGTCATGGGGCCGGCGGCGCGGCCGGTGTAAGGCGGGTCAATCGGGATACGGCCCAGGCTGGGCTTGAGGCTGAAGATGCCGCACCAGCTGGCGGGCAGGCGCAGCGAGCCACCAATGTCGGTGCCGATGTGCAGCGGGCCATAGCCCGCAGCGGCCGCCGCGCCACCGCCGGCGCTGGAGCCGCCCGGGCCCTTGCTCACGTCCCAGGGGTTGCGCGACAGCGGGTGAAAGGTGCTCAGACCGGAGGACAGCATGCCGTAGTCGGGCATGGTGGTCTTGGCGACGATGACGGCACCTGCCTCGCGCATACGGGCGGCGGGCGGCGCATCGGCTGCGGTGGGCACCAGCTCAACGGCGGCCGTGCCCAGCGGGGTGGGGTCGCCTTCGGTGGAGATATTTTCCTTGATGGTGCTGGGCACGCCGTCGAGCAGCCCCTTGGGCTCGCCGCGCAGCCAGCGGGCCTCGGAGGCACGGGCCTGGGCCAGGGCGGCCTCGGGGCGCAGCAGGTAGGTGGCTTTGATGTGGGGCTCCCACCGTTCAATGTGGGCCAGCACGGACTGCGTGACCTCGACCGGTGACAGCTTGCGCTGGCGGTAGGCGGCAATCAGGTCGTGGGCGGGCAGGTCGTGCAGTTCGGTCATGGCGGGGTGGGTGGTCGCCGTAGCGATGTTTATCAATAAAAAAGGCTGCAAGCGCTACTGGATAAAGCGCTGGCAGCTATTGTTTTAGGAGTCTTGACTCCTGCACGCGCCGCGTTACGGCGCGTGGCGGTCAGGACCAGGACAGCGCGGAGATGTCGTTCACGAACACGGGCATGTCTTTCCACAGGCCCTTGAGGTTCTTGTTGGCCACCGTGATCCACTGGTTGGAGTACAAGAAGGCGTGCACCGCATCGTTGGCCAGCAGGCGCTGCGCATCGCCCAGCAGCTTGGCGCGGTCGGCGGGGCGGGCGGCGTTCTTGATCTGGCTGAACAGGTCGTTGAACTTGGGCGAGTTGTAGGCCCAGTAGTAGTCGGGCTTGGCAAAGTTGCCCAGGTCAAAGGGCTCCACGTGGCTGATGATGGTCAGGTCGTAGTTCTTGCTGCCGTAGGTGCCGCTGAGCCACTGCGCCCATTCCACGTTCTGGATCTTGGCGATGATGCCGACCTTGGCCAGCTGGGCAGCCACCACCTCGCCGCCCTGGCGGGCGTAAGGCGTGGGGGGCAGCGTCATGGTCAGCTCCAGCGGAGTCTTGATGCCGGCCTCGGCCAGCAGCTTCTTGGCCTTCTCGGGGTCGTAGGGGTTCACGCCCGTGGTGTCTACATAGCCAAACGCGCCGGGCACGTAGTGGCTGCCGATGGGTGCGCCGTAGCCGTCGCCCGCGCCTTCGATCACGGCCTTGCGGTCAATGGCTGCGGCAATGGCGCGGCGCACGCGCACGTCGTCCAGCGGCTTCTTGCCGTTATTGATGGCCACGATGGTTTTGGCGCGCGAGCCGCTGACCACCACTTGGAACTTGGGGTTGGCCTTGAACTGCGCCACGCTGCGCGGCGTGACGCGGGGGAATGCGTCCACGTCGCCCGCCAGCAGGGCGGCCACCTGGGCGGCTGGGTCGGAGATAAAGCGGAAGGTCGCGCGCTTGATCTTGATGGCCTTGGCGTCGCGGTAGCCGTCCCAGGCGGTCAGCACGACTGAAGAGCCCTTGTTCCAGGCCTGCAGCTGGTAGGGGCCGGTGCCCACGGGCTTGTTGGCGTTGGTGTCGGCGCTCTTGGGCTCCACGATGATGGAGGTGGCCTGGCCCAGCACGAACAGCAGGTCGGGGTCGATCTCCTTGTTGAGCAGCACCACGGTGTAGTCGTCCACCACCTGGGTGGTGATGCCGGCAAAGGTGCGCTTGTCCTTGTTGGTGCTCTTCTCGCCGCCTGCGCGGTCGTACGAGAACTTCACGGCCGCAGCGGTGAAGGGCTCGCCGTTCTGGAACTTCACGCCACGGCGCAGCTTGAAGGTGTAGGTCTTGAGGTCGGGCGAGACCTCCCAGCTTTCGGCCAGCAGGGGCGACACGCTGCCGTCGGGGTTGATCTTGGTGAGCGTCTCGAAGATGTTGTACTGAACGATCTCGGCGATGGCAGATGCCGCACCGGCGGTGGGGTCCAGGCCTGGGGGTTCCAGCGTCATCGCCAGCGTCACCGCATCTTTGCGGCCTTGCGCCAGGGCGCCAAGCGAGGTGGTCAAGGGCACAGCGGCGATGGCGCCAGTGGCAAGGACGGTACGGCGGTTCAGCATGTTCGGACTCTCCAGACAAAAAACCAGACAACAACCATAAAGACCCCCGGTGCAATTTGTTACCGGGGAGGAAAGAAGCTTTTTACACCATCACACCTGCATGTGGTTATGCGGTTTTTGCCGTTGCCGCAGCGGCTGCCGCACGGCGCGCCCGAGCACGGCCGGGCAACACCTGCGGCACGGCGCCCACCAGCGACTGTGTGTACGGGTGCTGCGCGTTGCGGAACAGCTCGCCCGGCGAGCCGCGCTCCACGATGCGGCCCTGGTACAGCACCACCACCTCGTCGCACAGGTGGTTGACCACCGCGAGGTCATGGCTGATGAGCATGTAGGTGATGCCGAACTGCTGCTGCAGGTCTTGCATCAGGTTCAGCACCTGGGCCTGTACCGACACGTCGAGCGCGCTCACGGGCTCGTCGGCCACGATGAGGCGCGGCCGGGTGATGAGGGCGCGTGCAATGGCAATGCGCTGGCGTTGGCCGCCCGAAAATTCGTGCGGGTACTTGCCCAGGTCGTTGGTGCGCAGGCCCACTTGCGATAGCACCTGGGCGGCCTGCTCGCGCTGCTCGGCGCGCGTGGTCTGGCCTTGCGCCTGCAGGGGCTCGGTCACGATGCGCTCGACCGTCTGGCGCGGGTCCAGCGATCCATACGGGTCCTGGAACACCATCTGAAAGTCGCGCCGCGCCTGGCGCAGCTGCTCAGCGGGCAACTGGTGCAGGTTGCGGCCCAGCAGCTCGACCGTGCCGGAGGTGGGGGTATCCAGCGCCATCACCAGCCGTGCCAGGGTGGACTTGCCCGAGCCCGATTCGCCGACGATGCCGAGGCTGCGGCCAGAGGCAATCGAGAAGTTCACGCCGTTGAGCGCATGCACCTTGCCCGGGGGGCGAAACAGGTGCTCGCGGGGTAGTGTGTATTCGCGCACCAGGTCGGTCACCTGGAGCAGTGGCGCGGTGGCTGGCGCAACGGTGGTGTGGGGTGCCTGGGTCATGCAGCCACCCCGATGATGTTCACAACGTCCGCACTCTGCGCCTCGGCAATGGCCTCGCGCCGCAGGCAGCGCACCAGGTGCTCGCCGTCGGCATCGGTGGCCACCAGCGTGGCCTCGGGTTGTTTGTGATGGCAGTCATCCACCGTGTAGCTGCAGCGCCCCGCAAAAGGGCAGCCGGCGGGCAGGTCCACCAGTTCGGGCACCGTGCCCGGAATGGTGGAGAGGCGAGGGCGCTGGCCGGGCGCGTGCACCGCACCCAGGTGGGGCCGGGCGGCGAAAAGCCCGCGTGTGTAGGGGTGCGCCATGGCCGAAAAGACCGAGGCGGTGGAGCCGCTTTCGACCACGCTGCCGCCGTACATCACCATCATGCGGTCCACGTTCTGCGAGATCACACCCAGGTCGTGCGAGATGAGGATCAGCGCCATGTTGCGCTCGGCCACCAGGTCGCTGATGAGGTCCAGGATCTGCTGCTGGATGGTCACGTCCAGCGCCGTCGTGGGCTCGTCGGCAATCAGCAGGTCGGGCCCGCAGGCCAGCGCCATCGCAATGGTGATGCGCTGGCGCTGCCCGCCCGAGAACTGGTGCGGGTAGGCGTCAAAGCGCTGTGCGGCGTTGGGGATGCCCACGCGGTCCAGCAAGGCAATCGCTTCGGTGCGTGCGGCTGCTGCATTCATGCCCCGGTGCAGGCGCAGCGGCTCCGCCACCTGGCGGCCAATGGTGTGCACGGGGTTCAGGGCCGTCATGGGCTCCTGGAACACCATGCCAATGCGGTTGCCGCGCATCTTGCACATCTGTGCATCGGTGCGGCCCACCAGCTCTTGCCCATCAAAGCGGATGCTGCCGGTGACCTGTGCACTCTCGGGCAGCAGGCCCATGAGCGACATGGCGGTGATGGACTTGCCGCAGCCGGACTCACCGATCAGGCCCAGGGTTTCACCGCGCGCCAGCGAAAAGCTCACGCCGCGCACGGCATCGGCGGGGCCCCGGTGCGTCTGCAGGCGGATGCGGAGGTTGGAGACTTCAAGCAAAGGCATGGCAGAGGATCGTCATCGTTCGCAGTAATTTCATCTCAGCTAAACGGGTCTGTGAAACTGGCGCGACCCAAGCCAGCGCCCCCGTGCAAGGGCCGTCCCGCCGCACTGGGGGTGTCCCCCTCCCGCATTGCGCAGCAATGCGAGAGAGGGGGAAGGCGCGAAGCGACTCAGGGGGTGTCATCTTTTTCTGGAGAGGCGGGGGTCGAGCAAATCGCGCAGCCCGTCGCCCAGCAGATTCAGCCCCAGTACCGCCAGCGCAATCGCCATGCCGGGCCACACCGCCAGCAGCGGGGCCTGGAACATCAGCGTCTGTGCCTCGCTGAGCATGCGGCCCCAGGAGGGCTGGGGCGGCTGGGTGCCCAGGCCCAGGTACGACAGGGCGGCCTCGGCCAGGATGGCGATGGCGAACTGGATGGTGGCCTGCACGATGAGCACCGACAGGATGTTGGGCAGCACGTGTTCCAGCGTGATGTGCCAGCTGCCTTTGCCGCAGGCACGTGAGGCCAGGATGTATTCGCGCGACCACACGGCGTTGGCCGATGCGCGCGTGACGCGTGCGAACGTCGGGATGTTGAAGATGCCGATGGCGATGATGGAATTCACTATGCCTGCACCAAACACCGCCGTCATCATGATGGCTGAGAGGATGGCGGGGAAGGCGAACGTGAAGTCTGCCAGCCGCATGATCAGTTCTTCCACCCAGCCGCGCTTGGCGGCGGCCAGCAGGCCCAGGGCCGTGCCGATGGTGAGGCCGATGCCTACCGCGATCACGCCCACCAGGATGGAGTTGCGGGCGCCCACCAGCAGCAGCGAGGCTACGTCGCGGCCAAAGGCATCCGTGCCCAGCCAGTGGGTGCCGGAGGGACTCGCCAGCTTGTTGGCCAGGTCCATCTCGTAGGGCGACCAAGGCGTCCAGACAAAAGAGAGCAGCGCAGCAAGGATCAGCAGCGCCGACAACACCGCACCGATGACAAAACTGCGGTGGCGCAGCGCGCGGTGCAGCCAGCCGGGGGCGGAGGGTGTGGAAGAGGAGAGGGTGGACACGGCGGCGCTCATGGGGATCAGATGTCGGAAGCCTTCACGCGGGGGTCGATCACGGCGTAGAGGATGTCCACGACGAAGTTCACGATCACCACCATGGCGGCGAGCAGCATCACGCAATTGCGCACCACGATCAGGTCGCGGTTGGAGATGGACTGGAAGATCAGGCGCCCGAGGCCGGGCAGATAGAACACGTTCTCGACCACGATGGTGCCCGCCAGCAGGTTGGCGAATTGCAGCCCCATCACGGTGACCACCGGGATCATGGCGTTGCGCAGCACATGGCCCCACAGCGCTGCGCGCTGCGTGAGACCTTTGGCGCGGGCCGTGCGTACAAAGTCTTCACGCAGCACCTCCAGCACGGCCGAGCGGGTGATGCGCGCGAGGATGGCAGCCTGCACCACAGCCAGCGCAATGGCGGGCAGCAGCAGGGCTTTGAGGGCTTCTAGCGGGCTGCCGCCAGCGTCTTCCGTCCAGCCCGGAAAGCCGCCGGCCGAGAACCACTGAAGCTTCACCGAGAACAGCAGGATCAGCAGGATGGCGAACCAGAAGTTGGGGATGGCAATGCCGATCTGCGCCAGGCCCATCACGCCCACGTCACCCAGCTTGTTGTGGCGCGCCGCGGCGTACACACCGGCGGCCAATGCCAGCACCGTGGTGATCACCATGGCCATCAGGGCCAACGGCACGGTAAGCGCCAGGCGCTCCACCACTAGGTCGAGCACGGGCGAGCTGTAGGCGTAGCTGTCGCCCATGTTGCCCACCACCAGGCCGCTCACCCATTGCCAGTAGCGCAGGCTGGCGGGCTGGTCCAGACCCAGCTTGGTGGCCAGAGCCGCCACCGCATCGGGAGAGGCATCGGGACCCATCAGAATCTGCGCGGCATTGCCCGGCAGGATTTCCAGCACCAGGAACACGACGATGGAGGCGCCAATCAACGTGGCCAGGAGGGTGACAAACCGCTTGAGAAAAAACAGGCCCATGGGTGGGGTGCGTTGGCAGGTGGGTCAGACGCAGGGGCGTCAAAATTAATGTGTATACACAGCATAACGGTAAAAACGTCCCCGTCAGCGGTGGTGGGTTGCAGTGTGGCACGCAAGGCACATGCCACCGGCGCGGGATAATACGGAGCATGAACTGCGCCGCTCGCTCCGTTGCCCCTGTTTTTGGCCCTGTGCACTGGGAGGCTGTATGGCGCTGATGATCACGGACGAGTGCATCAACTGCGATGTGTGCGAGCCCGAGTGCCCCAACCAGGCGATCTACCTGGGGCAGGAGATCTACGAAATCGACCCGAACAAGTGCACAGAATGTGTAGGGCATTTCGACGAGCCCCAGTGTGTGCAGGTCTGCCCTGTGGCCTGCATTCCCGTGAACCCGCAGCACGTGGAAAGCCGCGAAACCCTGTGGCAGAAGTTCCAGCGGCTGCAGGCGTCCACACCGACGTAATTTGAGCCAAATCGACAGCTTGCGCTAGTAGGTCATGCCTTGGGTGCTATTGAATAAATAGCAATACCCATAGCACAACGGCTGGATGGACTGGTGGCCCCTCAGTCCTCCACAGGCCGAGGGGGCTTGGGGCGGGGCGGTTTGGTGGTGTGGATGAGCAGCGTGGCCTTTTCCATGTCCCCCGCCAACAGAGCGGGGTAGGCCTTGAGCGAGTGGGCGATGCTGTCCTCGATCAGCGTGCGCTGGTCTGGCGACGGCTTCTTGAGCACCCAGTTGGCGACTTCGCTTTTGACGCCCGGATGGCCGATGCCGATGCGCAGGCGCCAGTAGTCGGGCGAGCCCAGCTGTCCGTGGATGTCACGCAGGCCGTTGTGCCCCGCATGGCTGCCGCCGCGCTTGAGCTTGACCTGGCCCGGTGCAATGTCCAGTTCGTCGTGCACCACCAGGATTTCCTCGGGCAGGATCTTGAAAAAGCGCGCCAGCGAGGCCACGGACTTGCCCGAGAGGTTCATGAAGGTCTGCGGCTCCAGCAGCCACACGTTCTGGCCATGCACCGTGGTGCGTGCCACCAGGCCGTGGTAACTGCGCTCGGGCACCAGCGTGGTCTTGAGTTCGCGCGCCAGGGCATTAATCCACCAGAAGCCGGCGTTGTGCCGCGTGTCCTCGTAGTCTGGCCCGGGGTTTCCCAGGCCTACAAACAGCTTGATCATGTGCGGGATTATCGGTGGCTGGGGGTGGAGAAAGGCCGTCAGCATTGCTGCCGCTGCCTGAGGATGCAGTCGGCGAGAGAGAGGTGCGGCGTGCAAAGTGCGCCACACCAATGAAAACGGCCCACGCAAGGTGGGCCGTTTCGTGGTCAACACCGCAAAGCGGGTTGACCGGGTGAAGTGATCGAGGTCGTTGACCGGCGAATTACTTCTTGCCCTTGCCCTTGCCCTTGGCATCGGCAGCAGGAGCGGCTTCAGCAGGGGTCTCGACGACCACGACTGGAGGCACCACGGACACCAGCACGGGGTTGTTGTTCTGGCCACCACGGACCTTGGCCACCACGCCCTTGGGCAGCTTGATGTCCTTCAGGTGCAGGGAAGCACCCTTTTCCAGCTTGGACAGGTCCACAGCGATGAATTCGGGCAGGTCCGAAGGCATGCAGGTCACGTCCAGTTCGTTCACGATCGGGTTGACCATGCACTTGTCCACCTTGACGGCGTTGGACTCTTCTGCACCGCTGTAGTGCAGTGGCACCTTCAGGTGCAGCTTGGTCTTGTCGTCCACGCGCTGGAAGTCGATGTGCAGCACCAGTTGCTTGTAGGGGTGGTATTGCACGTCACGCAGCACAACCTTGGACGTGGCGCCAGCCACTTCCATGTCCAGCACGCTGGAGTGGAACGCTTCCTTCTTGAGGGCGTGCCACAGTGCGTTGTGGTCCACCTCGATCAGTTGTGGCTCGGTAGCACCACCGTACACGATGCCAGGCGTCTTGCCCGAATTACGCAGACGGCGGCTCGCACCCGTACCCTGCTTGGCGCGCTCAAAAGCGACGAAGTTCATAGTTAGCTCCTGAAAAGGGTGGACCGCGACCAGTCGTACCCCGATTAAAAAAGACCTGTGACGCCTTCATGGCGGCAGGCCTGCGCATTGCTCTCGAACAGACAAGCCTCCCGAAGGAGGCCTGCGTGCAATCCGACTGCAACGCTCCCGGGGGAGCGTGTCAGAACAGGTTGTCCTGGTCCGAGAACAGACTCATGACCGACTCACCCTTGGCAATGCGCTGGATCGTTTCGGCGATCAGCGGGGCCACGGAGAGTTGGCGAATCTTGGAACATCCCTTGGCGTTGTCGCTCAGCGGGATGGTGTTGGTCACCACGACTTCATCGAGGGCTGTGCCCTTGGCGATGCGTTCGATGGCAGGACCCGAGAAAATGGGGTGCGTGCAGTAGGCGTACACCTTCTTGGCACCGCGCTCCTTGAGCACTTCGGCAGCCTTCACCAGCGTGCCGGCGGTGTCGATCATGTCGTCCATGATCACGCAGTTGCGGCCTTCGATCTCGCCGATCACGTGCATCACTTCCGACACGTTGGCCTTAGGACGGCGCTTGTCGATGATGGCCAGATCGCAGTTCAGTTGCTTGGCCAGGGCGCGTGCGCGCACCACGCCGCCCACGTCGGGGGAGACGACGATCAGGTCTTCGTAGTTCTTCTGGCGCAGGTCGCCCAGCAGCACCGGCGACGCATAGATGTTGTCCACGGGAATATCGAAGAAGCCCTGAATCTGGTCAGCGTGCAGGTCCATGGTCAGCACGCGGGCCACGCCCACGGCTTGCAGCATGTTGGCCACCACCTTGGCCGTGATGGGCACACGGGTGGAGCGGGGGCGGCGGTCCTGGCGGGCGTAACCGAAATAAGGAATCACGGCGCTGATGCGCTCAGCCGACGCGCGCTTGAGCGCATCGACCATGATCAGCAGTTCCATGAGGTTTTCGTTGGTGGGTGCGCAGGTGGACTGCACCACGAAAACATCACGTGCGCGCACGTTTTGTTTGATTTCGACGGTGACTTCACCGTCAGAGAAGCGACCCACGTCAGCCGCACCGAGGGTGGTGCCGAGGTGTTGGGCAATTTCAGCTGCCATGCCAGGATTGGCATTGCCGGTGAAAACCATGAAGTCGGGGTGGTTGGCTTGCATGAGCGTCCCAGCAGTCTGAAATAAAAGCCCGTACGCGGAAAGCGTTTGGCAGGGGAAGAAGGATTCGAACCTTCGCATGCCGGAATCAAAATCCGGTGCCTTAACCAGCTTGGCGACTCCCCTACACAGGTCAATTGCCGAGGGCAACCAACCTTAAATTTCTCCTGACGCCCAACCTGCCAGAGGATGAATCATCAGATTTTCACATGCCTTCACTTGCCAGCCCTCGGGGGCTCCGCTCAAGTCAACTGCGTGTGACATATGCGCAAACACCGCACTGCCTGAGCCTGTCATTCTGCCTTTGAGGCCGCGATCTTTGAGCCATTCAATGGCTTGCAAAACATCGGGGCAAAGAGCCTGAGCAACTGGCTGCAAGTCGTTTCGACCGAAGTCAAAGTGTGCTGCAGCAAAGCCTAAGATTGTAGCACTATCTGAATCGCGTTTCAAACTTGGTGACGAAAAAATTTCTTTTGTCTCCAAACCTGCTGCGGGCTTCACGATCACAAAGCTCGCTTGCGGTAGCTGGTGCACTTTCTCAAGCGGCGTGATTGTCTCACCAATTCCCTCCACCCAAGCGTTGTGGCCGCATAAAAAAAACGGAACGTCAGCGCCCAGCTGCAAACCGATCTTTGCCAATGCGTGTCTTGGCAGGTTCAGCCCCCACAGCCGGTTCAATGCCAGCAGCGTGGTGGCGGCATCTGAAGAGCCGCCTCCCATGCCTGCCTGTGCCGGCACGCGTTTCAGAACGCCAATGTGAGCGCCCTCGCTGCAGCCCGTTGCAGCCTGCAGTGCATGTGCAGCGCGGACCGAGAGGTCCACTTCGGGCAGCGCTGTGGACAGGTCTTCCCGCGAAATCAATCCATCCGTGCGGCGGTGGAAGTGCAGGGTGTCGCACCAGTCCACAAGCATGAACACGGACTGCAGCAGGTGATAGCCGTCAGCACGCCGTCCGGTGATGTGCAAAAAAAGATTGAGCTTGGCCGGGGCTGGCACGTCATACAAGGCTTGCATGGGGCGAAAGAGTGGGGAGCGAGGTTTTGCTGTGCGAACGGCTCTGCTGGCCGCAGCAGTTTGCAGGCCGTCAGGGAGTCAGCGCAATGCGCAGCGTGGCGGTAGGCTGCGGGTCGCTGCGGCGTGCCGTCAGCCGCCCGTCTGCAATGCCGGTAAGGTCTGCTTGCCACCCCGTCGCACTGGCCTGGGTGCCCTTGAGCCAGCTGAACAAGGCGGTCACGGGAATGCGAGTGCCGGTCACGTCCTGGAGCAGCGTGTCCAGGGAATCAGAGGTGCGGGTGTCCTGACCGCTAAGCAGCTGCGCGTGACCATCTTTCCAGTCGAGTTGCGCAATGCGATTGCCGAAGGGGCTGAGCAAAACGAGTCCACCCGCCTGGGCGGTGCCGCGCAGCTCGAACATGGCAGAAAAAGACTGCGAGGCCTGCCCGTCGATCTGAAGGGCAATGCGCCCACTCCAGCTGTCTTCGTCCGTGGGGGCTGTGGCCATTGGCTGCGCACAACCTGCAAGCCACAGCGCCCACAACACCAGCCACCATGCCCACCGGTGAGGGAGAGTCCGTAGCCGACTGTTTGAAGTGGCTCTGAGAAGGCCCGGCATCAGAGGGAGGCCCCGAGGCGTTTCAGGGTCTCTTTGAGGGTGTCATTATCAGGACTGGCACGCTGACCTTCTTTCCAGACGCGTGTTGCACCGTCCCTGTCGCCCATGCTCCAGAGCACCTCACCCAGATGTGCAGCAATCTCCACATCAGGCCGTGCCTTGAAGGCTACTTCGAGGTGTTTGCGGGCGTCTGCCTTGTTGCCCAGGCGAAACTCCACCCAGCCAAGGCTGTCTAGGATGAAGGGATCGTTGGGGGCGAATTCCAATGCCTTCAGGATGAGCTGTTTGGCCTCGTCCAGCCGCACTCCGCGGTCTGCGAGCGAATAGCCAAGGGCGTTGTAGGCGTGGTGGTACTCTGGCTGGCGTGCGATCACCTGACGCAACAGCTTCTCCATCGTGTCTGGCTGGCCCGCCTTTTCTGCCAGCATGGCCTGGTCGTAGACCAGCTCGGCGTCGTCCGGGGCCAGGGCCACCAGTTCGACTTGTACCTTGTAGGCTTCCTGGTACAGGCGCTGGTCGCGTAACAGTTGCACTTCGGCCATCAGCTTCATGCGTTGGCTGTCTGCTGAATTGCCTGGCAGGTTGCGCAACAAGGCCCGCGCCTGGGCGAGCTTGCCCTGGCGTGCCAGCAATGATGCGCGGCGCGTCTGCGCACCAAAGACTTCCTCTGCGTTGTCGATCCGTGCGAGCCAAGCTTCTGCGCCTGCAAAGTCTTTCTTTTTCTCGGCAATCTGCGCGTGCAGCAGGTACGCTTGCGTGAGGCTCTTTCGCCGCAGGTCGGTGTCACCAGATGCAGATGCCAGTTCCATAAACCGTTGCAGCGATGCCTCTGCGGCAGGCAGGCGGTTGTCCTGGTACTGCAAGGTGGCGGCCACCAACCACGCCTCTGCCAGGTCAGGCTTTTCCTTGGTGACCGTCTCCAACTGGCGACTGGCCTCTGGGTAGCGCTGAAGGCCCAGCAATACCCTGGCGTACGCCATGCGCAGGGCTGGGATGGGCTGTTTGGACAGCGTTTGCGTCACGATGGGCTCTGCGTCTAGCAGGCCTTCGTCCATCAGCTCCAGCGCCAGCCGGGCCGCGCTTTCGCTGGCATTGTCCAGACCCTGTGCCCTGCGTGCTGCGTCGAGCGCACCGGCCTTGTCGCCCGCTGCAAGCCTCAATCGGCCCAGCGACACCCAGGCCTCGGGTCCGGTGGCAGGGTTGGTGAGTTCATTGACCAGGGCCTGTTCCACCACCTTGGCGGCCAGCGCTTTGTCACTCGCGCGTCCATACAGTTGTGGCAAAGATGCCAGCGTTGACGCCTTGGTCCTAGGAGCGGCTTGTGCGAGTTCCTGGCGCAGCAATTCTGGTGTTTCTGCGATGCGGTTCAATGCGATCAGGATCTGTAGCACATACTGATTGGCCTCGCGCGACTGGGGCAGGGCTTCCTTCCAGGCTCGGGCTGCAGCCAGGGCGTATTCGCCTGATCGTGATTGCAAGGCAATGTCTGCAGCCCTTTGGTAGAGCTGCCCGTCAGCGCTTCGGCGGGCAGCCTCCAGCATGAACGCGTAGCCTGCGCCTGGGTCCCCGGTTCGTGCACTGATCTCGCCCAGAAAGATTTCGTAGAAGAGCTCTGCGTCCAACGCGGGGTTGGACTCTACCGGTGGGGGCTCGCTCGGGGGGCGGCTTTCACCGGCGGGCCTTTGGGCCCAAGCTGAGTGGGCGGACGCCGCAATCACGGTGACCAAGGCGACGGTACGAAAGCTGTGGGATAACACCATCGGGCCATAATAATCCATGCCTGTTAAGCCGTTGCCCGGTTGTTTGTATGCCTGAGTTGCCTGAAGTGGAAGTGACGCGGCGCAGTTTTGCTACCGCGATCGCTGGAGCCCGGATCGAGGCTGTGATGATGGGTAAGCCCCTGCGGTGGCCTCTGGGTTGTGACCCCCAGTTGCTGGGAGGCCAACAAGTGGTCGGATTGCGCCGGCGGGGCAAGTATCTGTTGCTCGATATGAACCAAGGCGTTCTGCTTCTGCATTTGGGGATGTCGGGTAGCCTGCGTTTTGCTTCAGATATGCCAGAAGCGGGGGTGCATGACCACTTTGACCTTGTCACCGACCGGGGCACGCTGCGCCTGCATGACCCGCGACGATTTGGTGCGGTGGTCTATGCGCCATCAGAGAACTCGCCGGTAGCCGCCAAATTGCTGGGCGGCTTAGGTATGGAGCCCTTGTCTGAGGAGTTTCTACTTCCGACTTTTCAGGCAGGACTCAAGAAAAGCCGGATGCCTATCAAGCAGTTGCTTCTGGCGGGGCGCGTGGTTGTGGGGGTCGGGAATATCTACGCCTCTGAGGTGCTTTTTTTGTCTGGCATCCGTCCTACTACCGTTGCATCACGCATTGGTCCGGCACGAGTACATAAGCTGCATCAGGCCATTCGCTCGGTGCTGGCCCGCGCTGTGGAGATGGGCGGTAGCACGCTGCGCGATTTTTCGAATGCCGAAGGAATGGCTGGCCACTTTCAGACGGCCGCGAACGTGTATGGCCGCGATGGTCAGCCTTGCCATGTGTGCGGTACAGCCATCGAGCTGATTCGCCAGGGACAGAGAAGCACTTACTTCTGCCGCCAGTGCCAGCGCCCATAGATGCTGCCGCCGATGGACGGTTTGTGACAGCTGGCGGACGGTCGATGCTATATTTTGTATATACCTGCCTCGCGGGCCATCCATAGATCTCTGGGAGCAAAGTGGGACCTTCATTCAACGAACAGTTTGACCAGCATGGCGTCTGGCGACGGGAGTTCGCCCAGCAGCTCAAGCGGCTGGCCGATTGGATGGCCGCGCACGACCTGATGGATGCAGCAGTGCAAGAGCGCCTGCAGCGGCTGGAAGAGCAGGTACGCAGCGACAAGGTCATGGTGGCTTTTGTGGCGGAGTTTTCGCGTGGAAAATCCGAACTGATCAACGCGATCTTTTTTGCTGACTATGGTCGCCGCATCATGCCTGCCAGTGCGGGCCGCACGACCATGTGCCCCACCGAACTGGGGTACGACGCGAATGTTGCACCCAGCTTGCGGCTATTGCCCATTGAGACTCGACTTCAGATGCAGAGCCTGGCGGAGTGGCGGGTCAAAACCGACCGTTGGCAGGAGATCCCGCTGGATGTTGGCAACGCAGACCAGATTGCCAAAGCACTGGAAAAAGTGGCCGAGGTTCGCAAGGTCAGTCTGGACAATGCGCGTGCGCTGGGTTTCTGGCATGACGATCTGACAGATGAAAACCCTGTGCCTGACGCGCAGGGCTTGGTAGAGGTGCCCATGTGGCGCCACGCCATCATCAATATTCCCCATCCGCTCTTGAAGCAGGGTTTGGTGATTCTGGATACGCCTGGCCTGAACGCAGTGGGTGCAGAGCCCGAGCTGACGGTCAACCTCATCCCCCAGGCACATGCAGTGGTGTTCATCCTGAGTGCGGACACCGGCGTGACGCGCTCTGACCTGTCGATCTGGCGCGAGCACCTGGCCATCTCGCCCGAGAGCATGGAAGCGCGTTTGGTGGTGCTGAACAAGATCGACACCCTCTGGGATACGCTCAACACCGCCGAGCAGGTCCAGGCGCAGATGGAGCGCCAGTGCGCGACTTCCGCCGAGATGCTCGGCGTGTCTCTGGACCGTGTGGTGCCTGTGTCTGCGCAAAAAGGCTTGGTGGCCAAGATCACTGCGGACGACGTTTTGCTGGAAACCAGTGGACTGCCAGCGTTGGAAGAGGCCCTTGCCAAAGGCATCATGGGCAGACGGCAGTCCATACTGCGCGCCGCGGTAGCGGCGGGGGTGGCGAGCCTGCGTACAGAAACGTCGCGGGTCATCAATATCCGACGCCGCGACCTCGATGACCAAATGGCCGAGTTGCGCAGTCTCAGGGGCAAGAACGCATCGGTGATCGAATCCATGCGCCATCGCATTGAGCAGGAGCAGCGTGAGTTTGATCTCAGCACTGCCAAGATCCAGGCGGTGCGTGCGGTTCACCTCAAGTTGCTGCGTGACGTTTTTCAGCAGTTGGGCGCCAAGGCGCTCAAAGCAGAGCTGGCCGAGCTGGCCCAGACACTGCAGCAAAAGGGGCTCAAGCTGGGCGTGAAGAAAATATACGTCCAGACCTTTGACAAACTGCGCGGCACCTTGGACAAGGCGCAAGCCTCTGGTACCGAGATTCAGGCCATGCTCAGCGGGACCTTCAGGCAGCTCAATGCAGAGTTCGGTTTTTCTTTGCAGGTGCCCACGCCGCCGCAGCTTGAACACTTTGCGCAAGACCTGCACCAGATCGAGCAGAGTCATTTGCAGTACCTGGGTATGGGCAATGCTCTCAAGTTGGCGCAACCCGAGTTTGCGGAGCGCCTGGTGCGCGCGCTGGCCATGCGTTTGCGCACGGTGTACGAGTCAGCGGCCAATGATCTGGAACTGTGGAGCAAATCAGCCACTGCGCAATTGGACGCACAGCTGCGAGAACGGCGTCGCAGCTTTGCTCGCCGCATGGAGGCCGTAGACCGCATACAACAGGCTGCCAGCGGCTTGGTGGAGCGCATCTCGGAGATCGAGGCTGGTGAGGAGGAACTCGGCCAGTTGGAGAACAAGTTGCATGAGCTGACTTCCAAGTTGGTGGCTCTGCCAGGGGCTGCACCGGCATTGACTGACGCGCATCCGGTTTCCGCATGAGTGCTGAATCCCGGGAGGGTGTGGCCGCGCGGGTAGTCGCTTGGCAAGCTGTACACGGGCGCAACCATCTGCCCTGGCAACAGACCCGCGATCCATACCGGGTTTGGCTGTCGGAGATCATGTTGCAGCAGACCCAGGTCACCACTGTGCTGGACTACTACGCCCGCTTTTTGGGCCGATTTCCTGATGTGAGTGCCCTGGCGGCAGCCCCTCAAGATGAGGTCCTGGGCTTGTGGAGTGGTTTGGGCTACTACAGTCGTGCACGCAATCTCCATCGCTGCGCTCAGCAGATCATGACCGACCATGGTGGCGCCTTCCCGCGAAAGGCGTCGCTGTTGGCGTCTTTGCCGGGCATTGGGCGTTCAACCGCAGGCGCTATTGCCGCGTTTTGTTTTTCAGAGCGCGTGCCCATTCTGGATGCCAACGTGCGGAGGGTGCTCACGCGCCTGCTGGGCTTTGGCCAAGATCTGGCTTCTGCCAAGAACGAACGCCTTCTATGGGAGCATGCCGATGCGCTGTTGCCAGTGCGCGATCTTGATGTGGCGATGCCCCGTTACACCCAGGGCTTGATGGACTTGGGGGCGTCCCTGTGCACACCCCGCTCTCCAAAATGTTCCGATTGCCCTTTGGTGGGCGATTGCGCAGCTTTCGAGGAGGGGGATCCTGAACGCTATCCCGTCAGAACCCGCAAACTGTCACGCCGGGCTGAATCCTGGCAATTGGCGATCCTGCGCGATGGCAAGGGTCGCATCTGGCTGCAACGCCGCCCACCCACTGGGATCTGGGCGGGAATGCACTGCGTGCCCGTGTTCGCTGACCTGGAGTCGCGGGATGTTTTTGTGAGTGCTTTGGGTAGCAATGGGCAGTATGCGCAGCAAGAGCTGCAGCCATTTGTGCATGTCCTCACGCACCGGGACTTGCATCTTCACCCGTTGTTGATACAGACCGACGGAATGGTGCCTCCTGTGGAGGGCGGAGAGTGGCTGGGGCCAGATCAGTGGTCCTTGGTGGGGTTGCCAGCGCCCATTCGTAAGTTGCTGGACACCACGCAATCTTCGCTATGGTGAACTCAAACGGGGGCGCTCTCTCAGTCGCAGGGGGCTCGTCTCGTTTCGCTGGCGCCAAGCTCCACAACTTGTTCCCCAGAAGTTCGGCTCCAAGAGCTCGCTTGTGAAGGCAATGGTCAGCGCCCATCCAGTTCACGATGCCGCTTCAATGCAGTCCATCGGTCGCTGAACGCTTGCGCCAGTTTCTCCACCAAATAGACAGAGCGGTGTTGTCCACCGGTGCAGCCGATGGCTACGGTGACGTAGCTTCGGTGATTGCGATCCAGCATGTCCAGCCAGTGTGCTAAAAATTTTTCAATGTGGGCCCGCATCAGGTCCACCTCGGGTTGCAGGTCCAGAAAGTCAGCCACCGGCTGGTCCAGTCCTGTGAGGTCCCGGAGCGCGATCTCATAGTGTGGGTTGGGCAGCATGCGGACGTCGAAGACGTAGTCGGCATCCATGGGAATACCGCGTTTGAACGCAAATGACTGGAAAACCAAGGTCAATTGCCCTTGCGCAGTGGACATCAGGCCTTTGACATAACTTTGCAACTGGGAGGCGCGGATGGTGCTGGTGTCGATCACGTGTGACTGTTCGCGCAGTTCAGCCAGCAACTCCCGCTCCAGCTCAATGATCTGAACTAAGGCCCTGCGTCCTTGCTGGAGGTCGTCGTGCGACAGGGGATGGCGGCGGCGCGTCTCGGAGAAACGCCGCACCAGAGTATCAATCGTGGCATCCAGAAAAAGGGATTTGACGGCCACGCCCTGACTGCGCAAACGGCTCAACTCTTGAGGCACTTGATGCAAGGACGTTGCGCTGCGGACATCCACTGCAATGGCTACGCGGTTGCCATGGTGTTTGTGTTCGAGCGCTACGAAGGCTGGCAGTAGCTCCGGCGGCAGGTTGTCTACGCAGTAGTAGCCAGCATCTTCCAGTGCGTGCAAGGCGACGGATTTTCCAGATCCCGACATGCCCGTGATGACAACAATTTCAAGGGCCATCAGCGTTTCCTAGCGGCGTTAGAGGAGGGGGCGGGTGGGATAGGCGTAGCGACCAATGCCGGTGCCGCAGTACCCAGCATTTCACGCGCGTGCGCCAGCGTGGTTTCGGTAGCGCGCTCCCCACCCAGCATGCGGGCGATTTCTGCCACACGCTCGTCTTGCTGCACGACCAGCACGGTGCTGGTTGTGCCTTGAGCGCTTTTGTTTTTTGCCACCTTGAGGTGGTGATGCGCACATGCGGCTACTTGGGGCAGGTGAGTTACTGCCAGCACCTGGCGGTCGCGTCCCAGCTGCTGCATTAGACGTCCCACGGTTTCGGCGACTGCGCCACCCACGCCGGAGTCCACCTCGTCAAAAATGAGTGTGGGGGCTGAGCCCAATTCACTGGTTGTGACTGCGATAGCCAGCGAAATGCGGGACAACTCCCCGCCGGAGGCGACTTTGCCGACCGCCTTGGGGGTCATGCCGGGGTGTCCTGCCACCAAAAACACGACATCATCGATCCCGTCTGGAGAGGGCTCCGACGCCTTCGTCACTGACACCTCGAATTTGCCGCCCTCCATCCCGAGACCTTGCATGGCCTGAGAGATGGACACGGAGAGCTTGGGTGCTGCTTTGGCGCGAGCTAGAGACAGTGCGCGCGCCGCCGCATGGTACGCCTTGGCGCTGGCGGATTCGTTGGCTTGCAGCTTTCCCAGATCGGTGGCGGCATCAAGCTGGCGCATGGATGCTTTCCAGTCCTTGAGCAGAGCGGGCAGTTCCGCAGGAGGGCGTTTGTACCTGCGAGCCAGTCCCATCCACAAGGACATGCGTTCGTCCAGTTCTGCCAAACGTTGGGGGTCAATGTCCGCATGGCGTAAATAGGTGTGCAGAGAATGCACCACGTCTGTCGTCTGCGCCAGACTCGACGCCAGGATATCGGCCAGATTGGCGAACTCTGGCTCAATGTGTTCTTGCGCCTGAAGCAGCGAATGTGCGTGGGTCAGTGCGGAAACGGCTCCCGCGTCGTCTTCTTGCAAAACTTGAAGCGCTCCATGGGCCCCATCCAGCAACGCCTGCGCGTGCGATAGGCGCTTGTGTTGCGTGTCAAGATCCTCCCACTCCAGGTCGCCTGGCGCGAGTTTGTCCACTTCGCTGATTTGCCACTGCAGGCGCTCGCGCTCTTGCTGAAGCGTTGCCTGTGCTGCGCGTGCCTGCTGCAGTGCCTTGAGGTCAGCGCGCCATTGCGTCCAACGTGATGCTGTATCGCGGGTATTCACACCGGCAAAAGCGTCCAGCAAGCCGCGCACCGACCCTGGGCGGGTCAGGCTTTGCCATGCGTGCTGACCATGGATGTCGAGAAGCATCTCGCCCAAGGCACGTAACTGTGAAGCTGTCGCTGGTGTCCCATTGATCCAACCGCGGCTCTTGCCCTGTGTGTCTACGGTGCGGCGCAGTAGCAGCCAGTCATCGGTTTCAAACCCGGCTTCTTCCAGCCATGGGCGGGCATGAGCAGGGCATTCGAATTCTGCGCAAACGTCAGTTTTGCTGCTTCCTTCCCGTACTACCCCGGCATCTGCGCGAGCCCCCAGTGCCAGTTGCAATGCGTCAATCAGGATGGACTTGCCCGCCCCGGTTTCACCGGTCAACACGGTAAAGCCGCTGCGCAAGTCAAGTTCCAGCGTTTGAACGATCACAAAATCCCGCAGGGTTATCCGCCGCAGTGCCATGGTCATGAGCCCCCTTCGTTCCAGCGCAGCTTCTTGCGCAAAGTCGCGAAGTAGTTCCAGCCTTGAGGGTGTAAAAATCGCACGCGGTGCTCAGAGCGTTTGACGAGGATGCGGTCGCCATGCAGCAAGGACGCAAGGGATTGCATGTCAAAGTTCGCGCTGACATCGCGCCCGCTCACCACTTCGACAGCCACTTCAGTCGCATCGGAGAGCACGATAGGGCGGTTGGACAGCGTATGTGGCGCTATAGGAACCAACACCCAGCCCGGGATGGATGGGTGAAGCATGGGCCCGCCCGCAGACAACGAATATGCGGTCGATCCGGTGGGGGAGGCAATGATGAGGCCGTCGGCCCTTTGATTGGCCACAAACTGCCCACCAACTTCGACACGCAATTCCACCATGCCCGACGTCGCACCACGGTTGACCACCACATCGTTCATGGCTAAGGCCTCAAACACCACACGTTCATCGCGAACGACTGTTGCATGCATCAAAGGCCGCTGGTCTTCTTCGTAGGCACCTCGCAGCATCGGTGGCAATGTGGTCTGATAGGTGTCGAAGGGAATGTCGGTGATGAATCCGAGCCGGCCCTGGTTGATGCCGATCAGCGGCGTTCCAAAGCGCGCCAAGCGTCGGCCAATGCCGAGCATCGTTCCATCCCCCCCCACCACCAGCCCCAAATCGCACCGTGCACCGATTTGGTCTACATTCAAGGAAGGGTAGTGTGTCAATCCGGTATTGCTGGCGGTCTCCGCTTCCAGCACCACCTCACATCCCTGGCGCTCCAAGAAATGCGCAATATCCTCCAAAGCCCGGCGAGAGCCATCACCGGGGGCGCCTGCAGCTGAAGTCTGGTACTTGCCTATAAGTGCGACATGGCGGAAATTGGACGTCATCGCGAAATTACATCATTAAACAGATGTGAGCTTTGCGACGCGCTTCATCATCCGCGTCTTGCAAGCGCTGTCGCGCTCTGATTCCAGAGCGGCAACCACTATCCAAGTTTTTACGTCCTGGCCGAGTTCTTCCGCCAGCGCTCCAGCAATCGCTGGGCTCAGGTGCCCGCGAGTTTTTGCAGTGTGCAGCGCACTCCTAGATAACTTCAATTTGTCCGTCCAGTAGGGCGCTGGCTGTGTTGAAAGCGCAGCCTCTAGCAGATTCATTGTCGATTGCATATTGGGGACTCCTACATGTTGTAGTCATGCCTACAGGTTGAGGGCATCGTATCAAAAGGGTTGACTACAAGGTGTAGTCATCGCGAAACTCCGTATCGCTTACGTGATGTAAGCATATCCGGAGCCGCCATGAACGCCACGCCACCTTTTCGCACACCCCCAGCCACCAAAGGCGCTGCACGCGCTGTGGCGGCTCCTGCAGCGCCTGCGCTGGGGGTGTGCACCCGCTCTTACGTCAAGGTCTCTACCTCCTTGTTGCGCTGGTCGCGTATCGAGATCAAGGGGCACTCGGTATGAGCTATCAAGCTGTAGAGGCCTTGAACCTCGCTCATTTCGTTCTCGGCTGCGCAATGCTGGTTTTTGTCGCTGTATTTGGTCTATTGGCCGTGGTTTCTTTTGCCCTGAGATTGGTTCGCCCAACCACTGGAGCGGAAAAATGACCCGCCCCCGCAACCTCTCGCAGTGGCTGCACATCGCGGCCTTTCTTGACCTCTTCCCCAATCGCCCGCTTGAAGACCACGCCCGTCGTATTGGCGCACTGGCGGCGCAGCGCACGGCAGAAGGGGCCCCGCCCCGCGGGGAAGTGGCCGTGCGCGTAGCGCCTTCTGCTATCAATTTTGGGGGGTGCGTAGCACCTCAGACAGCTTCGGTCCCCGATGGTAATCACGGGGACAACTTTCCAGGGGGCGCAGCATGACCCACCCCACATCACTCGTTCTAGAGGGCAATGAGGTCAAGCTCCGTTTGCAAGCGGAACGCGTCCAAACCGGCTCACCCGTTCATGTCGATTGGCTCCGCTTCACGGTCAATCTGCGGTTCGCTCCCATCCCCACGGTTGAGCATCTTTTCCCGCCCGCCCAGGCATCGGAATTCGACCTCCGGTCAGAGCATCAACTGAGCGAAGACGACCGCCGCCGCGCCAAGCTATGCAACCTGCTGCGCGACATTCCAGACCCGGACTTTGCCGCCAGCACACAAGCGCTTGAGCTCGCCAACAACGTGTGCGCAATCCTCGGTGAAGGCTTCACCGTGGACCCTGAACTCAAGAAGGGCCATGACTTCTACCGCCACCGCTGGAGCATCCTGCGCGCTGGCAATGAATGCGGCTGGGTCGGCTTCCTCGCCTCCGGCGAAAGCCCACGGCAGCGCGCCCAGTCAAAGACCATCCATTGCAACCTGTACGGCGTCGCCTGCACGTTTGCTGCCCCAGGCTGGGCACCACGCATGGCCGACTACATGGACGAACACCGCGCCCTGGTCACGCGCTGCGATCTGGCCTTGGACTTCTTCGACGGCATCAGCGGTGGTATGGACCGCGTTGCAAGCGACTACGACGCCGGAGCCATGGACCACTACGGCCACCGGCCCGAACACAACTGTGTGGGCGCATGGCGCGCTGGTGGTGTGGGTCGCTCCTTCTACTTCGGCAGCAAGGCCGCAGGCAAGCAAACCAACGTCTATGACAAGGGCGTGCAGCTCTACGGCAAACAGGACGCCACCGGCTGGCAACGCATCGAGTTGCGCTATGGAAACCAAAAGCGCCTGCTCCCTACGGACATTCTCCGCAGGCCTGCCGACTTCTTCGCAGGTGCCAGCGATTGGCATGCCCTGATGTTGGCTGAACACGGCGCTATCGCATTGCCTGAGCCCATCAAAACAGAACCGCGCCTGCCGCTCGAAACGCTCATGGCCGAGTGCACGCGCAACGCCCGTTGGTTCTTCTCCACCGCTGGCAAATCAGCCGCGCTCGCGTTCCTCTACATGGACCGCGAAACCCTCATGCAATTCATCGAGAACTGCGCAGAGCTGCCCGGTCGGCTGTCCAAGTTCAAGCGCTCCGAAGTCGAGCGCATCTATCAGCAGATGTTCAAAAAGATCTCGGGCTCCGGTGCTGGCCACACCGCATACGCCCACTAACCCAGGCCACACAAGGAAACCCAAAAATGCGTATGCAAAGCCAAGCCGTGTTGCACGGTATCAAGTCCAGCAAGGGCGACTACGAAGGCCGCGCCTTCGACTCCACCACCTTCCACTTGTCGGTGGACATGGGCCAAAGCTCCAGCGGCGAAAGCATCGGCGTCGTCACACGTCCGTTCAAGCTGGGTGACTCGTCGGAGTTCCAGAAGTGGGCTCACCTGAAAAGCAAATGGCCCATCACTGGCGTCATGTGCGATTGCGAATTTGATGTGGTCGCCGGTGCCGACAACAGCACAAAGCTCACGCTGCTGGCGATCAAACCCGCTACCCAGGCCAAGGCCGCGTAACCGCAAGAGCCGAGCCATGCGCAACGTGATCCAGTCCCGCACAACAGGCGCTTTCCTTGCGCCGTCTTTCGAGGACGGTCAACCGGAATGGGTCATGTTGCTCTGCGAAGCCGCCATCGTGGAAGACCTCGAAACCTGTGTGCAGCTCATCGAAGACCACACCGAGCCATTTCACCGGCCACAGGTCATCGACCTCGATGACCTCTACAAAAAGCAGGAGCCAACCCATGGATGAAATCGAACTCGAGTGCCCCAAGTGCGGCGCCCTGATTGGCTACGACCACGTTCAAGAAGTCGAAGGCGATGAAGGCGCTTGTGGCTGTCCTGAATGCGGCCAATCGTCCCCCACAGATGACTGGTTTGCGTGATGCGCTTCCTTGTCTGCTACTCCGAGGCCAACCCCTGCCCAGAAGCCTCCACCGCGTGGGTTTCCATGTCCGATCTGATGGACCTCGCCCAGCTCGGCATAGACGCCCCAACCGTGCTTTACGTCATCTCCTGGGGTTTCGCGTTCGTTCTCGGTTCCTTCTTGCTGGGTTGGGGTCTTTCTCTCGCCGTCGGCCTCATCAAAAAGCTCTAGCAGTCGCCAGCGTCAAGCCCACGCGGCTTCGCGGTGTCGATTACCGGCATCACTTCATCAACTCAAAGGAAACTCAAATGCGTCTCTTCAAACAAGCTCAAAAGTACGGTTCCAAGGCTCTGGTCGTTGCCGCCGTCGCAACCCTCGGCGCTAGCTCCGCCATGGCCCAGACCGCAACCAATCCCATCGTTCAGATGCTCGAAGCCATTGGCCTCGACGGTACGACGGCTGCTGTAATCGCAGCCGGTTTGATCATCGTCGGCATCGCCCTGGCAATGAAGGGTCCCGACGTTGCCAAGCGCGTGATCCGCAAGGTCTAAGGCGGTCCCATGCTGATCGGCGCTCATGTCGTCCTGTTCTGGGGCCTGATGGCCATCTTGGGCGGCATGGGCGCCGTCTGCTTTGTGCTCGGATTCAGGAGCAACTGATGACTAAAAAACTCCTTGCCCTGTCCGTCCTCGCCGCTTGTTCTTTCTCCGCGCACGCCTTCGTGGCGCCGTCGCCACCCCCTGGCTTTGGCGGCTCCCCTGGCAATTGGACTGTCGCACCATCCCCAGGTGACACCGTTGTAGATCGGGTTCTGAGGCAATCCAAAGTTCTACCTGTGCCGGGCTCAGCCGGTCAGAAAGTCGGCGTTGCGTACCGCCTTGGCAACGCTGCAGGGCGCGTCGCAGCGGCAGTCATTTATGTGAGTCCACACCTGCGCACTGCCGTGGGCATTGCCGCGTGGCTTCTTGCTGCGAATCTGGTGTGGGATGAGGCATCCAAAACATGGAAGTCCTCCAAGCCTGGAGACGACGCATATCTATCGGACGGCAAAAGATATCTAGCTTGGCCCGGCGCCTCACAGTATCACTATTCGCTGGAGGCGGCTTGCTCTGCAAGGGGCGCGTTCATGTCCAATTCTTCCGTCACTTACACGCTCTCTGGCACCAGCAACGGCTATCAGTGCAATTTCTCCTACCGCATGAGCGACGGCCGCACCGGCAACTACACCGTAGGGGTCGAGGTGTTCGGCAATTCCACATGTCCTGCTGGTTGGTACTACACGCCCGCAGGCTGCGTGCAAACACCTCCACCAAAGCAAGTCACTCAACAGGAATTCGAAGAAGCACTGGCCCCAAAGCCCATGCCGCCTACTGTGCCCGGTGAGTTGCCCCAGCCTACCCCCCTGCCTGTCGAATCTCCTTCGCCGTGGGTCAATCCATCCCCAGGCGCTAACCCCACGTCTCAGCCTTGGCGCGTTCCTACCGGCAATCCAGAACCTAACCCCAACTACGACCCCAACGCGCCGGCCTCTCCCACCAACCAGCCATACCGGCAGCCGTACACCGACTACATACCCAGTCCGACCTACGACCAGCCCTGGCGCCTGGATACGCGCCCTGGTTATCGCTACCTGCCAACGCCCCAAGGCATGAATGACCCCATCACGATTGATCCGGTTGCTGATCCCTCCAACAAGCCCACAGAAGACGAAAAACAGGACTTGTGCGAGAAGCATCCGAACATCGTCGCTTGTGAAGATGGCGAGATAACCGACCAGCCGTTACCCCCCATTCCCAAGCTCTACGAGCGCAAATATCCGGACGGCCTCGTAGGCATCTGGAACCAAAAAAGCCAGCTGATTAAGCAGTCCAGCACGTTTACCCTTGCCGGGCAGCTCATGCCCACGACCCTCACGGTTGGCGCTTGTCCCTCCTGGGTGATCCCTTTGAACTTCGGCTCATGGTCCAGCTACGGGGAATACAACGTCGCGCCCCCATGCTGGATATGGGACGTTGCAAAAACCATCATCATCATTTCTGCGCTGATGCTGGCCCGCTCTTTGATCTTTGGCGGCTGACATGCTTGCGAAGTTCTTCAATCTCATCATCGAGAAAATCTCAGCCGTCCTCACCTGGATTGGCAACCTCTACAAGGCCGTTATGACGGCTGGCTGGGACTTCATCCGCGACGCAGCCTGCTGGCCCTTTGAGCAGATCATGGACATCGTGGTGTCTGCCATTCAGGCCATTGACATGACCGGTCTAGCCTCCCAGGTCGGCGCCTGGGGATCGCTGCCCGCTGAGCTGTTGAACATCCTCGGCCTGCTTGGTATCGGCACCGCCTCAGCCATCATCGTTGCCGCCATCGGCGTGCGCCTCGTGCTGCAGCTCATCCCGTTCGTCAGGCTCGGATCATGATCAACGGGCTGGAAGGGATTCCCGGCTCTGGCAAGAGCTATGAGGCTGTCGTTTACCACGTGCTGCCGATGCTGCAGCAGGGGCGCAAGGTCATCACAAACCTCCCGCTGATCGTGGAAATGTTTGCGGCAATCGATCCCAGTTACACGCACCTGGTCGAGCTGCGCCGCAGGCCAAAACCTGTGATGGGCACATGGGACGCTGACGCCATGGACGATGAGGGCAATGGCAATGCCTTCACGCTGTTTGACGACTCCGCAAGGCAGCACAAGCCCACTGAGGCGGTTTCTGTCTTCGGCCATGTGTGGGACTACTACAGCACGTGGAAGCACCCTGAAACCGGGCAAGGCCCGGTGTTCATCATCGACGAATGCCACCTTGCGTTGCCCGCTGTTGGAACGGCAAAGGAGGTGGTCGAGTTCTTCAAGCTCCACCGCCATTTCAACTGCGATATCTTGCTGATGACGCAGAGCTTTAGGGACATCAACCAGCCCATTGCCCGGCTGATGGCAATGCTGGTGCGCTGCCGTAAAGCGGACATTCTCGGCAAGAAGGGTTGCTACATCCGCAAGGTGCACGCGGGCTATCGCGGTGCGGTCATCAGCGTGGAAGAGCGCCCCTACAAGCCGCAGTATTTCCCGCTGTACAAGAGCCACACGCAAGGCAACAGCGTTGCCGAATCAGGCGCCCAGGATGTGGCCCCGTTGAGCGTCAAGCTGCGCCGCTTCACGTGGGGTTTCTGGATCTTCACGGCCATCGTGATTGCCTGGATGTACTGGCCCAAGTCGGATGCAAAAAGCCAGGTCCAAAAGACCTCCGACATGCAATGGACGAAAGACCTGAAGGCCCTTCCACCCGGTGGCACCTTGCGCGCACCAGACCAGCCTGCGCACATCATCAAAACCGCCAGTGATATCCAGGCGCCAGCCCCTGCACAAGCGGCCTCCAGCGCTGATCCTGATGCCACGCCGGAGCCTTATGCAAGCAAGGGCTTGCACCTGACTGGCCGCATCACTATGGGCGCTCAGACCGTGTACACCTTCGCAGTGTCGAACTCAGGGCAGCGCATCAGCACGATTGACAGCAGAGACTTGCAGGCGATGGGCTACACATGGCAACCGCTCACGGATTGCGCGGGCACGTTGCGGTGGAAGGGCAAGGCCCAGGCCATCACCTGCGACGCTCCTGTATTGGCTCAGGGCGCGCAGGATAGGCCGGTTGTGGTGGAGGTTGAATCAGGCCGCTCTAGCGCTTCGGGCGCCGGAACTGAACGGGGTTATAGACCGTCGAGCGCCAGTCCTTCTGCTTCCCCTTCGGCAGTATCCGAAGCTGCAGCATATTTGCCCGGCGTCGTGAACCCAAGAGCCGAGCAGACCCCGCAAAGAGTGCTACCGCCAGGATCACCATTCCAGCCGACGCCAACCACGGATGCATTGCGGCCCATTGGACCGCCAACGTTACAAAGTCCATACCGGCACTTTACCGGATGACCAAATGTCGCCAAAACGGATCTGGCCAAGACAATTCACGCGCTGATCGCGATAGGGCACCGGGCCAGCGGGCGCATTGCGCGCATGCGGTCGATGTGCCCGCCGAAGCCCTTGCGCTTCACTGGCTCAGCGAACACCAGCGCCACCTGCGCAGCCTTCACCAGCTTGCCCAGGTCGCGCACCTTCTTCGCCAGCTCACGCGCCCAGCTCGGCGTCGTCTTGCGCACTGGATAGGCCACCCGGCCCGCTGCCTTGAAAGCTGCGCCGCGCTCTGCCCTGATCGCCCGCAGCAGCCGCGTCGTCGGCCGCGACGTAGCCCACACCAGCAAGCGCCCGAACTGCAAAGGCATCTGCAGCGCCAGAGCTTCAGGAAATTTGCGGTAGTTGCTTGCGATCATGGAGTTCCCCTTCATGTGTACCGGGCCCCTAGATTCCGAGCCGGACAACTGTTGTCTGTTGCCCGTGCAAGCTGGCCTCGCTTGCACCGATCCCCTGAGTTCTTCGCCGTGCCATTAGCGTTGCCGGGATTGGGTTGCGGAGGGGGGAGGGTTTGTAAAGCGCAGCTTTATGGATTCCCCCCGCAGCAACCCAAAGAGCCGCAGGCGCGGTCCTGGCTTAGCGTTGGCCGAAGAGGCGAAGAAATCTGGGGAATGGTGCTGGGCGCTACCTCTCACGGGCAACGGACGCTGCGCGGCGAGCGCCTAAAGCTGCGAAGCAAGCTCAATCTAATGGCTGTTTGTTCTCTTGCCCTTTGTTACGATCCATCAATGGGAGCAGACAACAGAGATTGGTATCGGGATTGGTGGCGAAAGAAAACAGGCTACGTAGAGCGCGCGGCTTTTCGCATGTCAGAAGCTGATAGGAGGCGCGCAGTGCGTGCTTCCAGGTGGCGCACTGTTTTGGCCTTGCTTGTGGTGATCGTCATCAGCTTTTTATTCAACAGATACCGGTGACCATTTACGGCTACGCCCGCGTTTCAACCCTTGAACAGAACACGGCAGCACAGCTAGCAGCCTTCCGGCGCGCTGGCATTGACAAGGTTGTGCAAGAAAAGCGCTCTGCTGTGAAGCAGCGCCCCGAGCTCGATAAGCTGTTGACCGTGTTGGTCAAGGGCGATGTGTTGGTGGTCTACAAACTGGACCGCCTTGCGCGGTCTGTTTCCCACTTCGTCAAGGTCTTTGAATACCTGAAAGCGAAGGGTGTAGGCTTCCGTTCGTTGACCGAGTCAATTGAAACTGACACGGCTCATGGCCGCATGTTCCTTCACCTGCTCTCTGCCTTCGCCGAGTTTGAGCGCGAATTGATCAGGGAGAGGTGTTTAGCTGGTCAGCGTGCTGCGCGGGCTGCGGGGAAGACTTGGGGCCGGAAGCGTGCCTTGTCTGATGACGATGTGGCCCAGGCTGCAGCCTGTTGGCGCTCCGGTTGGTATGACCAGCGCACCCTTGCGGATATGCTGGGGGTTTCCGTCAGTAGCTTACGTGACCACATCCACCGCCATGAGGGGCGCGGACGCTGGGCCAAAACACGATTACAAAAGTAAAATCATTCCATGCTCGATGACCGTGCCAAGTTGTTGCTCAAAGCCCTGGTCGAGCGTTACATCGCTGATGGGCAGCCCGTAGGGTCGCGTACCCTTTCCCGCGCGTCCGGGTTGGATTTGTCGCCTGCCACGATACGAAACGTGATGGCGGACCTGGAAGAGCTGGGGCTGATTGCGAGTCCCCATACCTCCGCTGGCCGTATTCCCACAGCGCGTGGATACCGATTGTTTGTGGACACGATGCTCACGGTGCAGCGGGAGTCTGTCATGCCGCCCCAGCTGGCACCTGAACAGCCACAAAAAGTCATTGCCAACGCTGCGCAGCTGTTGTCCAACCTCTCCCAGTTCGTTGGAGTGGTGATGGCACCTCGGCGTACCTCGGTATTTCGCCACATAGAGTTTCTTCGACTTTCCGAAAAGCGCTTTCTCGTCATCATCGTGTCGCCGGAAGGTGACGTACAGAATCGCGTGATCTTCACCGAGGTGGATCACTCTCAGTCGCAACTGGTAGAGGCCTCCAACTTCCTGAATGCCCACTACGCCGGACTCGCAATGGAGCAGGTGCGAGAACGTTTGAAGTCCGAGGTCGATGTACTGCGCGGAGAGATCGCATCGCTTATGCAGGCGGCAGTCAACGTAGGCTCAGAGGCACTGTCCGAGGCGCAGGACGAGGTGGTGATTTCTGGAGAGCGCAACCTGCTGTCCGTCAGTGATTTCTCCAGCGACATGGGCAACCTGCGCAGGGCATTTGACTTGTTTGAGCAGAAGACACAAATCCTTCGCCTTCTGGACATCTCCAGCCAAGCGGAAGGGGTGCGCATCTACATCGGTGGCGAGAGCCAGGTTGTGCCCTTTGAAGAGCTTTCGATCGTCAGCTCCCCCTATGAGGTTGATGGCAAGGTGGTGGGGACTTTGGGCGTGATTGGTCCTACGCGCATGCCATACGACCGCATGATCCAGATTGTAGACATCACCTCCAAGCTGTTGTCCAACGCGCTCAGCCACCGCAAGTAAGCCCCTACAATACGGCGCTTGCCCCGTTGTATAGCGCTGGAGCATGGCTGGGGGCGTTAGCTCAGTTGGTTAGAGCAGAGGACTCATAATCCTTTGGTCGTTGGTTCAAGTCCAACACGCCCTACCACCCTCGCTTGCAGGGTGAATCCATCAACAAACGATGTGTTTTGTGATCCAAAGCGCTCAGTTTGTTTTTGGAGCCTTCATCGTGCATTACAATCTCGGCTTGCGTTGAATTGACTGTCTGTTTGCATGGCCTGATTCAGGAAAGCAATCAGAAAAAAAGCAAATTTCAAGGGTCGCCAAGAAATCATGCTATAATTCGAAGCTTAGCGGCTGTAGCTCAGCTGGATAGAGTACTTGGCTACGAACCAAGGGGTCGTGGGTTCGATTCCTGCCAGCCGCACCAATGTTTAAAGCCTGCAATCGTAAGATTGCAGGCTTTTTCATTTGTCCAGGCGCTTTGCGCTGATTGGAGAGTTCTGGCAATGAGCAAGGCTTTTACCAAGGAAACCGATAGCGCCGACGATGACGAAGGATTGGCACTGCCTCCTTTGCCGCCGGGTGGCAAAAACTACATCACCCCGTCAGGCTATGCACGTCTAAGGGCGGAGCTGTTGGATCTCATCGATAGCGAGCGGCCGAAGATCGTGGATGTGGTGCACTGGGCGGCCAGCAACGGAGACCGGTCTGAAAACGGCGACTACCTCTATGGCAAGAAGCGCCTGCGCGAAATTGATCGGCGCATTCGTTTTTTGACCAAGCGGCTGGAGATCGCCGAGGTGGTGGACCCTAGTTTGCATGCGGGCAGTGAACAGGTCTTCTTTGGAGCCACCGTCACCTACTCCGACGACGAGGATGGTGAGCGCACGATCACCATCATGGGCATTGACGAGGCTGACAGCCGTATGGGTCAGGTCAGTTGGATTTCACCTGTGGCCCGGGCGCTGCTGAAGGCGCGCGTTGGGGACGAGGTGCAGTTACCCACGCCGGGCGGAGTGCGCCATTTGGAGGTGGTGGAGGTGCAGTACCCGCCTCGTAGTGCCGCTACGTAACCCGTTCGCACACAGACGCCGACCTGCGCGTCTGTTGTATCGACCTCAGGGCTTGGTGCCGTGCTGAGGTGTCAGGGTTGTGGAGTAATCCTGGCTGCACGCAGCACAGCCTGTGTGCGGCGCAGGTTGCGCAATGCCAGCTCGAGATGGGCCTGATCGCGAACCGCCACGATGAATCGCAGATCCGTGGTGTCCAAGGCCGCCTCATCGTCCATGTCCACGTGGGTGATGTCGGCCTCTGAATTGGCAAGCTCCGCTGCCACGCGTGCCAGCACCCCCTTGCCGTTGTTCACGGTAACGACCACGCCCGTTTCGAACATTCGGGTGGGCTCGTCCGACCAGTCCACGGCAATGAAGCGTTCGCTGTCTTTATGCTGCAGACGTTTGGCGACACTGCAATGTGCGTTGTGCACGACCAGTCCCTCACCGCGGCCCAGATAACCGACGATGCTGTCGCCCGGCACGGGACGGCAGCAGGTGGCATATTGCACAGAGGCATTCTCGCTGCCATCCAGCGTGACGGCCCCTTGCGACAGGGTTTCGTGAGATGTGTAGCGCTCACGAGTCATGAGCAGAGCATCCGGACGGTGGCCATGCTCCGACATCAGCACCATCAACCGTTTGGCGACGATGCTGGCAATGCGTTTGCCCAGGCCCAGATCGGTCATCAGCTCGCTGCGCGTGCGATTGCCGGTGAAGCGCAGCAGCTTGTCCCACAGCGGTTGGGTCTCAGCGCTGACGGGGGGCAGTTGTTCGAGGCCTTCCGCTCGGATGGCTTGAGTCAACAGTTTTTCACCCAGCCCTTCGGACTCGGTTTGGGCCAAGGTTTTGAGGTAATGGCGGATCTTGGACCGTGCTCGACCCGTGCGCACAAAACCAAGCCACGCTGGGTTGGGTGTGGAAACGGGGTCGGTGATGATCTCCACCACGTCCCCGTTCTTGAGTTCGGTGCGCAGCGGAACCTGCTCGTTATTGATCTTGGCGGCGGTCGTCCGATCACCCACATTGCTGTGAATGGCATAGGCAAAGTCCACCACCGTGGCGCCGCGCGGCAACGCCATGATCTGGCTTTTGGGTGTGAAGACGTAGACCGCATCGGGAAACAGGTCCACCTTGACGTGATCCCAGAACTCCGCCGCATCCCGTGTTTCGTTCTGTATGTCCAGCAAGGACTGCAGCCACTTGGTGCCAAGGCGCTCGGCTGCCGTACCTTCCCCGTCCTGGGCCTTGTACAGCCAGTGTGCTGCCACGCCGGCTTCGGCAATCACGTGCATCTCATCGGTGCGCATCTGGAACTCGATGTTCACGCCCGAGGGCCCCACCAGGGTGGTGTGCAGAGACTGATAGCCGTTGAGTTTGGCAATGGCAATATGGTCCTTGAACTTTCCAGGTACCGGCTTGTACATCTGGTGCAGTACACCCAAGGCGGTGTAGCAATCGGTCACAGTCGGCACGATGACTCGAAAGCCGTAGATGTCCGTCACCTGGGCAAAGCTCAGGTGCTTGAGGTCCATCTTTTGATAGATGGCATACAGCGTTTTCTCGCGGCCTGCCAGGCGCACCTTCATGCCGATCTTGGAGAAGGCGGCATCCACTTCGGCCTGCACCTTCTGAACCAGATCGCGCCGGCGGTTGCGGGATTTGTTGACGGCCTTGGCCAGTGTGGCATAGCGCCAGGGGTGCAGGTGTCGGAAGGCCAGGTCCTGCAGTTCACGATAGGTCTGATTCAGGCCCAGGCGGTGGGCAATGGGGGCATAAATTTCCAGCGTCTCGGACGAAATGCGGCCCCATTTGCTGCGCGGCATGTCCGACAGCGTGCGCATGTTGTGCGTTCGGTCGGCCAGCTTGATGAGGATGACGCGTACATCACGCGCCATGGCCAGCAGCATTTTGCGAAACGACTCGGCCTGATTTTCTTCGCGAGTGTTGAACTGCAGCTTGTCCAGCTTGGTGAGGCCATCCACCAGTTCGGCCACCGGGGCGCCAAACCGGTCGATCAGGTCGGCCTTGGTCACGCCGCAGTCTTCCATGGCGTCGTGCAGCAGCGCGGCCATCAGCGCCTGGGCATCGAGCTTCCACGCCGCGCACTGCGCGGCCACTGCAATAGGGTGGGTGATGTAGGGCTCACCGCTGTTGCGCAGCTGCCCCAGGTGGGCTTCATCGGCAAAACGGTACGCCTGGCGCACCTGCTCGATGCTGACGGCGTCCAGGTAGTCCAGGCTATCGGTCAGTGCGGCGAAGCTGGCCGCAGCCGCATTGGCGGCCGCAGCGGCTGCCGATAGATTGCCTGCCTGAGATGGGTCGCCCGGGCGAGGCTGCGTTGCAGAAGGTGAATTGAGCACCGCGTTCATGCCTTAAATGTAGCGCGGGACTGCGCCAGAGGACTTTCGGGCAAAAAAAAGCACCGCTGGCGCGGTGCTTTTGGATGGGCATTGCCCAACAGAACGTTCAACCGGGAACCTTCTTGAGCATCTCCAGACCCACTTTGCCTTCGGCGATTTCACGCAGGGCAGTCACGGCGGGCTTGTTGCGGCTTTCGATGCGTGGAGCATGGCCCTGGCTGAGCATGCGGGCACGGTACGTGGCGGCCAGTACGAGCTGGAAGCGGTTGGGGATCTTTTCCAGACAGTCTTCTACGGTGATGCGTGCCATCGTTTACTCCGGGGATTCAGGTGATATTGAGCGACTGAAAGGTGTCAGCACGGGCGCGGCGCTGAGCGGCGTACTTGAGTCGCTGGGCGTGAACTACGGCTTTCAGGTCGAAAAGCGCGCGCTCAAACAACTCGTTAATTATAACGAAGTCGAATTTGCTGACCTGGGCCATCTCGATGGCAGCATTTTTGAGGCGTACCTCGATGACATCCGCAGAGTCTTCGCCCCGCCGCTCCAGCCGCGATCGCAGTTCTTCCCAGCTGGGCGGGAGGATGAAAACCAGCACCGCATTGGCAAATGCCTGCTTGATCTGCAGTGCGCCCTGGAAATCGATTTCCAGAATCACATCTGAGCCCTGGGCAATGCGCTCTTCAATGGCTTTCTTGGATGTGCCATAGCGGTTGCCGTGCACATGGGCCCATTCGACAAACGCGTTGCCTTGCACCATGGCGTCGAACTCGGACTCCGACGCGAAGAAGTATTCGCGGCCATGCTTTTCCTGGCCGCGGGGCGCACGGGTGGTGTGCGAGATGGAGGGGTGGACATGCGAGTCCAGCTCCAGCAAGGCCTTGACCAAGCTGGACTTGCCAGCACCACTGGGTGCTGCCACGACGATGAGATTTCCTGGATAGTCCATGGTTGATGTGCGCCAGGCGCTATCAAAAAATGAGTGTTATTCGATATTTTGCACTTGCTCGCGCATCTGCTCGATCAGCACCTTCATGTCCACGCTGATGCGGGTGAGGTCGAGCGCGGCAGATTTGGAGCCCAGCGTGTTGGCTTCGCGGTGGAGTTCCTGGATCAGGAAGTCCAGGCGCTTGCCCACTTCGCCACCTTTTTTCAGCAGGCGCTCGATTTCATCCAGATGCGAATCCAGCCGCGTGATCTCTTCTGCCACGTCGATGCGGATGGCAAACGCCGTGGCCTCGGTCAATGCGCGGTCACGGGCAGCCTCGGGGAGGGTAGAACCGTCGGTGAGGGCCATCGCCTCTTTCCAGCGCTCCATGAAGCGCAGGCGTTGCTGCTCCACCAGCAGCGGAACCATGGGGACCGCCTGTTCGGCCAAGGCCCGCAGCTGCTTGACGCGATCCAGCAGCATGGTTGCGAGGCGTTTGCCCTCACGTTCGCGGGCGGCCAGCAGGGCGGTCAATGCTTCTTCCGCGAGGGCCGGAACGGCTTCGCTCCAGTCCTCGGTGCCCGAATGTGCATTGGCACACAGGCGCAAGGCGTCGGCCACGGTGAGGGGGGCAGCGCTGGGCAGCCAAGCCCTGACGGAGTCCTGCAAAGAGTTGAGCCGCTGCAGCAGTCGTGCAGGCGGGTCTTGCAGGCTGTTGCTGTCGTCGGTGTCGAGGGCGGCTCGCACTTCGACCTTGCCGCGTTTCAGGCGCGCTGTGAGCAAGCTGCGCAGCGTGGGCTCCATAGCGCGCAGCTCGTCAGGCAGGCGAAACGACAGGTCCAGAAAGCGGCTGTTGACGGATCGGATTTCCAGTCCCAGCCGGCGCGTCTGGGGGGCGCGGGCGTCGGTTTCAGCGCCAGTGGCAGATGCGCCATGCTGTGCGCTGGCGTATCCGGTCATGCTGTAAACTGGCATTGGACTTTTTGATGGTTGCTTGCGATCCGGCGATTATCCGGGTTCCGCCTTACCCCCGAATCATCTTCGCAAAATATGTCAAAAATCAAACCGGCCCCCTTGCCGCCCGATACCGCAATTGGCGGTTACCGTGTGGTGCGCCGGTTGTCCTCCGGTGGTTTTGGTGTGGTTTATCTGGCCCTCGACGCCGAAGGCCAGCAGGTGGCCATCAAGGAGTACCTTCCTTCGTCCCTGGCGACCCGCGCTCCTGGTGAGTTGCTTCCGAAGGTGCCGCCCGAAAAGCTCTCGCTGTACCGCCTGGGGCTCAAGAGCTTCTTTGAAGAGGGCCGCTCGCTGGCCCAGATCTCGCACGCCTCCGTGGTGAGCGTGCTCAATTTCTTCCGCGAGAACGAAACCGTTTACATGGTGATGAACTATCTGGAGGGCGCGACCCTGCAGGACTTCATCATCACCGCCCGCGACCTCAAGACACAGAAGGTGTTCCGCGAGTCCACCATCCGCTCGTTGTTCGACGAAGTGCTGCGCGGCCTGCGCATCGTGCACCAGCACAAGATGCTGCACCTGGACATCAAGCCCGCCAACATCTTCATCACCGACGACAACAAGGCCGTGATGATCGACTTCGGCGCGGCGCGCGAAGTGCTGAGCAAGGAGGGCAATTTCATCCGCCCCATGTACACCCCCGGCTTTGCTGCGCCCGAGATGTACCGGCGCGATTCGCAGATGGGGCCGTGGACCGACATCTACGCCATCGGCGCCTGCATTTACGCCTGCATGCAGGGCTTTCCGCCCAACGAGGCGCCGCAGCGCGTGGACAAGGACCGCCTGTCGCTCGCCCTGACCAAGTTGCGTGGCGTGTATTCCGACAACCTGATCGAGGTGGTGGAGTGGTGCATGGCGCTTGACCCGCTGTCCCGCCCCCAGTCGGTGTTTGCCTTGCAGAAAGAGCTCAGCCGCGAGGGTGAGCGCCGCTACACCAAGCTCACGGTGGCCGAGAAGATGCGACTGCAATTGGACACCCTGGTGTCTGACACCAAGAAAAATGTGCAGAAGGTGGGTGAAGCCACCGGTATCGGAGCCAAGCCCAAATGAACCAGACGCACGCAATGCGGGTTCGGGCGAGGTACATGTCCACGGATGGCGCCCGGGTGCATCCTTGTTTGCGTGAGTCCTTATGAAGTTCTCGGTATTCCAGATCAGCCGCCGTGGCGGCCGCGAGAAGAACGAAGACCGCATGGGCTATTGCTACACGCGCGAATCGGGCCTGTTTGTATTGGCCGACGGCATGGGTGGCCACCCTGAAGGTGAAGTGGCCGCACAGATCGCGCTGCAGACCATCTCGGCGCTGTTCCAGCGCCAGGCCAAACCCCAGCTCAAGGATGTGCAGGAGTTCCTGTCCGGCGCGTTGCTCGCGGCACACCACCAGATCCTGCGCTACGCCACAGAGAAAGGCATGCTCGACACACCGCGCACCACCTTGGTCGCGGCGGTGTTGCAGGCCGGTACCGCTACCTGGATCCATTGCGGAGACTCGCGCCTGTACATGGTGCGCGATGGCGATCTGCTGACCCGTACGCGGGACCACTCGTACATGGAGCTGCGCAACACGCCGCCCCCTGGTCTGGACAAGATCAACCGCAACGTGCTGTTCACCTGCCTGGGTTCCCCCACCAAGCCCATTTACGACATTACCGGCCCTGTGTACCTGGAGCAGGGCGATCGCATTCTGTTGTGCTCAGACGGCCTGTGGGGCACGCTCAGCGACGAAGACATCGCCAAGCAGCTGGGCCGCAACACCGTGTCGCACGCTGTGCCCGAGCTGGTGGAAGATGCCCTTCGCAAAGCCGGGGACAGCAGTGACAACGTGACCGTGGTGGCTCTGGAGTGGGAGACGCCAGATGCGTTCGAGTCCACCCAGGGGGTGTCCACGGACAGCATCAGCGACGACGTTTTTGCGTCCACCATCCAGGCGGGCCCGCTCGATGGGCTGGTGGATGACCTGGACGATGCGGCCATTGAGCGGTCGATCGCCGAAATCAACGAAGCCATCCGTCGCTCTGCTGCCCGCAAGGCCTGAACTGCCATCGGCGCTGTGGGTTGCATCCAGGCTCCCTCCATGCGAATGCATGGAATCAGGTTTTTTCGCCTTTCATCGCCCGCCTCATGACGCAGGTGGGCGACTCGCTTGATATAGAGAATCACATGACCACCTTCATCCGCACCGGCAACCGCGCCGCCAACCAACTGCGCCCTGTGCGCATCACGCGCCACTACACCATGCACGCCGAAGGCTCGGTGCTGATTGAGTTTGGCAACACCAAGGTGCTCTGCACCGCCTCGGTGGAAGAGCGTGTGCCCCCGCACAAGCGCGGTAGCGGCGAGGGCTGGGTCACGGCGGAGTACGGCATGCTGCCGCGCGCCACCCACACCCGCAGCGACCGCGAGGCCGCACGGGGTAAGCAGACTGGCCGCACGCAGGAGATCCAGCGCCTCATCGGCCGCAGCCTGCGCGCCGTGTTTGACCTTCAACTGCTGGGCGAGCGCACCATCCAGCTCGACTGCGACGTGATCCAGGCCGATGGTGGCACGCGCACGGCTGCCATTACCGGCGCCTGGGTCGCGGCCCAGGATGCGGTCAACCAGCTGCTGGCCAGCGGCAAGATCGCCCAGTCGCCCCTGCTGCAGCCAGTGGCGGCGATCTCGGTGGGCATCGTGCAGGGCACGCCGCTGCTGGACCTGGAATATGTGGAAGACGTGGATTGCGACACCGACATGAACGTCGTGATGACGGGCGCAGGCCACTATGTGGAGGTGCAGGGCACAGCCGAAGGCGTGGCCTTTACCCGCGCCGAGATGGACCAACTGCTGGGGCTGGCCGAACAGGGCATCGCCCAGCTGGTGCAGCTGCAGCAGCAAGCCCTGCAAAATACTCCTTAATTGATAGCTGCTTGCGCATATTTCACTAGCGCTTGCGGCCATTTTGACCATGAAAATTGTTCTGGCATCCAATAACCGCGGCAAACTGGCCGAGTTGCAGGCCATGTTTGCGCCCCTGGGCGTGGAGCTGGTGCGGCAGGCCGACCTGGGCGTGGGTGAGGCCGAGGAGCCTTACCGCACCTTTGTCGAAAACGCCCTGGCCAAGGCAAGGTTTGCATCCGAACACACGGGCTTGCCGGCGCTGGCCGACGATGCCGGCATGTGTGTGGACGCTTTTGGCGGCCTGCCGGGCGTGGACACCGCGTATTACTGCACCCAGTTCGGCTACGAGAAAAGCGACGACAACAACGTGCGCGCCCTGCTGGAGCAACTGCAAGGCGTGACCAACCGCCGCGCCGCCATGGTCAGCACCCTGGTCGCCGTGCGCAGCCCGCAAGACCCGGAGCCGCTGATCGCCGTGGGCCGCGTGGTGGGCGAGATCACCACCGAACCCCGGGGCAGCAACGGCTTCGGCTTCGACCCCGTGATGTTCATCCCCGAGTTCGGCAAGACCTTTGCCGAGCTGCCCGTGGAGGTGAAAAACGCCCACAGCCACCGGGGCCGATCGGCCGCACAGATGCTGGCGCTGATGCGCGAACGCTGGTTGTAGAAGGGCGCTGACCGTGGTTCATATTCCGATCACGCCACAGGCCGAGGCCGAACCTGCCGTGGTGCGCGACATCCAGCACTACATGCGCCCGGGCCTGTTGCAGCTGCCCAGCCTGCCGCCCCTGTCTCTGTACGTGCACCTGCCCTGGTGCCTCAAGAAATGCCCGTACTGCGACTTCAACTCGCACGAATTTCGCGCGGATGCCTCCGGCGGCGAGGTGCCCGAGCAGCGCTACATTGATGCTCTGATGGCCGACCTGGAGGCCGCGCTGCCCCTGGTCTGGGGGCGGTCCGTGCACAGCATCTTCATTGGCGGCGGCACGCCCAGCCTGTTTTCGCCGGCAGCCATCGACCGGCTGATCGGCGACATCCGCGCCCGTCTGCGGCTGGAGCCAGATTGCGAGATCACGATGGAGGCCAACCCCGGTACGTTCGAGAAAGACCGTTTTCGCGCCTTCCGCGCGGCGGGTGTCACGCGCCTGTCGGTAGGGGTGCAGAGCTTTAACGACCAGCACCTGAAGGCCCTGGGCCGCGTGCACGACCGTGCCCAGGCGATGGCGGCGGTGGAGGAGGCCGCTGCGTCCTTCGACACCTTCAACCTCGACATCATGTACGCCCTGCCGGGCCAGACGCTGCCAGAGCTGGAGCAGGACCTGCAAACCGCGCTGGCCTTCAAGCCGCCGCACATCTCCATCTATCACCTCACCATTGAGCCCAACACTTACTTCGCCAAGTTCCCCCCGGCCATCCCCGAGGACGACCAGGCCTACGCCATGCTTGACCGGATCACGGAGATGACGGGGCAGGCGGGCATGGCGCGGTACGAGATTTCTGCGTATGCGCAGCCGGGCCACCAGTGTTTTCACAACACCAACTACTGGCAATTTGGCGACTATCTGGGCATCGGCGCGGGCGCGCACAGCAAGCTGAGCTTTGCGCACCGCGTGGTGCGACAGGTGCGCTTTCGGGACCCCGCGCGCTACATGGACAACGCCCTGGCAGGCCATGCCGTGGCGCAGGACGACGAGGTGCGCCGCACCGATCTGCCGTTTGAGTACATGCTCAACGCCCTGCGCCTGCGCGAAGGCTTTGCGCTGCAGGACTTCATGGCCCGCACAGGCCTGCCGTTGACCACCATCGCCAAGGGCCTGGAGGCTGCCGAGCGCAAGGGCCTGATCGAGCGCCACATGGCGCGTGTACGGCCTACCGAGCGGGGCTTTGACTTCCTGAGCGATCTGCAGGAGCTGTTTCTGGCGGACTGACGGAGGGAGGCTCCATCAAAGCCGGTTTGTGATCTCCGGGGAGATTGTTGGCAGGCCCTCAGGCCATTCGGCAGCCAGGGGCAAGCTCAGCCACACTTTGCCGCAAGGATGCGGCCATTGCCATCTACCTCCAGGTTCAGCCGCTGGGTGTCGTATTCCTTGGTGATGATTTGCCCTGGGCGCAGGATGCGCGCCGTCTGCGCGCCCGAGCGCTGCCGTGCAGACTCCACGATCGATGCCGTGCTGTTTTGTCCCACTGCAAACTGCGCGGGCTGGGCATTGCACATGCCTCCGGGCGCTGCGCCTGTCGGTGCCGTGCTGGCGGGTGGTGCGGGTGTTTGTCCGTAACCCGCACATCCAGTCACAGCTGCTCCCAGGGCGAGGCAACAGGCGACGGCAAAAGGGGTGGTTTTTTTCATCATGCGGCTAGCTCCTGGGTACAAAACACCCACCATAGCGGAACGCAGGCGCGACAGGGTTCCGGTCAAGCTATGGATCAGTTTCCAGCCGTAACGACGACGGGGCCTAGCATCCGCGCTGGTCTCGGTTGAGTCTTGACTTGCATCAAGATATTGTGGTGCTGGCGCAACACAAACCGCTGCCTTCAACTTGTCCGTGGCCCTCAGACGGTTTGCTGTAAGTACGGTTCCGCACAATGAAGCGACCGGCGCTGTGCGTCGGCGTTGGCAGACCCCTTGCCACCTGGGCCAGTGTGTTGCACGGGCTTGTGCTGACAGTGCCGTATCCAACCTCCTGACCATGCCTGACGCTTCTCGCCTCCGCCTCATCCGTGCCCTGGGTGACACCCTGGATGGTTTGGACGTGGCGCTGTGCGCGTTTGACGACAGCGACCGCACGGTGGCCTGGAACAGGACCTTCTTCAAGTTCTTCCCGGAGCACGAGGGGCATGTGTACGAGGGCGAGCCCTACGAAGCCAACCTGCGCCGCTTCTATAACCAGCGGCTCGATGCCCAGGAGCTGCCCAACATCGAGCGCTACATCACCGCCGGGGTCGAGCGCCACCGGGCGCAGACCCGCCCCTACAGCTTCGATCACCGGGGGCTGCGCGTGCATGTGTCGTCGTTGCCCATTGAAGGCGTGGGGCGGGTGCGCCTGTGGCGTGCCGAGGCGCTGCCGCTGCAGAGCGCGCAAGCCACGCTCGCTACGCCGGCCGAGGCCGACATCCATGAGCCCGGCTACCTGCGCAGTCCGCTGTTTGAAAGCTCCGAACTGTTCGACCGCATTCCCGATGGGTTGATGATCTGTGCCGAAGATCAGCGCATCCAGTGGGTCAACCAGCCCTTTATGCAGATGTATAGCCTGTCGGACCGTACGGCTGCCGCGGGTAAAGCGTTCGACGAGGTGTACCGCCACGCCTGGTCCGTCGAAGGTCAGGGAGATATGGCGCCTTTTTACGACGGCCTGTCGATCTTGCAGGAGCACATGCGTTTTGCGGGGGCGCCGTTTGAGGTGCCCTTGCCCCGCAGCCGCTGGAGCCGCGTCATCGCCAAACAGGGCAGCGACGGCACGGTGTTCTATGCCCATGTGGACATCACCGAACTCAAGCGCCAGCAGCGCTTGCTGGCCCAGGCGGAACGCAGCGCCCGCGACAGCGAGGCGCAATTGCGCGAGAAATCCATCCTGCTCGAAGCCACGCTGGAAAACATGGACCAGGGCGTGGCCAAGATCAGTGCCGCCGGGGTCGTCGAGCTGTGCAACCGCCGTGCACTGGAGCTGCTGGAGCTGCCCGCCGAGCTGATGGCGTCCAAACCCACACTGATGAATGTGCTGGCCTACCTGCGCGCTCGCGGTGAGTTCAAGGGTGCCTCCCAAGACATCCAGGACATGCTGCTGCACAGCAACGGTGGAGTCGATCAGCTGCAGGTGTACGACCGCCCCCGGCCCGACGGGCGCATCCTGGAGGTCCAGACCGTACCCATCAAAGGCGGGGGAGCGCTGCGCACCTTTACCGACGTCACCCAGCGCAAGCAGGCCGAGCAGCAGATCCGCCACGTCGCAGAGCACGACGGCCTGACGGGCTTGGTGAACCGCACGGCCTTTTTGCAAGCGTTACAGTCCGCCGCCACCGATGTGCACCGCCTGGGCCGTGGCTTTGCCGTGTTGTATGTGGACCTGGACGGTTTCAAACCCATCAACGACCGCTACGGCCACGCGGTGGGCGACCAGTTGCTGGTTTGGGTGGCCCGGCAACTGACGCAGGCTGCGCGCGAGGACGACGTGGTGGCGCGGCTGGGCGGTGATGAGTTTGCGTTGTTGCAACGTGGGGTGTCCGACCGCGAAAGCGCCTACCGCCTGGCCGATCGCCTGGTGCAGGCGCTGGGGCAGCCCACCGAGATCGAGGCGCACGCCCTGCAAATCGGCGCGTCCGTCGGTATCGTCCTGTCGCCCGGCGACGGAACCGAGGCCGAAGAACTCCTGCGCAAGGCCGATTCCGCGATGTACCTCGCCAAAGCCACTGGACGGGGCTGCGCACGGATCTATGGCACTTGAGCGCTGGGTGAGCGGTGCATTGACCCTATGGCGGCCGCAGGCTGCCAAGCGGTCCGGGACCCGGGGACACACGTTTCAGCCCTTGCGCGCGCCTCTGGAGGAATCGGCTCTGTCCTACATGCCCTCACGGGTCACCGTCCTAACATTGCCACGTCGATACCCCTCGACATCCCTCCCGCTTGCATCGTGCAAGTGTTAAGCCCGCAACCTGCGGGCTTTTTTTTGTCCGCCCTTCGGCATCAACATGGGGGTGAAAAAGCGACTGCGTCGTAGGTCTTTTGCCGGGCGGCAAAGCCCCGGCGCCCATCTGTTGGCACCATTGCGGAATGGGTGATGTCGTCATCCTCCGGCCATCCCAGCGCGCTACATCACAAGAATGATTCTGTACAAACCCGGCGCGCAATTTCTCTACAAAGGCAGAACGGTGAGCGTGGACTACGTCATCATCAAACGCACCGGTCTGTGGATTCGTTTGGCGCACAGCGAAGAGGTATGCCGCCCTGAAGATTTGACTCCCATCGCACCGCAGGGAGCGGGACTGGCGAGGTGAAAGAAAGGCCACACGCAGGGCACAGGCCCGGCGTGGCACCCCACCGAGAGGTCTACTTGAGCTGCTGGGACAACCACAACAGCCCCCAAACGATCGCCACCAACTGAACCAGGTTGACGAAGAGCGCCGCCGAATGCACGCGGCGAAAGTGGTGAATCGCTCCGTCGCTACTCGCCTCGATCTGTGCACCGAGCTGCTGCATGGCTTGCAACAAGTGCTTGCGCAGCAGCGAGACGATGCAGGCATTGACCGCCACGCCGATTGCAAAGGGGTACCTGCCCCAAAGCGCATAGCTTACAAACGCCCCCAGTGACGCCCAGAACGCAGCACGGTAGTACACGTTGAAAAACCCCCGAACGAACCGCGCGTCCAGTGGGGTGTCATGTTTTAGCGTAAGAAGCGGCAGACCACCCATCAAGAAGTAGGCGGTGGTGACCAGCAGGGCCACCGTGAAAAAGAACGATGCGTAGAGGGCCGACGACAACATCCTTCTCTCCTCGACATGGCTAGTCACTTCAGGCCGCAGGCCCACACCCAATTTCTCAGTCCTGCCCATGGATGCAGCAAGGCTCAGTAAAAACGCAGTCTAGGGGGCAGATGCGTTCTTGTGAATCGGGTTGAGTGAGGGGTGGTCAGCCACAGACATGTTGCTGCACTGGCCTTTGCGCACATTTCGCTGTTGTAGCTGCGCCGGGCCGAGAACTGGCGGAGACTGTGAGATTCGAACTCACGGACGGTTGCCCGTCGGCAGTTTTCAAGACTGCTGGTTTAAACCACTCACCCAAGTCTCCGGGAGGGAAGGCGCGAATTCTAGCCGACTGCGGGTGCTGATTTTTTCAGCATGCCCCGGGTCTCGATGAACTTGACCACATCGGCCACGCCGGCCAGGGTTTTGAGGTTGGTCATCACAAACGGCTTGAGGCCCTGGGCGTTGGTGCGCATCCGGGTGGTGTCCGCATGCATCACATCCAGGTTGGCGCCCACGTGGGGGGCCAAGTCGGTCTTGTTGATGATGAACAGGTCGCTTTTGGTGATGCCAGGGCCGCCCTTGCGGGGGATTTTTTCGCCAGCGGCCACATCGATGACGTAGATGGTGAGGTCGCTCAGCTCGGGGCTGAAGGTGGCGGCCAGGTTGTCGCCGCCGCTTTCCACAAACACGATGTCTGCGTTGGGGAACTCGCCCAGCATGCGGTCGATGGCCTCCAAGTTGATGGAGCAGTCCTCGCGGATGGCGGTGTGGGGGCAGCCGCCGGTTTCCACGCCCAGGATGCGCTCTGCGGGCAGCGCGCCGCTCACGGTGAGCAGGCGCTGGTCTTCCTTGGTGTAGATGTCGTTGGTGATGGCGATGAGGTCGTAGTCATCGCGCATGGTCTTGCACAGCATTTCCAGCAGCGTGGTCTTGCCGGAGCCGACGGGGCCACCGATGCCCACGCGAAGGGGCGGCAGATTCTTGGTGCGGTTCGGTACGTGGTGCAGGTTGCTGGTGGTCATGATCGGAAGAGGCGGGAGTATTGGGTTTCGTGCTGGGCTGACAGGATGGCGAGCATGGGCGAAAAGGCCTGGCGCTCGCTGTCCATCAACCCGATGGCATGGTCGGCTGCGGCTGGGATTGCATCGGCCAGCCGGGCCAGGATGCGCTGGCCGGCGCTTTGGCCCAGCTGCATGGATTTGAGGGCGGCCTGCACCATGTTCTCCGCCCAGCCAAAAGCGTAGGCCAGCAGGACGTCGCGCACGGGCGCCTGGGTGGTGGAGGCGGCCAGTGCGAATGCCACAGGGTAGGTGGGGGGCAATGCGGCCAGGTGGCGCACGGCGGGCATCAGGGTCTCGTCGCCCTGGTTCTGATTGCGCAGCCAGTCGGCCATCGACCGGCCCATTTGCTCGGTCTGCATGCGCAGTTCGCTCGTTTCTCGGGTGTGCAGCACCCAGTCGTTGAGTTCGCGCACATGCGCCCAGTCGGCGCGCCGCCACGCACCCACAGCCTTGGCGATGAGGGCCATGTCGCCCCGGGCCTGGGTGATGTGGAGCTGGTCCTGCAGCCAGTCACCCACGGCGGTTTCGCTGGCGAGGCCCACGTTTTCAATGGCGCTTTCCAGCCCCTCGGAATACGAAAACCCGCCCACCGGCAGTGCAGGGGAGGCCAGCCACATCAGCTGCAAAAAGCTGGCGGCCGGCAGCGGCGTGGGGCGGTCCAGGCGCATGGGCGGTGGCTCAGTGGTCGTGGTTGCAGTTCGGGCCGTGCACGTGCCCTTGGGCCACCACGGGGATGGACACCGTGCGGCCTCGGGCCGGGGGCGTGGCCGCAGCCGGTACCTCTGTGTGCGTGTGCCCGTGGTCATGGCCATGATCGTGCGCGTGAGCATGCTCGTGGTCGTGGTCGTGGTCGTGATCGTGATCGTGATCGTGATCGTGGCTATGGCCGTGACCCCCATGGTGGTGCCCGCCGCCATGCCCCGCAGCATAGGCACCGCCTTCGGGTTCAAACGGCAGGTTTTGCTCGTTCACGATGAGGTGCATGGCGCGCAGCATGTCGGCCAGCACGTGGTCAGGCTCGATCTTGAGGTGGTCGGGCTGCAGCTCGATGGGCACGTGGCGGTTGCCCAGGTGGTAGGCGGCGCGGGTCAGGTCAAACGGTGTGCCGTGGTGTTCGCAGTGGGTGATGACCAGCACCGGCTGCGGCGCTGCGATCACGCGCACCATGGAACCGTCTTCGGCCACCAGCACATCGCCGCCGCGCACCAGGGTGCCACGGGGCAGGAAGATGCCCAGTTCGCGTCCGGCCGAGTCGGTGGCTGCAAATCGGCTTTTCTGGCGCACGTCCCAGTCCAGCTCGATGGTGGTGGCGCGCTTGAGCAGTACGGGAGCGAGGCCTTGGCCTTGGGGGAGAAGTTTGGAGACCTGGATCATGGCAAGAGGGAAGGGCGGAGCCGGATAGGCGAGGTCAACATTGTGGCCCTGGCCGAAAGGCGATGCGCGGATGCGCTACAGGGTGCGGCTCATGTAGCGGCTGTGGGGATCGGGCCGGTAGCTGCCGAATGGTGCACAGTCGGTAAAGCCATAGCGCAGGTACAGCTGGTGCGCGGGTTCAAAGAAGGGCTGGGTGCCCGTTTCCAGGCTGATGCGCTGGTAGCCCAGGTCCACCGCCTGGCCCAGGATGTGTTCCAGCACGGCCCGGCCCACTCCCTGGCCACGCACGCTGGCTGCTGTGCGCATGGACTTGAGCTCGGCATGGTCGGCATCCAAGTGCTTGAGTGCGCCGGTACCCACCAGCTCGTCATCGCCGCGCCAGGCCGTCCAGAAGCGGATCTCAGGCTGGCGCAGTTGCACCATGTCGAGCGCGTGCACGCTCTCCGGTGGCGAGGTGGCACGCATGTCCTTCAAATGCTCCTGCATGAAGGCTTCGATGCGGGGATCGGTCAGGTCGTCCAGGCGGATCCGCAGGTCTTGCAGCAAGGCGTTCATGGGAAGCAACCTCAGAACAGGAAGTAGCGCTGTGCCATGGGCAGCACGGTGGCCGCTTCACAGGTGAGCAGCTGGCCGTCGGCGCGCACGGTGTAGGTCTGCGCGTCCACCTCCATCTTGGGCGTGTAGCTGTTGTGCACCATGTCGCGCTTGCGGATGCCGCGGATGTTGCGCACGGCGGAAAGCGTCTTGCGCAGGCCAAAGCGCTCGCCAATGCCAGCAGCCAATCCTGCCTGCGAGACAAAGGTGAGCGACGTTTTGGCGATGGCCCCGCCAAACGCGCCAAACATGGGCCGATAGTGCACGGGCTGCGGTGTGGGGATGGACGCGTTGGGGTCGCCCATCGCAGCCATGGCAATCAGTCCGCCCTTCAGGATCAGCGCGGGCTTGACACCAAAGAACGCGGGCTTCCAGATCACGATGTCGGCCCACTTGCCGACTTCGAGAGAACCCACCTCGTGGCTGATGCCATGCGCAATCGCGGGGTTGATGGTGTATTTGGCCACGTAGCGCTTGATGCGCGTGTTGTCGTTGCGGGCCGTGTCACCTTGCAAGCTGCCGCGCTGCACCTTCATCTTGTGCGCCGTCTGCCAGGTGCGCAGGATGACTTCGCCCACGCGGCCCATGGCCTGACTGTCGCTGGACATCATGCTGATGGCGCCCAGGTCGTGCAGGATGTCCTCGGCCGCAATCGTCTCCTTGCGGATGCGGCTCTCGGCAAAGGCGAGGTCCTCGGCAATGCTGGCATCGAGGTGGTGGCACACCATGAGCATGTCCACATGCTCGTCCAGCGTGTTCTGGGTGTAGGGCATGGTGGGGTTGGTGGAGCTGGGCAGAAAGTTGTCTTCGCCCACCACGCGCAGGATGTCCGGTGCATGGCCGCCGCCCGCGCCCTCGGTGTGGAAGGCGCAGATGCCGCGCCCGCCCACGGCGGCAATGGTGTTCTCCACAAAGCCCGATTCGTTGAGCGTGTCGCTGTGGATGGCCACCTGCGTGTCGGTGGCTTCGGCCACATCCAGGCAGTTGCTGATGGCCGAGGGCGTGGTGCCCCAGTCTTCGTGGAGCTTGAGGCCAATGGCGCCAGCGTTGATCTGCTCGTGCAGCGCATCGGGCAGGCTGGCGTTGCCCTTGCCGAGAAAGCCGAGGTTCATGGGGAAGGCGTCGGCGGCCTGCAGCATGCGCTCCATGTTGAAGGAGCCCGACGTGCAGGTGGTGGCCAGCGTGCCCGTGGCGGGGCCGGTGCCGCCGCCCAGCATGGTGGTCACGCCGCTGGCCAGGGCCTCTTCGATCTGCTGCGGGCAGATGAAGTGGATATGGCTGTCGATGCCGCCTGCGGTGACGATGTTGCCTTCGCAGCTGATGACCTCCGTGCCGGGGCCGATGACGATGTCCACGCCGGGCTGGGTGTCGGGGTTGCCGGCTTTGCCGATGGCGGCGATGCGGCCTGCGCGCAGGCCGATGTCGGCCTTGAAGATGCCGGTGTGGTCTACCACCAGGGCGTTGGTCAGCACTGTGTCCACCGCGCCTTGTGCGTTGCTGCGCTGGCTCTGTGCCATGCCGTCGCGAATCGTCTTGCCGCCGCCAAACTTCACCTCTTCGCCGTAGCTGCCGGCGCGCAGGGTGTAGTCGGCCTCGACTTCGAGAATGAGTTCGGTGTCGGCCAGGCGCACGCGGTCGCCCACGGTGGGACCGAACATCTCGGCGTAGGCGCGTCGTCCAATGGTTGCCATGTGAGGGGTGCTCCGCAAGAACGGTTTACTATGTTTTTGATAGCTGCTGGGGCAATTGATACCGGCGCTATCGGCCAATTGGGCTTGAATTTGCTACAGCGGACCCTGGGTCAGGCCCTGAAAGCCGAACACGCGGCGCTCGCCTGCGTAGTCCACCAGCTCCACGGTGCGCTCCTGGCCGGGTTCAAAGCGCACGGCGGTGCCGGATGCGATGTTGAGCCGCATGCCGCGTGCAGCCGCACGGTCAAAGCCCAGGGCGTTGTTGGTCTCGGCAAAGTGGTAGTGCGAGCCCACCTGGATGGGCCGGTCGCCGGTGTTGCGCACCACCACGGTCAGCGTACGGCGGCCGGTGTTGAGCGCGTGCTCGCCGGGTTCGGTAAAAAGTTCGCCAGGGATCATGGTCGGGTCCTTGAGGGAGGAGCTGCTGTGGTGTCGGTATGCATGACGCCAGTCAGACCTGTCAGGCCATCTGGGCCAGCAGGGCGCCACCCATCAGTGCCACGGCAGCGCCTGCAGCGCGGCTGAGCCACACGGTGCGGTGGCGCAGTGCCCAGCCTGCCGCCAGCCCCGCGCCATGCAGCAGCACGGTGGCCGTCAGCATGCCCGCCAGGGTTTGCCAGGCGCTGTGGCTGCCCGCCAGCTCGACGCCGTGGGCCACGCCGTGAAAGACGGCAAACACCCCCACGCCCAGCGCGGCCACGAGGCCAGGCACGGGCAGGCGCGACACGACGAGCAGGCCCGTGGCCAGCAGCGACGCGGCAATCATCGGCTCCACCGCAGGCAGTGCCACGCCCTGCAGGCCCAGCACTGCGCCCGCCAGCAACATGGCCGCAAAGCCCACAGGGCCCCACAGCAGTTCGCGTCCAGCACGGCGCGCGGACAGGGCGCTCCACAGGCCCACGGCCACCATGGCGGCCAGGTGGTCCAGGCCGAACAAGGGGTGGGCCAAGCCGCTCAGAAAACTGTTGTGGATGTGGGATTCAGCGCCGGTATGGGCGATGGCGCTAGAACTGATTGCACTGGCTGCTATGAAAAGAAGAGCGGCTGTGTGACGGTGTGAGAGTGTGATGCGCATGGGGGCTCCACAGAGAGAAGGTGGGAAGTGTTGGGGAGGGGTCAGACGATCGGCTGATGGACGGTGACGAGCTTGGTGCCGTCGGGGAAGGTGGCCTCCACCTGGATGTCCGGAATCATCTCGGGGATGCCTTCCATCACGTCCGCGCGGGTCAGCACGGTGCGGCCTTCACTCATGAGCTGCGCCACGGTCTTGCCGTCGCGCGCGCCTTCCATCACGGCGGCACTGATCAGGGCGACGGCCTCGGGGTAGTTGAGCTTCAGCCCCCGGGCCTTGCGGCGCTCGGCCAGCAGGGCGGCAGTGAAGATCAGCAGCTTGTCTTTCTCACGAGGGGTCAGTTCCATGTCGTTCTGCTCAATGTAAGGAGGGGTGGGCTCGTGTGGCGGGTTGTCCTGGCCGGACATACGGGGCAATCGTCATCGATGGCCATGCGGTCCGAAGGGCAGCGGATTCATCATAGGCAGCAAGCCCCGTGCCCGCCATACGCCAGAGGGCGAAGGTGCACTGGAAGTGAAGCCGACCCGTGGCATGGAAACTGCACTTACAAGGGCCGCCGCCGCCCTTTGCCCATGCTCCCCTCCACCGCCTCCCTTGCCCCGCCTGACGCCACCTCGGCTCCCATGCCAGGGCCGGATGCCGACGCGCAGGCGCCGCAGCAGGTCGTGAAGGTCCGGCGCGACTACAACAGCTGGGTGGCCACCGAGACCATGGAGGACTACGCGCTGCGCTACACCCCCCAGCGCTTTCGCAAATGGTCCGAATGGCGGGTGGCCAACACCGCGTTTGGTGCGGCCTCGTTCCTGATCCTGGAGGCCGTGGGCGCCACGCTGCTGGTGCAGTACGGCTTCATCAACGCGTTCTGGGCCATCGTGGCCACGGGGCTCATCATCTTCCTGGCGGGGCTGCCCATCAGCGTGTATGCGGCGCGCTATGGGGTGGACATGGACCTGCTCACGCGCGGCGCGGGCTTTGGCTACATCGGCTCCACGCTCACCTCGCTGATCTACGCCAGCTTCACTTTCATCTTCTTCGCGCTGGAGGCGGCCGTGATGGCCTATGCGCTGGAGCTGGCACTCGACATCCCGCCCACCTGGGGCTACCTCATCTGCGCCATTGTGGTGATTCCGCTGGTCACGCATGGCGTGTCGGCCATCAGCCGCCTGCAGGTGTGGACACAGCCGCTGTGGCTGGTGATGCTGGTGGTGCCGTTTGTGTATGTGATCGTGCGCGATCCTGGTGCATTTTCCGGCATCGTGCACTATGGTGGTGAATCAATGCGGGGCGCCACATTTCAGTTGCCCTTGTTTGGTGCGGCGCTCACGGTCGGTATTGCGCTCATTACCCAGATGGGGGAGCAGGCCGACTACCTGCGCTTCATGCCCGCCAGCACACCCGCCACGCGCGGCCGCTGGTGGCTGGGCGTGCTGGTGGGCGGGCCGGGCTGGGTGGTGCTGGGCGTGCTCAAGATGCTGGGCGGCGCTCTGCTGGCCTACCTGGCGCTCACCCACATGGTGCCCGCCGAGCGTGCGGTGGACCCCAACCAGATGTACCTGGCCGCGTATGAATATGTGTTCCCCCACTACGGCTGGGCGGTGGCGGCCACGGCGTTGTTTGTGGTGGTCTCGCAGCTCAAGATCAATGTGACCAACGCCTACGCAGGCTCGCTGGCGTGGTCGAACTTCTTCTCGCGCCTTACCCACAGCCACCCGGGGCGCGTGGTGTGGGTGGTGTTCAACACGCTGATCGCCTTCATGCTGATGGAGATGAACGTGTTCCGCGCCATGGGCGAGGTGCTGGGGCTGTACTCCAACATCGCCATCGCCTGGATCATGTCGGTGGTGGCCGACCTCGTCATCAACAAGCCGCTGGGCCTGTCGCCCAAGGGCATCGAGTTCAAGCGCGCCCACCTGTACGACATCAATCCAGTGGGCGTGGGCTCGATGGCGCTCGCGTCCATCCTGTCCATCAGCGCGCACCTGGGCCTGTTCGGACCGCTGCCGCAGGCGTTCTCGGCGGTGATTGCGATGGCGGTGGCCTTTGTCACCGCACCGCTCATTGCCTGGGCCACTGGAGGGCGCTACTACATTGCGCGCCAGCCCGATCCCACTGCGGTGACCGATGTGGTGGCGGTGCCCATGCACGGTCCGGTCAGCGGCAAACAAGGTGCTGACCTGGGCAGCTACGTGCGCTACACCGTGCAGCGCTGCGTGATCTGCGAGCGCGAGTACGAAGCCCCGGACATGGCCCAGTGCCCTGCTTACCGGGGGGCTATCTGCTCGCTGTGCTGCACGCTCGATGCGCGCTGCGGCGACCTGTGCAAACCCCACGCGAGCATGGCGGTGCAATGGTCGGCCGCGCTGCGCTGGGTGCTGCCGCGCGCCATGTGGCGCTACCTGGACACGGGCTTGGGTCACTTCCTGCTGCTGATGCTGGTGATCGCGCCGCTGCTGGCCTCGGTGATGGGGCTGCTGTACCACCAGGAGCTCAACACCATCGCCCAGGCGGCCACTGACACCGAGGTGATGGCGGCACCCGAAGTGGCGCTGCGCTCGGGCCTGCTCAAGGCCTATCTTGCACTGCTGGTCATTTCGGGCATCGTGGCCTGGTGGCTGGTGCTGGCGCACAAAAGCCGCCAGGTGGCGCAGGAGGAATCCAATCGCCAGACCGGCCTGCTGGTGCGCGAGATCGAGCTGCACCGCCAGACCGACGAGGCGCTGCAGACCGCGCGCAGCGTGGCCGAGCAGGCGCGCCAGGTGGCCGAAGCGGCCCAGCGCGCGGCCGACCAGGCCAACCAGGCCAAGAGCCGCTACATCAGCGCCATCAGCCACGAGATCCGCACGCCGCTCAACAGCATCCTGGGCTATGCCCAGCTCATGGGCGAAGACGCGGGCGTGCCACCGCACCGCAAGCAGGCGGTGCATGTGATCCGGCGCGGCGGCGAGCATTTGTTGTCGCTCATCGAAGGCACGCTCGACATCGCGCGCATCGAGTCGGGCAAGCTCACGCTCGAGGTGGCGCCCATGCGCTTTGCGGACGGGCTGCACGAGATGGCCAGCCTGTTCGAACTGCAAGCTGCCGCCAAGGGCCTGGCGTTCACGTTTGATGTGCAAGGCGTGATTCCGGAAGTGGTGCGTGCCGATGACAAGCGGCTGCGCCAGATCCTCATCAACCTGCTGGGCAACGCCGTCAAGTTCACGGCGCACGGCACTGTCACGCTGCGCGTGCGCCATGCGCGCGAGATGGCACGCATCGAGGTGCAGGACACGGGGCCGGGCCTCACGGCCGAGGAGATCGAGCGCATCTTCGAGCCCTTTGCACGCGGCGGCTCGGGCGGCGGCAGCACCACGGCCGCGCCGGGCGCAGGCCTGGGCCTGACCATTGCCAAGATGCTCACCGCGCTCATGGGCGGCGAGCTGACGGTGAGCAGCACGCCGGGCGTAGGCTCGGTGTTCCACGTCAAGCTGTTCCTGCCCGAGGTGCATGGGGATGTGCTGGGCAAGGCGGCGGCGCCCGTAGCGGTGCAAGCCCAGCGCGCCCGCAGGGGGTATGCAGGCGAGCGCCGCCGCATCCTGGTGGTGGACAACGAGGAGCCCGACCGCGAACTGCTGCTGCAACTGCTGGAACCCCTGGGCTTTGAGCTGCGCCAGGCGGCCAGCGGCCACGATGCGCTGGACCTGCTGGCCACCGGCTACCGGCCGCACGCCATCTTCATGGACTTGGCCATGCCGGGCATCGACGGCTGGGAGACTTTGCGACGTGTGCGGCAGATGCGGTTACCGGACGTGCAATGTGCCATCGTCTCCGCCAATGCCTTCGACAAGGCGCTCGACAACGACGTGGACATCCGGCCCGAAGACTTCATCGTCAAACCTGTGCGCCACAGCGAGCTGCTGGACTGGCTGGAGCGCCGCCTGGGCCTGCAATGGCAATACGACGAGGCTGCCGAGGCCTTCACGGGGCCAGCGCCCACGGCAGCCTCTGCGGCGCCCGCACCCCTCACATACCCCGATACCACTGCGCTGGCGGCTTTGGCGCAGGCAGTGTCTTTGGGCTACTACCGGGGCATTCTCAACACCCTGGACGACATTGAACGCAGCCAGCCCGCACACAGCGCTTTTGTGGACACCATGCGGCAGCTGGCCAAGCAGTTCCAATTCGATGCCATGGGCCAGATCCTGGAACAGGCACCCTCGTGATGACCACCGCCAACCCACCTTCCTTTCAGGCCCCTGCCGCGCCGGGTGCCGCGCTGGACCGCACCGACAGCGATGTGGTGCTGATCGTGGACGACGTGCCGGACAACCTGGCCGTCTTGCACGACGCGCTGGATGAGTCGGGCTACACCGTGCTGGTGGCCACGCATGGCGAGGCCGCCCTGCAGCGCGCTGCGCAGGCCCTGCCCGACATCGTGTTGCTGGACGCGATGATGCCCGGCATGGACGGCTTTGAAGTGGCCCGGCGCTTGAAGGCATCGCCCGCCACGGCACACATTCCCATCATCTTCATGACCGGTCTCACCGAGACTGAACACCTGGTGGCCGCGCTGGAGGCGGGTGGCGTGGACTACGTCACCAAGCCCATCAAGCCGCGCGAGGTGATGGCGCGCATGGGGGTGCACCTGGGCTCTGCCCGAAAGGCCCGGCAGGACGCGCGCCAGGCCCGCGAGGCGCGCAACGCGCTCGATGCGTTTGGCTACGCCAGCATCACCGTGCGTGCGGTGGACGGACGCATCGTGTGGCAGACCCCGCTGGCGCGCGAGCTGCTGCAAAGTTACTTTGGTGAAGTGGGCCCGGACGGCGCGCCCACCGCCTTCGGCCAATGGGCGCCCGAGCCGGTGCAGGCCTGGCTGCGTCGCCATGTGCTGGCCGACAACGCGGCCGAGCTGCTGGCCGCTTCGCTGGCCGAGCCCCCGCGCCTTGCGGTGGAGCAGGGTGCCCGCAGGCTGACCTTCCGCCTGCACCAGCAGGCTGGCGACAGCGCCGGCGGCGGCGACTGGCTCATCGTGATGCGCGAGGTGTCGGATGCCAAGATCATCGAATCCATGAGCCTGTCCTTCAAGCTCACCGCGCGCGAGGCCGAGGTGCTGTACTGGGTGGTCAAGGGAAAGATCAACCGCGACATCGGCGACATCCTGGGCGCCAGCCCTGCCACCGTCAAAAAGCACCTGGAGCGTGTGTTTGCCAAGCTGGGGGTGGAAACACGCACCGCAGCAGCGGCCATGGCTATGAACCGCATCCGGCAGTTGCATCCCCAGTTTGAAGGGTGACCGTCGGGGCCAAAAAAACGCATTGACCTCGTCATGTTGCAGCGCAATAATCGCGCACCTTCATTTCCGGAGCCCCAGCGTGGAAAGTGCCAGTTGTTGCAGTGAACCCCAGCAAGCCGTGACGGCTGCTGCCTGCCAGGCCTCCTGACGCCCGCTCCCGGGCCGTGGATTGCCTTGTGCAAGCTCCGGCCCCGTCTCTCCCAGCCCCTGTTGTACCCCGTGCGCCCCCGTTGGCCATGGCGGTGTGGGTGGCTTTACCGTCTTGCCGCTTTGCTGCATCTGTGCCGTCTGCACGGGCCGCGCCCCTTTGGCTGGGGCATGTCCCGCCTGCTGTGATGGTGCCCCCTGGCGCCCATCTGCGTCTGCGTGCTCCGCCCTGCCTGCCAAGGACAACGGCCATGCGTTTTTTTGTTGTGGATCTGCCCAGCCTTTTCCAGCGTGCGGTGGCGCCTGGCGCTGAACGCGCCGAGCATGCTGCATTGCTGCCTTCAGGCGCACAGGGCCCTGCCCATGGGGCCGCTGACAGCCTGCAAGCCGTGGCCGAACTTGACGGCACCACGTTGTGGCCCACGCACCGCATTCGCTGCTACCTGCATGGCCAGCCGCCTGCGCGGGCATCGCGCCGCCGGGCGCGGCCGCTTTAAGCCGGCCCAAGCCGGTATTGCAACCACTACCCAGGAGGCCCCATGGACCCAGACCCGCGCAGGCGCTCCGAAGCGCCGCCCCACACCACATCCCCATTGAACTTTGCATACCAGGCCCAGGGCCCGGGGCGATGGCTCGCGTGACGGCGTGAGCCTCACGCCTCTGGCCGTTGCCGGCCAGAAGGAGTGACTCACCATGTTCCGTTTCATCAACATTTCTGCGCACACGGCACCACTGCCCGTGACGCGCAACGCCGTCAGCGCTTGCTGCTAGGGAGACCGCCATGAGCTTCCTGCACCACCTGTTCGACCGCTTTCTGCACACCCGCCATGTGACGCGCCACTTTGCGCGGCGGCTGATCCTGGACACGCTGACCCTGGGCCGCGCGCCCACCCCCGCCACCTCGCCCGACCTGCTCAGCCGCGAGCTGCAGCGCGCCGCCAGCGATGACCTGCCCCCACTGATCGAGCGCCTGCAGTCCGACCCTGCGGGTCTGAGTGACGCCCAGGCCGCCGCCGCCCTGGCCCAGCACGGCCCCAACGAGGTGGAGCACGAAAAGCCGCTGCCCGCCTGGCTGCACCTGTGGCACTGCTACAAGAACCCGTTCAACGTGCTGCTCACGGTGCTGGCACTGATCTCGTACCTCACCGAAGACCACGAGGCCACCGTCGTGATTTTGGCCATGGTGGTGCTCTCCACGCTGCTGCGGTTTGTGCAGGAGGGCCGCTCCAACCGGGCGGCCGAGCGCCTCAAGTCGCTGGTCACCAACACCGCCACGGTGCTGCGCCGCAGCGGCGCGGAGGCCGCAGCCACGCCGCGCGAACTGCCCATCCACCAGCTGGTGCCGGGCGACCACATCGTGCTGTCGGCGGGCGACATGATCCCGTCGGACTGCCGCGTGCTCACGGCCAAGGACCTGTTCGTGAGCCAGTCGGCCATGACGGGTGAATCGCTGCCGGTCGAAAAATTTGCCGAGCGCAGCCAGCCCGGCACGAGTGCGCTGGACGCCACCAACCTGCTGTTCATGGGCACCAACGTGGTCTCGGGCTCGGCCACGGCGCTGGTGGTGGCCACGGGCAACCATACCTACTTTGGCACGTTGGCCACCCGCGTCACGGCCACCGACCGCACGCCCACCGCGTTCCAGGCAGGCGTCAACAGCGTGAGCTGGCTGCTGATCCGCTTTGCGCTGGTCATGGTGCCCATCGTGCTGGTGGTCAACGGCTTTACCAAGGGCGACTGGCTGGAGGCGTTTCTGTTTGCGCTGTCGGTGGCCGTGGGCCTCACGCCCGAGATGCTGCCCATGATCGTGACCAGCACGCTGGCCAAGGGCGCCGTGCTGCTGTCGCGCAAGAAGGTGGTGGTCAAGCGGCTGGACGCGATCCAGAACTTTGGTGCCATGGACGTGCTGTGCACCGACAAGACCGGCACGCTCACGCAGGACAAGATCTTTCTGGAGCGCCACACCGACGTGTTCGGCCACAACAGTGACGAGGTGCTGGCCTTTGCCTACCTCAACAGCCACTACCAGAGCGGCCTGAAGAACCTGCTGGACCACGCCGTGCTGGAGCATGTGGAGCTGCAGACCGACCTGCGCCTGGCGCAGGACTACCGCAAGGTCGATGAGGTGCCTTTCGACTTTGTGCGCCGGCGCATGTCGGTCATCGTCAGCGAGCGCAACGACCACCACGAGCTGATCTGCAAGGGTGCGGTGGAGGAGATGCTGGACGTGTGCACCCAGGTCCGCGTGGTGGAAGACACCGGCGCGCAAGACCTGCCGCTGGACGCCACCCTGCGCGCGCGGGTGCTGGAGGTGACGCGCGGTCTGAACAACGAGGGCCTGCGCGTGGTCGCCGTGGCCATGAAGGAGACGCCGCCCCACCAGACGGTGTACAGCGTGGCCGATGAATCGGGCCTCACGCTGATCGGCTACGTGGCGTTTCTGGACCCACCGAAGGAATCCACCGCCCCTGCGCTCAAGGCGCTGGCCGCGCACGGTGTGGCCGTGAAGGTGCTGACCGGCGACAACGAGCTGGTGACGCTCAAGGTCTGCCGCGAGGTGGGTTTGGCGGTGCAGGGCGTGTTGCTAGGAAAGGACGTGGACGCCATGGACGACGCCACCTTGGCGCGCGCAGCCGACACCCACAACGTGTTTGCCAAGCTCTCGCCACTGCACAAGGAGCGGCTGGTGCGCGCGCTGCGCGCGGGCGGCCATGTGGTGGGCTTCATGGGCGACGGCATCAACGACGCCCCGGCGCTGCGTGCGGCCGACATCGGCATCAGCGTGGACAGCGCGGTGGACATTGCCAAGGAGGCGGCCGACATCATCCTGCTGGAGAAAAGCCTGATGGTGCTGGAAGAGGGCGTGATGGAGGGCCGCAAGACCTTCAGCAACATGCTCAAGTACATCCGCATGACGGCCAGCTCCAACTTCGGCAACGTGTTCTCGGTGCTGGTTGCCAGTGCGTTCCTGCCTTTTTTGCCCATGCTGCCGCTGCACCTCTTGGTGCAGAACCTGCTGTATGACCTGTCGCAGATCGCCATCCCGTTCGACAACGTGGACGAGGAGCTCATCCGCAACCCGCTGAAGTGGAACCCTGGCGACATCGGCCGCTTCATGGTGTTCTTCGGGCCCATCAGCTCGGTGTTCGACATCACCACCTTCGCCGTCATGTGGCACGTGTTTGGTGCCAACAACGAGGGCGCACAGACCCTGTTCCAGTCGGGCTGGTTTGTGGTGGGGCTGCTCACGCAGACGCTGATCGTGCACATGATCCGCACCCCCAAGCTGCCATTTGTGCAAAGCGTGGCGTCGGTGCCGCTGCTTGCGGCCACGGTGCTCATCATGGCGGTGGGCATCTTCATCCCCATGGGGCCGCTGGCCGGGCACTTCAAGCTGCAGGCGCTGCCGCTGGCTTACTTTCCGTGGCTGGTGGGCATTCTGGCGGGCTACGTGCTGCTGACGACCGTGATGAAGCGCTGGTACGTGCGGCGCTACGGCTGGCAGTGAGCGGACGCAAAGCGCGGGCCAGGGTCAGCGCGCCAGCGCCTGCTCCAGTTGCTGCTTGTTCATCCGGGAGCGACCCCGGATGTTCTCTCGCTTGGCGTCCTCGTACAGCTGCTCGCGCGTGCGGCCCTGCGGGCCGCGGTGCGAGTTTTTGCCGCCGCGTACGGGTGCGGGCGTGGCTTTCAGGGTCTTGGGGTTGGCCGTGCGGGCTTCGCCGTGTTGCGCGCGTTCCTTGTTCACTGTGCGCGCGGCAATCTCTTCGGCGGTGCTTTCGCTCTCTCCGCGCTCCAGCAGGCTGTCCTTGATGTGTTCGTACTGGCGCTCGCGTTTGGCGCTCCAGGCGGCACGTGGCATGGGGACTCCTTTCCGATCAACAGGTGAGCTTTTCAGCTTAGACCCGTGACCTGGCGGAGCGGTCAGTGCATCGTGACGGCGGGTGTAGGACAGGCCCGCTGGGCCGCCCGGAGGGGCGCCGCAGGCACTTCGGGCGCATATTTGAGAAAAAGTGGCTGCAAGCGCTAGTGTTTCATGCGCTGGCAGCTATCTTTTTTGTAGTGTTTCTACATCCCCAGCGACTTGAGCAGCGCATCCGTGTCGTCCTGGCCGGCTGGCGGTGGGGCGGGCACGGGCGGTGCTTCTTGCGACTGGGCCATCAGCGCGTCCGGGTCGGGAGCTTCCTGGGCTTCAAAGTCGTAGAGCTTGATGAACTCGGTGCGGTCGATGGCGAGTTCCAGGTAGAAGATGTTGTTGTTGCTGGTGTAGAAGGTCACGCGCCGGGCCTCGGGCTTGTCGAGGTTGGCGTCCACCGACAGCTGCACCTGCTTGTTCAGCACCAGCATCTTGGGCTGGTTCTGCGTGATGTGGGTCTGCAACTCGCGCCGCACCTTGCCGGTGAAGTCGCCCACCACCTGGTTCATCAGCTCGCCCATCACGTTGCTGACCTCGTCGGAGGTGTACGAACTGACCAGGTCATCCTTGGACATGCCCATGTTCAGCAGGTAGTTGGCGTACAGCTCCATCGCCGCCTGGCCTGAGAAATTGATGATCACCAGCCCCGAGAAGCCGCCGTCAAACAGCACAAAGCAGCCAATGTCGGGTTTCAGGCAGGTCTTGCTGATGCGCTGCACCATGCCGGAATAGTGGATCTGGCTGTGTGTAGCCACGCCCAGCACGCGGGTGACGGAGTTGCACAGGCTTATCAAAAGGTCTTCGGTGCCGTAAACGGGGGATTTTTCGGGGGTGCTCATGGTGGGGGTAGCGGAAAACAACTTGGTGCACAGCATAGGCGATGATGCCGCCGTAAACCAGAGTGCAGGCCCTGCCGTGGTGCCGATCCCCCCGTGGTATCCCGGTCATTGACTTTCGACGGGGCTCGGATATCGTGCTTTTCATCCAAATAAGAGAGGGGGGCCCGATGGGCAATGTCTATTTCTATGGCCTGACCGATTTCCAGGCGATCGCCACCGGGGCGGCCGTGCTGGCCAGCGGCGGTGGTGGCAGTTACCAAGACGCATGCGCCATCGTGCAGCAGCTGGCAGACCAGGGCTACACGGGCACGGTGCAGGTGCAGGACTACGACGGCGCCACCAATGCCTGTGTGCTGGCCATCATGGGTTCGCCCGACGCGGCCGACAACCTCACCCTCACGGCGGTGCAGAACTCCATCAGCAACACCGTGGCCGTGATGCAGGCGTACACCGGCATGCAGCCAGGCGCCTTCATCCCGGTGGAGATCGGGCCCATCAATTCGCTGGTGCCGCTGATTGGCGCGGCCATGTCGGGCGGCAGCATCTGGGTGGTGAACGGCGATGGCGCAGGCCGTGCCGTGCCTGAGCTGCCCCAGACCACCTTCACCGCCCCTTCTGGGCCAGCGCCCAGTCCGGCCGTGCTGGCCAGCGATGCGTCCACGCTCGTGGCGGCGGAGTACGCGGTGCTGGGCTCCGCCACAGCGTCGGGCATCGAGTCGCTGGCGGGCGGGGTGGTGGGCGGTTTTGGCGGGTACTCGGGCATTGCGATGTGGCCCTCCAACGCAGGCAACCAGTTCGCGTTGTCGGACAGCTACATTCCGGGCACGCTGGAGCAGGCACGCCAGCTGGGCCTGCAGCTCTTGCAGGCGGTCACGCCGCTCAGCACCCAGGCCGTGGCGGCGGGCATCCAGAACCTCACCGGCCGTGCCGCGCGCGCCGTGGTCACCAACTTTTTCATCACCTCGGTCAGCCAGTCTACGTCCAGCGCGTCGCTAGACTCGGGCATCATCCGGCTGGACAATGCATCCGACCCGGCCCAGAGCACCGAGACACATTACCTCTACAACCTCAACGAGAACCTGATCATGTATTCGGCGGCCAGCACCACCCCCGACATCATTGCGCCCGACTCGATCTGCTACTACTCCGAGAGCACGGGTCGTGGGTTCTCCAACGCCAGCGACGACCTGGCCCAGTATTTCGACCCTACAACGGGCCGCAGCACCGGCAACCAGGTGAGCGTGATTGCGGTGCAGACTGCGCCCCAGCTCTACAACACCCCTGGCGTCGTGGCATCGTTTGCCGCGCTGCTGCGCAATATCGGTTACGCGGGTGGCATGCCGCCCGGCTGAACCCTGAAGCCCGCACCGACGCACGAGAGAAACGGAACGCTGTGAAAAAAGGTGGTCATGGCCATGGGTGAGGCGGACCTGAACAAGGAGCGGCTGGAGCTGGCTCTGGAGGCCGCCGGGCTCGACCTGTGGGAGAACGACCTCATCACCGGCAACGTCACGCGCAAGGCGACCAAGACGTTTGAAGAGCTGGGGTTCTCCGAGGATGAAATCGTCTCGGGCGTGCAGGACATCTACGGCCTGTTCCACCCCGACGACATCGACACCGTGCGCAAGGCCGTGGCCGACCACCTGACGGGCGTCACGCCGCAGTACCGGTGTGAGTTCCGGCTGCGCTCCAAGAGTGGCGAGTGGATCTGGTTTGCCAACTATGGCCGCATCATGGACGGCCACAGCGAGACGCCCGGCAAGCGCTTGATCGGCGTCACGTTCAACATCCACGACCGCAAGTGCCGCGAGACCGAGATCGCCCAGATCAACCAGCAGCTCACCGAGCAGAACCGCCTGCTGCAGCAGCTCAATGCCACGCTGGAGCGGCTGGCCGCCAACGACTCGCTCACGGGCCTGTCCAACCGCCGCACGCTGATGGAGCTGGGCGCCAAGGAATACAAGCGCACGGAGCGTTTTGGGCACCCGATGTCCGTGCTGGTGGCAGACATCGACCTGTTCAAGACCGTCAACGACCTGTACGGCCACCTGGCGGGCGACCGCGTGATCTGCGCAGTGGCCCAGGTGTGTGCTGGGCACAAGCGCAGCGGTGTGGACATCGTCGCGCGGTTTGGGGGTGAGGAGTTTGTCATCGTGCTGCCCGAGACCGACAGCGCGAGCGCGTTGCAAGTGGCAGAGTCGCTGCGCCGCGAGGTCGAGTCCTTGCTGGTGTGCGTGGGCGACGAAGGGCAGGAGGTGGCCGTCACCGTGAGCATTGGCGTAGCCACCCTGTACAAGGGCTCGGGGATGAATTTTGAAGAGCTGGTGAACCGTGCCGACCAGGCCCTCTACCAAGCCAAGGGCACAGGGCGCAATGCCGTGTACTGCGCCGACATGCCGCCCGAAAAAGGGGGCGTGGTCGAGCAGGTTTCGCTCGACCTGGGAGGGGGGATCTCTCAGCCCTGAGGCCCGCGCGCAGCCTGGTGGATCGCCGCCCGGATGCGCGGGTAGGTGCCGCAGCGGCAGGCATTGCCCGACATGGCGGAGTCGATGTCGGCATCGGTAGGCTGCGGCGTTTTCTTCAGCAGGGCACAGGCCGACATCAGCTGCCCGCTCTGGCAGTAGCCGCACTGCGCCACATCCACTGCGGTCCATGCGGTGCGCAGTGCAGAGGCTTCGGGGCCCTGCAGGCCCTCGATGGTGGTGACCTGGGCGCTGCCCACGGCCGACAGGGGCGTGATGCAGGCGCGCACCGGCTCGCCGTTCAGGTGCACCGTGCAGGCGCCACACAGCGCCATGCCGCAGCCAAACTTGGTGCCGTTCATCTGCAGCTCGCCGCGCAGCACCCACAGCAGGGGCGTGTCGGGTTCGGCGTTGACCGCGATGGGTTGGCCGTTGAGGTTCAGGGTCGTGGTCATGGGGGCTCCGGTGCGTCGGGTCAGCTGAGCTTGAGTGGCAGCGCGCGCAGGCGCTGGCCGGTGAGGGCAAACAAGGCACTGGCCACGGCGGGTGCAATGGGCGGCACGCCGGGCTCGCCCACGCCCTCGGGGGGCTCGGCGCTGGCGATGATGTGGGTCTCCACGCGGGGGCAGTCGGCCATGCGCAGCAGGGGGTAGTCGTGCAGGTTGCTCTGCTGCACCTGGCCATCCTTGATCGTCACTTCGCCCCACAGCGCAGCGGTGAGGCCATAGACCACGGCGCTTTCCATCTGCTGGGCAATGAGGTTGGGGTTGATGGCCGCACCGCAGTCGATCACGCACACCACGCGGTGCACGCGGATGGCCTTGTCGGCACCCACCGACACCTCGGCCACCTGCGCGACGATGGAGCCGAACGACTGGTGCAGCGCCACGCCGCGCGCCCGTTGCACGCCCGACGCATCGGGCGGCAAGGGCAGGCCCCAGCCCGACAGCTCGGCCGCCTTTTGCAGCACCTTCAGGTGGCGCGGGTGTTTTTGCAGCAGCGCGGCGCGGAACGCCACCGGGTCCTTCTTGGCGGCGTGGGCCGCTTCGTCCACAAAACTCTCTTTGAAGAACGCCTGGTGCGAATGCCCCACCGAGCGCCAGAAGCCCACGGGCAGCGGCAGGTCGATGATCTCGTGGGCAATGCGTGCGTGGGGCCACTCGTAGGGTTGGTCGAACGCGCCTTCTGACGCGGTCTTGTCCGGCCCGGCGCCCGGCAGGCCAAAGGTGCGGGCCAGCACCTGCGGCACGATGGCCTGGCCTGCCGACACGTTGTGCCAGGCCACCAGCTGGCCCTGTGCGTCCAGCCCGGCCTTGAGCCGGGCCACGCAGGCGGGGCGGTAGAAGTCGTGCTGCAGGTCCTGCTCGCGGGACCACAGCGTCTGCACCGGCGCGCCGCCCGCGGCCTTGGCAATGGCGGCGGCCTGGGCCACATAGTCCACCTCCAGCCGCCGGCCAAAGCCACCGCCCAGCAGCAGCTGGTGCACGGTCACCTTGGTGTCGTCGATGCCCAGGGCCTTGGCGGCCGCCATGCGCGCCAGGCCCGGTACCTGGGTGGATGTCCACACGCTGGCCGCGCCATCCTTGAACTGCACGGTGCAGTTGATGGGCTCCATGGTGGCGTGGGCCAGGTAAGGCGCGCGGTAGTCGGCAGTGAGGGTGGTTGCAGCGCCTTGCAGGGCCTGGTCCACATCGCCCACGCTGTGGTAGCCAAAGCCCTGGGCCTGGTCCAGCGCCTGGGTCAGCTGGGTCATGACGGCGGCGCTCGACAGCGCGGCGGCGGGGCCGTGGTCCCACTGCACGGTGACTGCGGCGGCGGCCTTTTTGGCGTGCCAGGGCGTGTCGGCAATCACGGCCACGCCGCCAGTGCCGCCGTGGTACGGCGCTACCGCCAGCACCTGCTTCACGCCGGGCATTTTTTGCGCGGCTGCGCCATCGAACTGGGCCACTTTGCCGCCCCGCGTGGGGCACATCACCACGCTGGCGTACAGCAGGCCGGGCGGGTGGGCATCGATGCCAAACACCGCACTGCCATCGAGCTTGGAGGGCGCCTCGATGCGGGTGAGCGGCTTGCCGATCAGCTTGAATTCAGCAGGCGCCTTGAGGGGCACCTTGCCCGGTGGCGGCTGCTGCGCCGCCAGTGCGGCCAGCTCGCCAAACGTGGCGCGCTGGCCTGCCGCATGTTCCACCACGCCAGCGTTGGCCTTGCATTCGGCGGCCTGCACCTTCCATTGCACGGCCGCTGCGTTGATGAGCATGGCGCGGGCGTGGGCACCGGCCTCGCGCATGGGGCGCCACAGGTCCTTCATGCTGCTGGAGCCGCCCGTCATCATCACGCCCACTTCGCGCATGGTCTTGGCGGTCAGCCAGCCCGCCACGGCCTTGATGGAGCCGTCGTTGTCGGGGTGGAACGGCAGGCCGTCCACCACCGTGGCCAGGTTGTTGTAGATGTCGTCGATGGGCGCCATCTCCAGCCGCACCTGGGCCCAGTCGGCGTCCAGCTCTTCCGCCAGGATGGCGGCCAGCCCAGTGTGCGCGCCCTGGCCCATTTCGGACTTGGCCATCATCACCGTCACTGTGTTGTCGGCGGCTACCTTGAGCCAGCCATTCAGAGCCACCTGGCCTGTGCCCTGGGGCAGGGGCTGCGCGGTGTGCAGCCGCTGGCGTGGGGGCACCACGCCCCAGCCGATGACCAGCGCGCCGGCTGTTGCGGCGCCACCGAGAAGCACTGTGCGTCGTTTCACCATGGGTTGTCCTGAGCGGTTAAGAAAGTGCACGCCGGCGCCTTCGATGGCAATCACCGGGTGGCAAGGGCAGGGGGCCATCCTAGCGCCACTGCGCAGCGCTGCGCTGCCGGCGAATGTCGGCTATGTGACGCTGCGCCGCACGCGCATGGCAATGCGGTTGAGCCCGACGGGCGTCAATCCCAGGTGGCGGGCCAGGTCTTTTTGCGGGATGCGCAGCGCCAGGTTGGGGTGTGATGCCAGGAAGGCGCGGTAGCGGCCCTCGGGGGTGAGGGTGAGCAGTTCGCGCTCACGCGCCTCCTTGCGTGCGGCGTACACCAGGGTCAGCTGGTACAGCGCCTTTGCCCAGGGCAGGTGGCGTTCGGCCAGCGCTAGCAGCACGCCGTGGTCGATGCGCTCCAGGGTGGCGGGCTCGATGGCCGTCACCATGAAGGCCGTGCGGCCGCCCGGCTGCAGGGCGGACACGCTGGCAAAAAAACGTCCTTCTTCGGCAAACGACTTGATCCATTCCGTGCCGTCATCCTGCAGGTAGCTCAGCTTGAACAAGCCTGCTTGAACAGCGTAAACATAAGGGTGCTGCACCCCCTGCAGAAAAACCGTGCCGCCTGCCTGTACCGCGTGCGTGGTGATGGCGCGCTCTGCCGTGGCCCAGTCGGGCAGGGCCTGCGTGCCCGCCGCCTGTGTGAGGAGCGACCAGAAGGCGGGGTGCGGGATGGGGGCCATGGCGCGCAGTATGCCGCGTGGCAGCGTGGCGAAGTTTCCGCCGCGCCTGAGGGTGAGAGCCTCCTTCGTTCGCCAATTAACCTGGGTTGATGACGACGGACGGCGCCATGCCTAGAGTGCGGCCCATGTCACACGCTCGCACCCCCACCACCGCACGCCGGGCCGCGCCCGCAGGCCCCTTGCCACGCACCATCGTCACTGGCGCGAGCTCGGGCATTGGCCGGGCGCTGGCCCTGGAGCTGGCACGGTGCGGCGTGCCCGTGCTGGCCGTGGCACGGCAGCCCGAGCCGCTGCAGGCGCTGGCAGACGCCCATGGACTGATCGAGCCCTGGGTGGCCGACCTGTCCCGCATTGAAGAGATGGATGGCCTGGCGGCGCAGTGGCTCCTGCGCTATCCCGATATTGGCGCGCTGGTGAACAACGCAGGCATCCAGGATGACCTGCGGGTGGACGATGCCGGCTACAGGGCACAGGACATGCGCGCGGAGGTCGAGATCAACCTGCTGGCGCCGATGGCGCTGACGCGTGCGTTGCTGCCCCATTTGCAGGCCCAGCAGCGCGCATGGGTGGTCAATGTCGGGTCGGTGCTGGGCTCTTGCCCCAAGCGCACGGCGGCGGTTTACAGCGCCACCAAGGCCGGGCTGGACCTCTTCACCCAGGCGCTGCGGGTGCAGATGCAAGGCAGCCCAGTGCGGGTGGTTCACGCTGTGATGCCCCTGGTGGACACGCCCATGACCCGGGGCCGAGGGCGCGGCAAGATCCCTTCCGATGTCGCTGCACAGGCACTGGTCCGCGGCCTGATGGCGGGGCACACCGACATCCGCATCGGCAAGGCGCGCGCGGCCTGGCACCTGCAGCGCTGGGCGCCCGGGCTGCTGGCCCGCCTGCTGCGCACTGCTTGATCCAAGCCTGCCGGCTCAACACCTGTTTTCTCATCGACCCCAGGAGATCACCCCATGGCCACCCGTTATGCCTTCTTCATCCACCTGCGTGCACTGCCCGAGTGGCTGCGTTTGCCCCGTGAGCAAAGGCGTGAGTTGGGTGAGGCGCACCTGCATGCCCTGCTGCCCCGCTACCAGGGAGCCCTGCGCCTGCGCCACTTCGATGCCGAGGCCTTCGCAGCGCCCTGCAGCGACCTGATGCTGGTGGAAACCGATGACCCGCTCAAGCACTACGACTTCATGGAGCGGCTGCGCGATTCCCCCCTGCTTACCGTGCCGTATTTCGAAGTGCTGCAGATCCTGCCTGCCATCGAAGACGGCTATGTGGCGTTCGAGCGCGCCGAAACGGCTTAGGCCGCCTTGCAGTCGGCCAGCGCCGGAGCCTTGTGCGTGGGCTGCCGGTCCAGCCAGGCAATGTAGGCCGTGAGCGCCAGCGCACTCAGCGTGACGGCGGCCGCCACCAGCGGAATGGTCTGCAGCGACCACCCGGCCGTGATGACTGCGCCCCCCAGCCAGGCACCAATGGCATTGCCGAGGTTGAATGCGCCGATGTTGAGCGTGGACGCCAGGCTGGGCGCATCGCCCGCCTGCGACACCACCCGCGCCTGCAGCGGCGTGCCCGCCGCGAACGACACCATGCCCCACACCACCACGGTGACGACGGCAGGCCACAGCCACACGCTGGTGAACGAAAACGCTGCCAGCACCCCCGCCAGCACGGCGAAGATGCCCATCAGCGAGGGCAGCAGCTTCCAGTCTGCCAGGCGGCCGCCCAGCAGGTTGCCAATGGTCAGGCCCACGCCGCACAGCAGCAGCACGCCGCTCACGTTCTGGGGCGAGACACCGGTCACGTCGCGCAGGATGGGCGTGATGTAGGTGAACAGCGTGAACATGCTGGTGGATGCGAGCACGCTCACCGCCAGCGCCAGCCACACCTGGCGAATGCGCAGCACGCGGAACTCGCCCAGCGCGCTGCCGCTGATCTGGTGGCGCAGGTGTGGCACCCAGCGCACCACGGCGGCCACGGCCAGCACCCCAATCACCACCACCGCCCAGAAGGTGGAGCGCCAGCCCAGGTGCTGGCCCAGCAGCGTGCCCAGCGGCACGCCCAGCACGTTGGCGAGCGTGAGCCCGGTGAACATCAGCGCCATGGCCTGGGCGCGCTTGTGGGGCTCCACCACGCTGGCGGCCACTACGGCGCCAATGCCAAAAAACGCGGCGTGGCAGAACGAGGTGACCACGCGCGCCACCATCAGCCACGCATAGCTGGGGGCCAGCGCGCAACCCACATTGCCCACGATGAACAGCACCATCAGCCAGGTCAGCGTGGTCTTGCGCGGCCAGCGCGCGGTGGCCACCGCCAGCAGCGGTCCACCCACAGCAACGCCCAGTGCGTAGGCCGACACCAGCATGCCGGCGGCGGGGATGGAGACGGACAGGTCACCTGCCACTTCGGGCAGCAGCCCCAGGATCACGAATTCGGTGGTGCCAATTCCAAAAGCGGCAATGGCCAGGGCCAGCAGGGGGAGGTTCATGGAGCGCAGAGGGACAAAAGGGCAGCACCAGGGCCGATGGGGTCAGGCGCGCAAGACTAGGGAAAACCCTTGGATTCTACGGAGGCCCCACAACCTTTGCAGGCCAAGGTTTTTGCATGAAATGGGCTGGTAGCGCTAGTGATATATGCCGTAGCAGCTATTGTTTTCATAGTGAATGCCATCCTTGCCCTTGTGCGCCTGTGGCGTGCATCGGGGGTGGTGAGTCGCCTCGCAACGGCCCCCGTGTGATGCGGGCTCGCAGCGGGGCGTGTACGCCACCCGGCGTATTTCGCCAACCGGCCCCGCTCTCCAGAATCCATTCCATCGCCCGATCCACAGGGGCTCCACACCGGGGCCCACCGGGCGAAGCGGTTTGATTGATTTCCTGATTGAAACCACCACCGGAGAAGCACACATGCAACGTCGTTATTCCCTCAAGGCCCTCGCGGCCGTCGCTACGCTCGCTGGCCTGTCTGCGCTGCCAGCCCACGCCCAGGACACGATCAAGGTCGGCATCCTGCACAGCCTGTCGGGCACCATGGCCATCTCTGAGACCGTGCTGAAAGACACCGTGCTCATGGCGATCGACGAGATCAACGCCAAGGGCGGCGTGCTGGGCAAGAAGCTCGAACCCGTGGTGGTGGACCCAGCCTCCAACTGGCCCCTGTTCGCCGAAAAGACCAAGCAGCTGCTGGGCCAGGACAAGGTCTCGGTCATCTTCGGCTGCTGGACCTCGGTGTCGCGCAAGTCGGTGTTGCCGGTCGTGGAAGAAATGAACGGCCTGCTGTTCTACCCCGTGCAGTACGAAGGTGAAGAGCTGTCCAAGAACGTGTTCTACACCGGCGCCGCGCCCAACCAGCAGGCCATCCCTGCGGTGGACTACCTGATGAGCAAGGACGGCGGCAGCGCCAAGCGCTGGGTGCTGCTGGGCACCGACTACGTCTACCCCCGCACCACCAACAAGATCCTGCGCGCCTACCTCAAGAGCAAGGGCGTGAAGGACAGCGACATCGACGAGAAGTACACCCCCTTCGGCCACTCTGACTACCAGACCATCGTGGCCGACATCAAGAAGTTCAGCCAGGGCGGCAAGACGGCCGTGGTCTCCACCATCAACGGTGACTCCAACGTGCCCTTCTACAAGGAACTGGGCAACGCCGGCCTGAAGGCCAAGGACGTGCCCGTGGTCGCCTTCTCGGTGGGCGAGGAAGAGCTGCGCGGTGTGGACACCAAGCCGCTGGTGGGCCACCTGGCTGCCTGGAACTACTTCCAGTCCATCAAGAGCCCGGCCAACACCGAGTTCATCAAGAAGTGGAGCGACTACGCCAAGGCCAAGGGCATTGCCGGCCACAAGGACAAGCCGCTCACCAACGACCCGATGGAAGCCACCTACATCGGCATCAACATGTGGAAGCAAGCGGTTGAAAAGGCCAAGAGCACCGATGTGGACAAAGTGATTGCCGCCATGGCCGGCCAGACCTTCAAGGCACCGTCGGGCATCGTTTCCAAGATGGACGAGAAGAACCACCACCTGCACAAGAGCGTGTTCATCGGCGAGATCAAGGCCGACGGCCAGTTCAACGTGGTGTGGAAGACCCCCGGCCCCGTGAAGGCCAAGCCATGGTCTCCTTACATCGAAGGCAACGACAAGAAAAAAGACGAACCTGAAAAGAAGTAAGCACCTGCAGTGTGCCCAAGAGGGGAGGGCGCCTGTGTGCGCCCTCCCTTTTTCTTTGACACCCGCCTGCCACCGACAGCAGGCCGAATGGAATTCTTCTTATGTTGCGATGTTTTCTGGCCATGCGCTGGTGCCTGGTCAGCCTGTTGTGCCTGGCGGGCAGCGCCCACGCCCTCACCGCCGAGCAGGCCCTGGCCATGGCCGCTGGTGACACCGACGACCGTGTGGCCGCCGTGCAGCAGGCCGTGGTGGAGCCCAGCGAACGCACCGCCGCCTTCTTGCAGGCGCTGGCCGACGACGCGGTGAAGGTGGCCGATGGCAAGGCGCTGATCGTGCGCGATGACAAGGGCATCGACCCTGTCACTGGCGCCGAGGTCCCTGTGCCCGCCGATGCCGAAGACATCATCAACAACAACCGCATGCGCGGCGAGATCGACACGGCCCTGGCGGGCCTGGCGCTGTTTGGCAAGGACGAAACCCAGCGCATGGCCGCCGCCAAGGCACTGACCAAGGAACCGGATGCAGGCCGTCTGCCCCTGCTCGACAAGGCACTGGCGCAGGAGACCAACGACAAGATCAAGACCCAGCTGGAGCTGGCGCGCGCCGCCACGCTGCTGGGCAGCGACGACCCCGCACAACGCATCGCGGCCGCCCAGGCACTGTCGCTCAGCGCCACACCTGATACGCGGCTGCTGCTCAACGAACGCGTTACGGTCGAAGAAGACGCCAAGGTCAAGGCTGCGCTGCAGGCCGCCCTGCGCGCCATGGAAGGCCAGCTCGCCTGGGGCGAACGCCTGGGCGCCGCGTTCTCGGGCATCAGCCTAGGCTCCATCCTGCTGCTCGTCGCCTTGGGCCTGGCCATCACCTACGGCCTGATGGGCGTGATCAACATGGCCCACGGCGAGTTGATGATGATCGGCGCCTACGCCACCTATGTGGTGCAGGGCATCTTCCAGAAGTATTTTCCGGGTGCGTTCGACTGGTACCTGGTCGCTGCGCTGCCCCTGGCCTTTGGCGCTTCGGCCGCCGTGGGCGCGGTGCTGGAGCGCGGCGTGCTGCGCTTTCTGTACGGCCGCCCCCTGGAGACGCTGCTGGCCACCTGGGGCATCAGCCTGGTGCTGATGCAACTGGTGCGCACGATTTTTGGCGCGCAGAACGTGGGTGTGGAAAACCCCGCGTGGATGAGCGGTGGCGTGCAGGTGCTCTCCAACCTCACGCTGCCCTACAACCGCCTCGTCATCATCGGCTTTGCCATCGCGGTGCTGCTGGGCATGGGCTACCTGATCGGTCGCACGCGCCTGGGCCTGTTCGTGCGTGGTGTGACGCAGAACCGCCCCATTGCCTCGTGCATGGGCGTGAACACTGCGCGCATCGACACCATGGCCTTTGCGCTGGGCTCGGGCATTGCGGGCCTGGCGGGTTGCGCGCTGAGCCAGGTGGGCAACGTGGGGCCGGACCTGGGGCAGAGCTACATCGTCGATGCCTTCATGGTGGTGGTGCTGGGCGGCGTGGGCCAGCTGGCGGGCACGGTGTATGCCGCGCTGGGTCTGGGCATCCTGAACAAGTTCCTCGAAGGCTGGGCGGGCGCGGTGTTGGCCAAGATTGCGGTGCTGGTGTTCATCATCATCTTCATCCAGAAGCGGCCCCAGGGCATCTTCGCGGTCAAAGGGCGTACGGCCGACTGAAGCACCAGAGACGACTGATCATGACTACGCCAACCTCTCCCAATATCCAACTGCCCGCACCGGCGCCGCTGCTCACGCGCGGTGGCTGGTCGGCCTTTATCGTGGCGCTCATCGTGGTGTGCGCCGTGGCACCCGTGCTCAACCTCTGGGTGCCCGCAGGCAGCATGTTCCACCTGTCGGACTACGCCGTGGCGCTGCTCGGCAAGATCATGTGCTACGCCATCTGTGCGCTGGCCATGGACCTGATCTGGGGCTACACCGGCATCCTGAGCCTGGGCCACGGCCTGTTCTTTGCGCTGGGCGGCTACGTGATGGGCATGTACCTCATGCGCCAGATCGGCCGCGACGGCAACTACAAGAGCGATCTGCCGGACTTCATGGTGTTCCTGGACTGGAAGGAGCTGCCCTGGCACTGGGCGCTGTCCGACAGCTTCATCGCCACGCTGATCCTCATTGTGGCCGTGCCGGGCGTGATCGCGTTTGTGTTCGGCTACTTCGCCTTCCGCTCGCGCATCAAGGGTGTGTACTTCTCCATCATCACCCAGGCCATGACGTATGCGGCCATGCTGCTGTTCTTCCGCAACGAAACCGGCTTTGGCGGCAACAACGGCTTTACCGACTTCAAGCGCATCCTGGGCACGCCCATTGCCACGCAGAACATGCGCATGACGCTGTTCGTGCTGACGGGGTTGTCGCTGCTGGGCTTCTTCCTGCTGGCGCGCTGGCTGGTGCGCAGCAAGTTTGGCCGCGTGCTGCAGGCGGTGCGCGATGCCGAGAGCCGCGTCATGTTCTCGGGCTATTCGCCGCTGCCCTACAAGCTCACCATCTGGACCATCAGCGCCATGATGTGCGGCGTGGCGGGGGCGTTGTATGTGCCCCAGGTCGGCATCATCAACCCCGGCGAGATGAGCGCCGCCAACTCCATCGAGATCGCCGTATGGGCGGCCGTGGGCGGGCGCGCCACACTCATCGGACCCATCGTGGGGGCGTTCATTGTCAACGGTGCCAAGAGCTGGCTCACGGTGACGGCGCCGGAGTTCTGGCTGTACTTTCTGGGCGCGCTGTTCATTGCGGTCACGCTGTTCCTGCCCGACGGTGTGGTGGGGCTGGTCAAGAAGCTCAAGGCAAAAATGACAACACCGAAGGGAGCCGCGCAATGACGCCCGATCTGATGGAAGAAGGCGCGCGGCGGCTGCAGAAGACGCTGGCGCCCGTCGCACTGGGCCAGACCGAGTCGGGCGGCCGCGCTGCAGGCTTCTCGCGCATTGCCACGCCGGGCGAAGTGGACGTGACCCACGGCCGCATCCTGTACCTGGAAGATGTTCATGTGAGCTTTGACGGCTTCAAGGCCATCAACGGCCTGAGCCTGGACATCGCCCCGGGCGAGCTGCGCTGCATCATCGGCCCCAATGGTGCGGGCAAGACGACGATGATGGACATCATCACCGGCAAGACCCGGCCCGACAAAGGCACGGTGTTCTTTGGCTCCACCATCGACCTGCTGCGTCACAACGAGCCCGAGATCGCAAGCCTGGGTATCGGCCGCAAGTTCCAGAAGCCCACGGTGTTCGAGCAGCTCAGCGTGTTCGAGAACCTGGAGCTGGCGCTCAAGACCCACAAGGGCGTGAAGTCCAGTATGTTCTTCAAGCTCGACTCCGCACAGTCGGACCGCCTGGCCGAGATCCTGCACACCATTCACCTGGCCGACAGCGTCACGCGCCAGTCGGGCAACCTGAGCCACGGGCAAAAGCAGTGGCTGGAGATTGGCATGCTGCTGATGCAGGACCCCAAGCTGCTGCTGCTGGACGAACCCGTGGCCGGCATGACCGATGAAGAAACCGCCCGCACTGCGGAGCTGTTCCTCACGCTCAAGGGCAAACATTCGCTCATGGTGGTGGAGCACGACATGGGCTTCATCCGCACCATCTCAGAGAAGGTGACGGTGCTGTGCGATGGCTCGGTGCTGGCCGAAGGCACGCTCGACCAGGTGCAGGCCGACGAGCGCGTGATCGAGGTGTACCTCGGCCGGTGAAAGTATTCACTATCAAAAATATAGCTGCCGGCGCATATTGAACTAGCGCTAGCGGCCCAAAACACCCCAAGTCACCATGCTCACCGTCCAGAACATCAACCAGTACTACGGCGGCTCCCACATCTTGCGTGACGTGAGCCTCACCGCCACCCCGGGCAAGGTCACCGTGCTGCTCGGCCGCAACGGCGTGGGCAAGACGACGCTGCTCAAAAGCCTCATGGGGCTGGTGCCCATCAAGAGCGGCAGCATCAGCTTCGACGGCAAACCCATCGACAAAGCCACGCCCTACGACCGGGCGCGCGCAGGCATCGGCTTTGTGCCGCAAGGCCGCGAAATCTTCGGCCGCCTGACCGTGGAAGAAAACCTGCGCATGGGCCTGGCCTACAAAAGCGGATCGACGCCGGTGCCCGCACACCTGTACGAACTCTTCCCTGTGCTCAAGCAGATGCTCAAACGCCGGGGCGGTGACCTGTCGGGCGGGCAACAACAGCAGCTGGCCATTGCCCGCGCGCTGGCCCCCTGCCCGCGTTTGCTCATCCTGGACGAGCCCACCGAGGGCATCCAGCCCAGCATCATCAAGGACATCGGCCGCGTGATCCGCATGCTAGCCGACCAGGGAGAAATGGCCATCCTGCTGTGCGAGCAGTACTACGACTTTGCGCAGGAACTGGCCGATGAGTACCTGGTGATGGAACGCGGCGAGGTCATCGCCCGCGGGCCAGGTAGCGAGATGGAAGCCAAGGGCATTCGCAACCTCGTTGCGATTTAAGACCGCAGCCCCTGAGTCGCCTGCGGCGCCTTCCCCCTCTCTTGCTGCGTGGGAGGGGGATGCACCCGGTGGCCTAGTGAGGCCAGTTCCACGGGTGCACTGGCGAGGGCGCACCAGTTTCAGGGAGCTGAAGGCAATGCCACGGCGGGGGAAGGTGCTTCCATCGCCTCCACCAGCAGCCGGGTGAAAGTGTCATGCAACGGCGAAGCCGGTGCGTTGTTCACCGTGGCGATGCCCAGCTGGTAGGCGATACGGGGCCTGAACGGGCGCGACGTGATCGCCTCGTACGGGCAGTGCCGCGCCAGCAAGGCGTTCACGATCGAGACCCCGAGCCCTTGGGCCACGTGGGCGCAGGCCTCACTGATGGAGTGCACCTCCAGCGCCACGCGCGGCTGCACGCGCCGCTGGCGAAAGGCCATGTCGATGTCGTGGCGGATCTGCCGCTGGCGCCCCAGCAGGATCAGGCTGACGTCGATCAGGTCGGTGGGGCTGACCTCTGCCAGGCCTTCGAGCGCATGGCCCCGGGGCATGATGCACACGGCTTCGGAGTCCAGGCTGGCGCGGGTGTTCAGTCCCTGCATTTCCATGGGCAGGCGCACGAGACCGATGTCCGCATCGCGGCTCAGCAGCGCGCGCTCCGTGTCGTTGTACGAGCCTGACAGCACCTCCAGCACCACGTCCGGGTGCGCCTGCATGAAGCGCTTGGCCAGCACCGGCATGAGCGTGGTGGCCAGCGTGCTGGGCACCGCCACCTTCAGCAGGCGCCGCTTGAAGCCGCCCAGGCGCAACTGTTCGGCATGGCGGCGAAAGCACTGCGCCGAGTCCATCAGCACCTGGGCATCGTGCAGCAGCGCATGGGCTTCGGCCGTGGGGCTCAGGCGACCCTTTTCGCGCACGAACAAACGCAGGGCCAGGTCTTCCTCCAGCTGCGCCAGCAAACGGCTGATGGCGGGCTGCGACAGCCCCATGCGCTCGGCCGCGCCGGTGGTGGAGCCGCTGAGCATGATGGCCTGGAAGGCCTCGAGTTGCTTGAAGTTCATGGGGTGGAAAAGGGGCAGACGTTCGGGTATGCAGGCAGCCAGCCTGCATCTTTGCATTGCTGCCACGCCAGCGCAAACCTGCGGTCTATTGCATAGGGTCATCAGCGTTCGTCATAGCGTTGTGGCCGAGCACCTCGCTCCACAGAATCGGCGGCGTCATCAGCCAACCTGGCACCACCCCTTCAAGGAGCAAGATTTCATGAGGCGCTCATTTCCCTTCGCGCTGGCCGCCTGCGGCCTTTCCGTTTCGGCTGCGGGGCCCGCTGCCGCACAGGACCTGCAGGTCTATGGCCAGGTGCGGCTCACCGTCAACAATGTCAAGACCGGCAACGCCGGTTCCGTCACGGAAGAGCGCGACAACGCATCCCGCCTGGGCTTTCGCGGCAAGGAAGACCTGGGCGATGGCTTGGCCGCCTTGTTCGGCCTGGAGATGGGGCTCGAAGCCGACTCCGGCGCCGCCACGACGCCAGCGTTTCGCAACAGCTATGCGGCCTTGCGCGGCAGCCTGGGCACGGTGGCGCTGGGGCGGCTCGACTCCGCCAACCCGACCGGTTCGCCGCTGTACTCGCAAGTCACGCGCATCACCTCGTTCGCCGCCAACGATGCCGGGGCCACGGCCATCGGCACCTCCATCCTGAACGCGCGCAACCGCACGTCCAACGCCATCGGCTACCAAAGCCCCACCTGGGGCGGCGTCAACCTGCGGGCGCGCTACTACCTGCGCGGCGATGCCAAGACGCCCGAGCAGGAAAACGGCGCCAAGTCGCTGGACCTGGGCCTCAACTATGCCGACGGGCCCTGGTCGGCAGGCATCGGCTACGGCAAGGACACGCGCCCGGGTGGACTGCTGGCCAACGAGTTCTCGAGCAAATGGCAGGCCGGCGTGCGCTACGACTTCGGCGCGATCGAGCCCTATGTGCTGCTGGGCCGCGATACGTACGCCAGGACGTCGGCCACCACCCGCGCCGATGTGGACTACTGGCTGGTGGGCACCCGCTTTTCAGCTGGCCAGCACGCCATCGTGGTCAACGTGATGCAGCGCGATGTGCAGGCGTCGCTGCGCGGCCTGCGCAAGCGCCAGCAGGTAGCCTATACCTATGCCCTGTCCAAACGCACCGAGCTGCAGGCCTTCATCGACCGCGACGGCGTCGATTCGAGCCGCAGCAATGTGTCCGTGCGCGCCATTGGCGCGGGAGTTCGCCATGATTTCTGATTACAAGCACCGCATGATTCCCTGGATGTCCCGCATTCCGCAAACGCTCGCGCTGTTGTGTTCATTCATGCTGTGCCACCCGCTGATCGCGGGCGCGGCCGAGTTCCCCGAGAAGCCCGTGCGCATCGTGATTCCGTTTCCGGCAGGGGCAGCTGCGGACACGGCCATGCGTGTGGTGGCACGCAAGATGTCGGACCAGTGGCGGCAGCCTGTCGTCATCGACAACCGGCCCGGTGCGCACGGCTTCCAGGCGGTCTCCTCGGCGCCGGCCGACGGGTACACGCTGCTGATGGGCGCAGGTTCCGGCATGGTGACGGCGCCGCTGCTGTCCAGCAAGCTCACGTACAACCCCTCGCGCGACTTTGTGCCGGTGGGGCGGGTGGTGGTCAACGTGCCCATCCTCACCACGCACCCGAGCCTGCAGGTTCGCACGGTGCAGGAGCTTATCGAGCTGGCGCGCAAGAACCCCGGCGGCCTGAACTACAGCACCAGTGGCAACGGCAGCCCGGGGCATTTGTCGATGGAGATGTTCCAGGCGGCCACCGGCACGCGCATGGTGCAGATCCCGTACAAGGGCGGCGGCCCGGCGGTGAACGAGCTGGCGGGCGGGCATGTGCAGCTGGGCATCAATGCGGTGCCCAGCGTGGCTGCGCACATCAAGGCGGGCAAGCTGGTGCCGCTGGCGGTGGCCAGCGCCAAGCGCTCGCGCGCCTTCCCGCAGGTGCCGACCATGGCCGAGGCGGGCCTCAAGGACTTCGAGTACGACATATGGTACGCCCTGTTCGCGCCCACCGGCACGCCGGCGGATGCGGTGCAAAAAATCAGCAAGGTGCTGCGCGCCTCGCTGGCCGACGCGGAGGTGACCGCCTCGCTGCTGGCGCAGGGTGCGGAGCCCGCGCCCACCACGCCGCAGGAGCTCGGCCGCTTCATCCAGGAAGACACGGCGCGCTGGGCCAAGCTGGTCAAGGACCGCAACCTCAAGCTCGACTGAGGCAGGACCTTCCATGACCACGATGATGAATCCAATGGCGCCGTCTGCCGCGCCGGCCGGTGTGGGCGGGGTGGTGCGGCACACCCGCCGGGTGCCCATGCGCGACGGCGTGCACCTGGCCACCGATGTGTATCTGCCGGCCGGTCACACCGGCCCCCTGCCGGTGCTGCTGGAGCGCACACCCTACGGCAAAGACGAGCCCACCCGGCGCGAGCGCACCGCCGCCAACCCCGCACCCCTGCGGCGCGGCGAGGTGGCCGAGCGGTTTGCCCGCGAGGGCTACGCGGTGGTGGTGCAGGACTGCCGGGGCCGCTTCGACTCCGAAGGGCAGTTCACCAAGTACCTGGGCGAGGCCCACGACGGTGCCGACACCATGGCCTGGATCGTGGCGCAGCCCTGGTGCAACGGCGCCGTGGGCACCTACGGGCTGTCGTACGCGGCCCATACCCAGACGGCGCTGGCCAGCCAGCGGCCCGCCGGGCTCAAGGCCATGTTTCTCGAATGCGGCGGCTTTGCCAATGCCTACCGGGGCGGCATCCGCCATGGGGGCGCTTTCGAGCTCAAGCAGGCCGTGTGGGCCCTGCGCAATGCGCGCAGCGGCAGCAACAGCCTGAGCGACGCCGCGCGCCAGGCGCTCGACCAGGCAGACATCGGCGAATGGTTCTTGCGCCTGCCCTGGACGCGCGGCGATTCGCCGCTGCAGTGGGCGCCCGAGTACGAGGACTATCTCTTCGGCCAATGGGAGCGCGGCAGTTTCGATGACCACTGGCGCCAGCCCGAGCTGTATGCGGCAGGCCACTACGGCGCCTTCGAAGGCGTGGCCGTGATGCTGATGTGCGGCTGGTGGGACCCGTATGCGCAGACCACCACCGACAACTACCTCGGGCTCTCGCAGCGCGGGCAGGGCGACGTGCGCATGGTGCTGGGCCCCTGGACGCATGGCGAGCGCAGCGTGCCGTACGCGGGTGATGTGGACTTCGGCCGCGATGCGGTGCTGGATGGCACGCTTGCACCCGACTACGTGCACATGCGGCTCGCGTGGTTCAACCACTGGCTGCGCGGGCAGCCGCTGCCCGCGGGGCAGGACGATGCCGTGCGCTACTTCCGCATGGGCGGGGGCACGGGGCGGCGCACGCCGCAAGGCCGGCTCGACCATGGCGGCGTCTGGCGCAGCGCGGCCCGCTGGCCTGTACCGGCGACCACGCTGGTGCCCTGGTACCTCGCGCCGGGCGGGCTGCTGTCGCAGTCCGTACCGCAGGCCGAGGCCCAGGCCGGTTTTTGCTTTGACCCCGCAAGGCCGGTACCCACCATCGGGGGCTCCGTCACCTCGGGCGAACCGCTGATGGTGGCCGGTGCCTACGACCAGCGCACGCACGACGGGCTGTTCGGTGCGCAGGCGCCGTTCGGGCCGCTGGCGGGCCGGGACGACGTGCTGGTGTTCCAGACGCCGCCGCTCGACGGCGATGTGGAGATCACCGGCCCGGTGACCATCGCGCTGTGGGTGTCGTCCACCGCACCCGACACCGACTTCACGGCCAAGCTGATCGACCAGTACCCGCCCAGCGAGGACTACCCCGAGGGGTATGCGATGAACCTGACCGACGGCATCCTGCGCTGCCGCTACCGCGACTCGTGGGAGCAGCCTGGGCTGATGGCGCCTGGCGAGGTGGTGGAGATCACCATCGAGCCCATGCCCACGTCCAACCTGTTCCGCCGGGGCCATCGGATACGGCTCGACATCTCGAGCAGCAACTTCCCGCGGTTCGACGTCAACCCCAACACCGGCGCTCCGGAGGGCAGTGCGGGGCCACGGGTGGTGGCGTTCAACACCGTGCACATGGGGCCGGGGCGTGCGTCCTGTGTGGTCTTGCCGATGCAGCCCATGGAGTCTGCCGAGGACTCCCCCGCACGGTAAACCGGGGCGCCCGGGCGGCGGCTCAGCGGCGCGTCGCCGGGGGCGCAGCGCCGCGCCAGCGCGACACGCTCTCCATGATCAGCACCGTGCACACCATCCACGTGCTGCCCAGCAGCCAGCCTGCCAGCACATCACTGGCGTAATGCACGTGCAGCACCACACGGCTCCAGCCGGTGGTGAAGATCAGCGCGCCCGCCAGCACCACCGCAGGCAGGTGCCAGGCGCGGGGCAATAGCCGCGTGGCCAGGTAGGCCAGCATGGCGTAGGCCACCATCGATGCGCTGCTGTGCCCACTGGGAAAGCTGTAGCCGCTGGCCTCGGCGATGCCGTGCGTGTGCTCGGGCCGTACGCGCTCGAACAGACGCTTCAGCACCTTGGTCAACGCGCCGTTGCCCGCCATGGCCACCAGCCAGCCGGTGGCCAGCAGGCGGTGCCGGCGCAGCCACAGCAGGGCGGCCACGCCCAGCGCTAGCGCGGTCAGCACCCAGGTGTCGCCCAGGTGGGTGAGGGTGGCAAACCATTGCAGCACGGCGGCGGATGCCTGTGCTTGCAGGCCTGCAGCCAGTGCGTCGTCCAGTGCGCCCCAGGTGCCCGGGGCGCGCCCGCTTTCGGCCAGCTCTGCCAGCGCGGCACCTGCCAGAGCCAGCGTGCAGGCCGATGCGGCCATGGCGGCCACCAACACCCAGCGCGCTTGCGCCGGAAACATGCGGCCCAGCGGGGCGCCTGCGTGTTGTCGCAGGCGGCGCAAGCCGGTCAAGGCGACGCTACCCAGCAGGGCAAACGACAGCACGCCAGCCATCCACCAGCCCAGGGGGTGTTGCGCCAGCAGGGCGCCGATGTCGGTGGCGGCCAAAGCGCTGGAGGTTGTGGTCATGGAGATAGTGGGTCCTTTCTTCGGATGCACCCGCAGGGCGGGCGGCCCATGGAGAGAAGCCGTGGGTTGTACCGAAGTTCCCAACATCCCGTTGCGTGGTGGGTGTATTGCATCGTTACTGTCGCTGTCGGAGCCGGCTGACAAAGGGTAGGCGTGGCTACCGGCTGCGCGGGGGACAGCCGTTTGTCACCATGGAGTGCCCTGCAATCCGTGTTGACAATCATCGTGTGGTGTGGCCCTGCGGGCTCGCCCGGTCGCTGCGATTGGCTCAGCGCGGTGTGGGGTTGCTCTTGTTTGTTGCAGAGTTTTTGAATGACACCTTCGGAACACACCCTCCCTCCCCAGCCCCGTGGCCCCATCCATCTGGTGGTGCCACGGCGGCCAGGTGCCGACCTGGACCTGCTGCGCGCCAAGCTCGAAGGTGTGCCTGCCTTGCAGGCGCACGACGTGGTGTGGCACGTGCCTGACCGGCGTGCCGACATCGTGCAGCTGGCCGAGCAAGCCGCCCAGGCCGCGCAGGACGATGGTGGACTGGTGGTGGCCGCCGGGGGTGACGGCACCATCAACGCAGTGGCGTCGGCGGCGCTGCGCGCCGGGGTGCCGCTGGGTGTGGTGCCCATGGGCACGTTCAACTACTTCAGCCGTGAACATGGTCTGGCGCTGGACCCCGAGACCGCTGTGCAGGACCTGCTGCAGGCGCTGCATGCGGGCGACCTGCGGCCAGTGCAGGTGGGGTTTGTGAACCGCCGCATGTTTGTGGTCAACGCCAGCGTGGGCCTGTACCCCAAGATGCTGGCCGACCGCGAGATGGCATCGCGCCGCTTTGGCCGCAAGCGCTGGGTGGCCATAGCGGCGGCGGTGTGGAGCCTGTTTCGTCCCGCATCGGGCCGCCGCTGGCGCGTGGTGATGAAGACGCACCAGGGCGCCGAGGCGCAGCAGGAGGAGCATCTGGTCACCACCCTGTTTGTGGGCAACAACCCCTTGCAGCTGGACCGCATGGGCCTGCCGCAGGCGCAGAAGGTGGCAGACGGCGGGCACTTGGCCGTGGTGATGCTCAAGCCCCAGGGGCGCTGGGCCATCGCCCGCACCGTGTGGAACGCGGCCACCGGCCAGCTCGACAAGGACAACGCGGTGGTCAGCATGGCGTGTGCCGAGCTGACCGTGGCGCCCGCCAGCTGGCGGCCCCCGCAGGTCAAGGTGGCGTTTGACGGCGAGCGGGAGTGGATGGCGCCGCCCCTGCATTTCCGCATCAGTGCGCGGCCGCTGTGGCTGGTGGCACCGAGCCCGCTGGTGCGCGATGGCGCAGCGCAGACCCCACCACCAGAAGAGACCGCTTTCGCAGCCTCCGCAACCGACACGCCTGCGCCCGGCACTACCCCCGCCCCCGGCTTGCTGCCTGCATGATGGGGCCCCCCGTGCGCTTGCCCACTGCCTGCGATCACCTGCCATGACTGTTCTGATGCACCTGTCGGACTTGCACTTCGGTGCGCACGACCCGTTGGTGTGTGCCGCTGTGCAGCGGCTGGCGCAACGCCTGGGGGTGGCAATGGTGGTGGTATCGGGCGACCTCACGCAGCGCGCCACTGCCGAGCAGTTTGAGCAGGCCGCGCGGTTTGTGCAGGGCCTGCATGCGCGCAGCACCCTGGTGCTGGCGGGCAACCACGACCTGCCCCTGTTTGCGTGGTGGATGCGCTGGGGCCGTTCGTACGAAAGGTTCTCTGAACAGTTCGGCATGGACCAGGAGCCGGTACGGCAGATGGGAGCGTTCTACGTGGTGGGCGTGAACACCACGCGTGCCTGGCGGCACGAGCGCGGCAGCCTGTCGTCTGCCCAGATCGAGCATGTGGCGCTGCTGCTGGCGCGTGCACCCCCGGGTGCATGGCGCATTGTGGCCAGCCACCACCCGCTGGTAGCGCGCGACGCCGAGGACCGCGACCACCGCCCCCGCCGCGCCGACGAAGCCGTGGAGCGCTGGCGCATTGCCGGCGCGCAAATGCTGCTGTCCGGCCACGTGCACCAGCCGCGCCTGTTGCAGCCAATGCCGGGGCTGTGGGCCAGCAGCGCGGGCACGGCGGTGTCGCACCGCCTGCGGCACGGCAGCCCCAACAGCCTGGTGGTGCTCAGCACCGAGGCATCGGGCGTTGTGCCAGACGGCCAGGCGAGGGTGGCGGCACGGTGGGACTATGACGGCGCGGTGGGCGAGTTTGTGTGTGTGGACCGGGTGGCTGCCAGGTGACGGCGGAAGATGCATCAATTGCTATGTTGTTGATAGCATTTGATGCATATGGATGTAGCGCTTCAAGCCAAAAAGCCCCAATTTTTCTACCGGGAAGCGCTGCGGCGCTGCTGGCACGCCCCACACCGGTTTGCTGATAGCGGGCAGGTGCCGCCCACCTCGCTGTTGCTGCTTTGCCCGGGGTGTTTTCACCGGTTGACCAGCCGTGGGGCGGCGCCTATTCTGGGTGGTGAATGGCAGGCATTGCCTTTAGAACCTGAACAGGTTCTTACCCCCACCCACAAAAACCCGGCCGCTCCACGCCCCAGACCTCCATGCACAAAGAATTCCACCACGACGCCGTGCGCCGCCTGCAGGCGCTGATCGAACGCGAAACCGGCAAGCCCCTGGGCGAGGCGGCGCAGGCCGAGATGGCGGGCATCCTGCACGGTATGGAAAACCCCGAAGGTGCTGCCGCCAACGGCCTGGAGGTGGCGCCGCGCGAGGTCACCATCCTGCTGGCCGACCTGCGCGGGTTCACTGCGCTGTCGGGCTCACAGCCCGCGTCGGTGGTCATTGCGGCGCTCAACCGCTGCCTGGCACGGCTGTCGGAGGTGGTGTTCAAGTACCAGGGTACCATCGACAAATTCATGGGCGACTCGATCATGGTGCTGTTCGGCGCCCCGGTGGCTCGAGACGACGATGTGGACCGCGCGCTGCTGTGTGCGGTGGAGATGCAGATCGCCATGCGCGAGCTGAACCTGGCCCACCTGACCGAGCGCCTGCCGGAGGTGTTTCTGGGCATTGGCGTGAACACGGGCACAGTGATGGCCGGGCGCTTTGGCTCGGATGTGTATTCCGAATACACGGTGATCGGCGAGGCCGTGAACCTGGCTTCGCGCATCGAGGCGCTGAGCCTGCGGGGCCAGGTGCTCATCAGCGACTCCACCTACCAGCGCTGCTGGGGGCTGGTGTCGGCGTCTGCGCCCATGCAGGTGTTCGTCAAGGGGCGCACGCAGCCCGTCAGCCTGCGTGAGCTGATCGCCATCCCGTCGCACAAGCTCAAGGTGCCCCGCCAGGAGTTCCGCCGCAGCCACCGCGTGGACGCGCGCCTGCCCTGCCTGTGCCAGCGCATGCAGGACAAGATCGTGGTGCCCCACATCGTGCACGGCGCCATCCGCGACATTGGCTACCACGGCCTGCTGGTCGAGCTGATCGAGCCGCTGGAACCCCACAGTGAGATCAAGCTGGAGTTCGAGCTGCCACTGGTGGACTACCGCGTGGCCGATGTGTATGCGCGGGTCATCACCCTCAAGCAGGAGGGCGACGAATGGGTGGCCGGGCTGGAGTTCACCTCCATCAGCGCCGAATGCCGCGCCAAGGTGCAGATGTTTGTGCAGCTGCTGGTGGCGCACTGACGCGCGCACACCCCGCACCGCGGGCCGTTCAGCATCCCAGCATGCTGGCGAGATCAGCCAGGTCCTTGGCGTGCAAGTCATTGCCGGGCTGCGGCGACACATCCTTGGGCTGTGCCACGCCAAACTCGTGTGGCCGTTCGATGTACGCCGTGCGCAGGCCACAGCCCCGCGCAGCGGCCAGGTCGTCGTGGTGCGCCGCCACCAGCGCCACCTGCTGTGGTGGCAGGTCAAACACCCGCGCCACGCCCAGGTAGGTGTCGGGATGCGGCTTGTAGGCCTTGAACACCTCGGCGCTCAACACACAGTCCCAGGGCAACCCGGCGCGCTTGGCCATGTTGGTCAGCAGGCCGATGTTGCCGTTCGATAGCGTGGTGATGGTGTAGCGCTGCTTGAGCCGCGTCAGCCCCCGCACGCTGTCGGGCCAGGCATGGAGCCGGTGCCACGCGCGGTTGAGGTGGTGGCGCTCGGCATCGCCCAGGTGTGCCAGCCCAAAGCGCGGAAGGATCTCGTCCAGGATCTGCCGGTGCAGGGCATCGATCAACGTCCAGCCCTGTTCGCCGCGCATCACCCGCGCCATGGCGGGCTGGTAGCCCGCGCGCCACGCCAGTGCAAACGCATCGGCATCCACCTGGGGATAGAGTGCCCGCACCTCGCGCGCAATGCTGCCGTGCCAGTCCACCACGGTGCCAAAGATGTCGAAGGCCAGCACCTGCACCTGGGCAAAGGGATGGTCGGCAGGCAGGGCAGTGGGGTTTGTGGATGGGAGGGTGTTCATGCGCCCATCGTAGAGGCGGCGGCAAGCCCTCGTCCCCACTGCGGCATTGCCGCCACACTGCGCACAAAGGGCTGGAGTGCTGCCCGCAGCTTGCGCTACATTGACTGCGGGCTGGCCTTTCTGCCAGCCACGTCGCTCGGACGGTTCCGGGCGCTTACGTGAAAGTTCAACCAGCATGTCTGCATCGCAAGGCAAGCGCCGTTTCGCGCGCATCGATCGCCTCCCTCCCTACGTCTTCAACATCACGGCCGAGCTGAAACTCGCCGCCCGCCGCCGGGGCGAAGACATCATCGACATGAGCATGGGCAACCCCGACGGGGCCACACCACCGCACATCGTCGCCAAACTCACCGAAGTGGCCCAGCGGCCGGACACCCATGGCTACAGCGCCAGCAAAGGCATCCCGCGCCTGCGCCGCGCCATCAGCCACTGGTACAAAGACCGCTACGCGGTGGACATCAACCCCGACACCGAGGCCATCGTCACCATCGGCTCCAAGGAAGGCCTGGCCCATCTGATGCTGGCCACGCTGGACCGGGGCGACACTGTGCTGGTGCCCGACCCCAGCTACCCTATCCACATCTACGGCGCGGTGATTGCCGGTGCCGACATCCGCAGCGTGCCTGTGGCGCCCGATGTGGACTTTTTTGCCGAGCTGGAAAAGGCCATCCGCGGCAGCTACCCCAAGCCCAAGATGATGATCTTTGGCTTCCCCAGCAACCCCACCGCGCAGTGCGTGGACCTCTCGTTCTTCGAGCGCGTCATCGCCCTGGCCAAGAAGCACGACATCCTGGTGGTGCACGACCTGGCCTATGCCGACATCGTGTACGACGGCTACCGCGCCCCCAGCATCATGGAAGTGCCCGGCGCCAAGGACGTGGCGGTGGAGTTCTTCACACTCTCCAAAAGCTACAACATGGCCGGCTGGCGCGTGGGCTTCATGGTGGGCAACCCCGACCTGGTGGCCGCGCTCGCCCGCATCAAGAGCTACCACGACTACGGCACCTTCACCCCCCTGCAGGTCGCGGCCATCGCCGCGCTGGAGGGCGACCAGCAGTGCGTGAAAGATATTACTGCCCAGTACCAGCGCCGCCGTGACGTGCTCTACAAGGGGCTCACCGAAGCCGGCTGGGCCGTGGACTGCCCCAAGGCCAGCATGTACATCTGGGCCCGCATCCCCGAGCCGTATCGCGCGCTGGGCTCGCTGGAATTTGCGCGGCAGCTGCTGGACAAGGCCAAGGTGTGTGTGTCGCCAGGCATCGGCTTTGGCGACCAGGGGGATGAGTACGTGCGCTTTGCACTCATCGAGAACGAGGCGCGGATTCGGCAGGCGGTGCGGGGGATTCGCGCCATGTTCAAGGCGGATGGTTTGTTGAAGCTGCCCCCGGTGATACCCGCCTGAGAAAGGCGCCGCAAGGCGGCGCTGAAACCCGTTGCAACGACTGCTTACGGCATTGGCATGCGCCGCCGCGTAGACTGCGGCGCATGTTTCTGGACTACAACCCCGACGACCTCGACGTCACCATTTCCGAACTGCTGGTGGCCACCAGCGACGCTGCCGATCCCGACCTGCCAGCGGCTGTGCCGCAGGTGCTGAAGCTGCTGCGCACCCGCCTCAACATGGACGTGGCCTTCGTGTCCCAGATCACCGAGGGGCGCAGAACCATTAAGGCGGTGGACAGCGCCGCAGACTTTTCCGCAGTGCAGCCGGGCAGATCGGACCCCGTGGAGGAAAGCTGGTGTCAGTGGGTGATCGAGGGGCGCTTGCCCGAAGCGATCAAGGACGCCGGGCCCCTGGTGGCGGCGGGCCGGGCACCCAACCCCGGCTTTCCCATCGGCACGCATCTGAGCACGCCGGTGCGGCTTTCGGGCGGGGAGATATATGGCACGTTGTGCTGCTTCAGCCGTGGCGTGCAGGCCGACGTGGACATCGGCCGTCTGCGGTACACAGCTGACCTGCTGGCCTCCAGGCTCACACTGGATCCCGGGCAGCGCTGACCTCCTGCAGGGCAGTGTTGATCGGCCCCTTACATCGCCCAGATCCGGGGTGCTTCCCCTTCCAGCGACCACATCGCCTGGCGCCACGCCACCCGCACGGCCTTGAGCAGTTTCATCGCGGGCTCCACCTGCGGCGCCAGCACGCGCACCACCACCATGCGGTCGTTGGGGCTGGTGGCGCCTGCGGTGGCCTTGACCAGGGGGTGCTGATCCATCACCGCACGGGCCGCGTCCAGTGCGGTGTCGCGGCGCGTCCGGTCAAGTGGGGTGCCTGCGGCAAAGAACATGCTGGCCATGCAGCGGTGGCCCCCCAAGCCCAAGGGGCTGCTCAGCAGCCGGTCATCGGCGGCGTCGACGACGCCGCGCTCCAGCCACAGGCCGGGCACTTCCAGGTGCTGGGTGAAGCGGCCTTGTTCAAACGGCTGGCCCGCGTGCGGCAGGCCCAGTGCGGTCACGTCCCAGGCGATGCATTCGGCGCCGGGGGCGAGGTTCAGCGTGAGGTGGTTTTCAGCATGGCAGGCGCTGTAGCACAGGGCCTCCAGCGGCAGCCATTCCAGGCGCGCGCCTTCGGCCAGGGTGAGGTGGCTGCGCTGCAGCGCCAGCGGGCCGGTGGAGCGGTAGAAGCGCGTGGCACCGGGCGTGGTGACCAGGCCATGGGCGCCGGTGCCCACGGTGGTGGTGATGTCCAGCGTGTCGCCGCCCACCAGGCCGCCGGGCGGGTGCACCAGCACGTTGTGGCAGATGGCGTCGCCCTCGGGGTACAGGCTTTGCAGGATGCGCAGCGGCCCGTTGTGCTCGTAGCGGGCTACCGTGCGGGCGCTATGTTCTGCCGTGTAGTCGAGCTGAAGGCGGGCGTGCCAGGGCATGTTTCGATGGTTTGCTACTAAATGAGTAGCTGATTATGCCCTGCAGGTAAGCGGTAGAGGCCCGTGGGTGCGACACGCGCCACCCGTTTTCTCTACGCTGTTTGGCGTACAGGTGTCTGCACGGGGGCTGTGGGTTCGGCCGTGTACCAGCTGCGCAGCTTGCCCGGGTTGAGCAGGCCCTGGGGGTCAAAGCGGCGCTTCATGCCCACCACGGCCGGGTCCAGGTTGTTCTGCTTGCCGTCTTCCACGATGTACACATGTGGGTTGTTGATCTGCACGCCATGGTCGCGGTAGATCTGCATGATCTGGTTCAGGCGTTCTTCGGTGGTGTAGCGGATGATCTGCAGCCCGCTGCAGTTGAAGGCGCCTTCCTTGGTGCGCAAGAACTCCAGGTGCATCATCACCTCGCCCTTCAGCGCGGCCTCCAGCGCCTTCACCTGCTTGAGGCGGTGCATGGGGTTGAAGCCGCTCTGGATGTAGGTCAGGCCCTTGTCCACCTTGAGGGCGTGCAGGGTGGTGTGGTTCCAGGTGTATTCGAGCAGCGTCTTGTGGCTGCTGGCCACTTCGTCGGCCGTCTTGCGGTAGGTGACCTGGCCGCCGTGCTGCGCCACCATGTCGCGCATGCCCGCCTCGGAGTGTGGGGCCACCAGCAGCAGCACGGCATGCTGATTGGGGGGCAGATGCTCGGCCAGGCTGGTGAAGTATTGTGGGATGGGTGCGGCCACAAAACACACCTCTTTTTTCTCCAGCCCGGGCGCGCTGCCAAAGCGGTCGGCAAACTCCAGCGCAGCGTCAAACTGCTCGAAGGTGGCGATGCATTCGGTCCACTCCACGGCAGGGGTCAGGGCCACTTCCAGCTCCAGCACGATGCCGTTGGTGCCGTAGGTGTGGTGCAGCAGCATGGCTTCTGGGCCACGCAGTTCGATGACCTGGGGCTCGGGCTCCACCGTCATCGCGCGCACGGCCAGCACATTGCCGGGCGCGGCCAGCGGGCCGTGGTTGATGGAGCCCGCACCGCCAAAGCCGCCGCCAAACAGCCCGCCCAGCGTGGCGCTGCGGTAGGTGCTGGGCAGCCAGCGCAGTTCTTGCCCGTGGGGCTTGGCCTGCGCGTCAAAGTCTGCCAGCCGGATGCCTGACTGCGCACGGCCCACGCCGCCGCGCACCCAGCCAAAGGCGTTGTAGCCCGACAGGTCCAGGATCACGCCGCCATGCAGCGGTGTGCTCTGGCCGTAGTTGCCGGTGCCGCTGCCGCGCACGGTGAGGGGGATGCCCGCGCTGGCGCAGGCGGCCACCACCTGGCGGATTTCTGCTTCGGTGCGCGGGCGCACGGCGATGTCGCCGCGCTTGCCCGCCAGGTCGCGCTTGAGCACGGGGCTGAACCAGGCAAAGTCCTGCGAGAGGCGGCCCACGCGCAGCGGGTCGGCGATCCAGTCGAGGTCGGGCAGCAGGTCGGGCAGTTGATGGGCGGTGGTGGTCATGTCGGTATCTCCTTGGCCGCTGGTGGCCGTTTTGGGCAAAAGGAAGCCCGTGCCGCGCGCCAGTGGCTGCGCGCGGTGTGTTGGCGATGGGGTTGAAAGGGCTAGTCGTGCGACGTTTCGCTGGCGTGCCAGCCGCCTAGGGCGACACGCGTCAGCCACGCCATCAGTACGAACAATGCGACCCCGGTGAGCGAGATCAGCAGCAGCGCAGCAAACATGCGCGGGATGTTGAGCTGGAAGCCCGCCTGCAGGATCTGGTACGCCAGCCCTGCACCCTGGCCCCCGGTGCCCGCCACAAACTCCGCCACCACGGCGCCGATGAGCGCGAGGCCGCTGGAAATGCGCAGCCCGCCAAAGAAGTAGGGCAGCGCGCTGGGGATGCGCAGGCGCAGCAGCGTCTGCAGCCGCGTGGCGCGGTTGAGCTGGAAGTAGCTTTGCAGGTCAGGTTCCACACTGCGCAAACCCAGCGTGGTGTTGCTGATGATGGGGAACAGGGCCACCAGTGCGGCGCAGATCACCATCGACGCCGTTGGGTCCTTCACCCAGATGATGATGAGCGGCGCCACGGCCACGATGGGCGTGACCTGCAGCAGCACGGCGTAGGGGAAGAGTGCGGTCTCGATGCGTTTGCTCTGAACGAACAGGAACGAGATGAGCACACCCGCCACCGTGGCCACCACAAAGGCCAGCACCGTGATCTTGACGGTGACCCACAGCGAGCCACCCAGTGCGGCCCAGTCGGTGAACAGCGTCTTCATCATCAGGATGGGTGAGGGCACCAGGTAGGGCGGCAGCTCCATGGCCGTGACCAGCCCCTGCCAGAGCGCGATCAGCACCAGGCCGACCAGCACGGGGTAGACCACGCGCTGCACGCGTGGCTGGGCCATGAGCGGCGGGCGTTTGGGCGTGGCCTTGGCGGCAGGCTTGGCAGCGATTGGTGCAGGCGCTGAGCGCGGGGCGGCTGCGGGGTGGGCGGTGACCACGGGCGACGCCATCGGTGCGGAAGGGAACGGGGTGCTCATGCCACGGTCTCCTCGGTGTCCACGCTGGCACGCAGCAGGCTGTCCTGCAGCAGCTTGGCGTAGCGGCTGAATTCGGGCGACACCATGAAGTCGGCCGTGCGGGGGTAGGGCGCGTCGATGCGGAACTCTTCGACAACGCGACCGGGGCGTGCGGCCATCATGACCACGCGGCTGGAGAGGAACACTGCCTCGTGGATCGAGTGCGTCACAAAGATCACGGTGAGCTTCTTCTTGCGCCACAAGTCGAGCAGGTCGGCGTCGAGCTTGTGGCGCGTGATTTCGTCCAGTGCGCCAAAGGGCTCGTCCATCAGCAGCAGGTCGGGCTGGGTGACCAGGCCGCGCGCAATCGACACGCGCATTTGCATGCCGCCCGACAGTGCACGGGGCAGGGCGTTGGCAAACTTGGACAAGCCCACCAGCGCCAGCGCTTCGGTCACGCGCGCGTCGGCCTCGGCACGCGGCACGCCTGCCAGGTCCAGCGGCAGGCGCACGTTGGTCTGCACACTGGCCCAGGGCATGAGCGTGGGCGACTGGAAGACAAATGCCATCTTCTTGCCGCTTTCGTCCAACTGCGCCACGGGCTTGCGCCACAGGTGCAGGCGGCCGTCGGTGGGCTCCAGCAGGCCCGCCACCATTTTCAGCAGCGTGCTCTTGCCGCAGCCCGAGGGGCCGAGCAGGGTGACGAACTCGCCTTCCTCAATGGTCAGGTCCACCGGCAGCAGGGCCTGGGTGCCATTGGGGTAGGTTTTTTCGGCCGAGAGCACCTCCACGGCGGGTGTGGGGCGCGGCGCAGGTGCCAGAGGTGGCGAGGCAGCGGGAATGGACATGGTGGTGCCTTTCGATGGATGTGGCCGGGGAGGCTGGCCGCTGTGTCAGGGCGATCGGGCTTATCTGTCGTAGCGCTTGGCTTGGCTCCAGCCGCTGGAAACTGGCGCGGCCCGAGCCAGCGAACGCCGAGCAAGGGCCGCCCCGCAGCGAGGGCGTTGTCCCCCTTGGGGGAAGGCGCGAAGCGACTCAGGGGGGATCAAGGAAGAACCTTGAGGTCTTTGACGAAGGCCGTGGTGTAGGTCTCGGCCAGCTTCACCTTGGCGGGGTCGATGAGCTTCGCGTCCACCAGGAAGTCGTAGCTGGCCTTGGCACGCGCGTCGGTCATGATGCCGATGCCCATGGTGGCGGCGTCACCCCCGGTGGCCATGCCCATTTCCTTGAGCTTGGCCCCGCTGTAGGCGAGCTGCTCGTCGGTCATGTTGGGGTTGTCCTTCTTGATGAGCGCGTTGGCCGGGGCGGGGTCGGCCAGGTAGCTCTTCCAGCCTTCCATCGAAGCTTTCACGAACGAGGCCACAGCGGCGCTGCGGTCCTTCACCGTCTTTTCCATGCACGAGATGGTGGTGGCATACGCTGGGTAGCCCTGGTCGCTGAACATCAGCGTGTTGGCCTTGACGCCCGCCTTGGCAATCGCAAACGGCTCGGATGTCAGGTAGCCCTGCTGGGCGGCGTTCTTGTCGGCCACGAAGGGCTGGATGTTGAAGGTGTAGGGGCGGGTCTGCGAGTCGGTGAAGCCGTATTTGGCCTTGAGCCAGGGCCAGTAGCCGCGCTGGGCCGACGAGGCGATCAGGATGGTCTTGCCCTTGAGGTCTTCGAATTTCTTCACGTCCTCGTGCGCGATGAGTACCTGCGGGTCCTTCTGGAATACGGCCGCCACATTGACCACGGGCACGCCGCCTTCACGCATCTGGATCATCTGCAGGTCGCTCGACCCCATCACGCATTCGGCCTGGCCGGCGGCCATCATCTGCACGATGTTGACCTGCGGGCCGCCCATCTTGATGGTCACATCCAGCCCGTACTTTTTGTACAGGCCCGTGGCCACCGCCTGGTAGAAGCCGCCATGCTCGGCTTGCGCGTACCAGTTGGTCATGTAGGTGAACTTTTCCTGCGCGTGGGCCTGCATGGTGCCGACGGCACCAACAGCGAGCAGCGCGGCTGCACCAAGTTTGGAAAGGCGGGAGGCGGTCTTCATCATGGTGGTACTCCGGTAGGGTGGTGGAGGTGGAACGAAGGGACAACGAAGGGGAAGGCGAAAAGGTTTTGCGGTGGCGTTCGCAGGTTTCAGGCCAGTGCGCTGGAGTGCTCCACGTGGCCGGTGTGATGGGCGCGGCCCCAGGTGGGCTCAGTGCGCGGTGCCCACTGCAGCCGATGCAGCTCGGTAATGGCGGCGGCCCAGCTCACGGCCAGCGAGTCGAGGATGGCGTGCCCTTGTTCGGCCGTGGCGGGCAGCGGGTCGCCAATGATTCCGCTGGGGCCGAAGTCGCGCGCACTCCAGGCACAGGCCGGGCGGCCGTCGGGTGAGAGCAGGGGCGAATCAAAAACGGGCGGGTAGTTGACCACCGCGCGCTCCATGTGCACGGTGTCGGGGGCCAGCGCCAGCATCAGCGCCGTCTCGGCGTGGCCTGCGTGCATCGCCAGTTTCTTTTCGGTGTCGGACAGGTACTTGCCCGCCACATGCGGCACACGCCAGGTGAAGCTGGGCACCACAATGAAGTCGCCATGGCGCAGGCGCAGCTCGCGCGCGCACATTTCCATCACCTGCGGCTGGCCGCCGTGGCCGTTGACGAACAGCAGCTTGCGAAAGCCCGCGCGGTATACCGACTCGCCCACCTCGTTCATGGTGGCCAGCAGGGTCTCGCCGCTGAGCGTGACGGTGCCGGGAAAGTGCAGGTGCTCTTCGGACTTGCCGTAGGTGATCGGCGCCATCGCGAACGCAGGCACATCGGCCGGCAGGCGCGCCAGCGCGTGGCCCACTACGCCCGCGCTGATCACCGTGTCCACCGCACACGGCAGGTGCGGGCCATGCTGCTCGGTGGCGCCGGTGGGTAGCACGATGACGGTGTTTTCCTTGTCGGGCAGGTCGGCGATCTCGGTCCAGCTCAGGTAGGGCAGGTAGCGGTGGGGCGGGTTGTAGCCGTGCAGCATGAAAGACTTTCGTGAGGGTGTCGGGGGTGGCTCAGCGCTGGGGCAGGTAGGCGGTCGCTTCGACCTCGATGAGGATGTCGGGCGTGGGCAACATGCCGCTCACTTCCACTACGGTGGATGCGGGGGGCTCGCCGGGGAAGAACAGCTTGCGCACGCGGCTGTACTGTGGGAAGTGGTCCAGGTTCTTGAAGTACTGCACCAACTTGAACACGTCGGACATCTGGCCGCCGGCGGCCTCGATGGTCTGGCGGATGCGGTCGAGCACATACCAGCTCTGCGCGAGGATGGGGCCCTCCTTGATGTCGCTGCTGAACTCGCCGGTGCGGCCAATCAGCGTGGCGGCCTCATGCGGGATGTCGTCGTAGCCACGCACGATGCGGCTGGCGGCAGGGTCCACGGCAATGATCCCGCTCAGGTAGATGAAGTCGCCTGCGCGGCGCCACGCGGCGTAGCGGGCCAGGGGCTGGGCGATACCTGGCGCAGATGTGGGGCTCATGCGAGGCTCCTTGCGGATTGGGTGGTTGGCACATGCCAGGCAGCCGGTGCATGGCCGCTGGCGACGCGGCCCTGGCGCAGCACCACACGGCTTTGTGCGCGCGATGGAAAGCCCCAGTGGTCAGCCTGCGTGAAGACCAGCAGGTCAGCCACCGTGCCAGGCTGTAGCGGCAGCGCTGTGGTGCCAGTGCGGCCGGTGCACAGCCAGTCGGCGCGGCACAGCGATTCGCTCCATTGGTCGAAAGGTGCATCCAGCTGCGCAGCCAGCACACCCGTGGCCAGGGCTTCCAGCGGGTCAAAGCTGCCCACGGGGCAGAACGGGTCTTGCACGTTGTCGCTGGCGACCAGCACCGGGATGCCGCGTGCACGGGCCTCCTTCACCAGCGTCAGGCCACGCTGGCGCGGTGTGCGGCCGGTGGTGGCGTCCTGCAGCAGCAGGTTGGTGATGGGCAGCGTGACCAGCGTGATCGGGCTTTGTGCCACCGCGTCGAGCGTGGCGAGGGCCGTGGCCTCGTCCTGTGCGGCCAGGGCGCAGGTGTGGCCGCAGACCACATGGCCTTCGAAACCCAGCTCCTTGAGCAGTGCGGCCGTGGTCGCCAAGCCCTGGGCGCCGGGGTGCAGTTCTTCGTCCACATGCAGGTCCACGTTCAGGCCGTGGTGCTGTGCGGCTTCCAACAGGTGGCGCAGCGCCTGTGGGTCCCAGTTGGTGGAATGCACAAAGCCGCCCAGCAATGCGCCGGGGCCGCTGGTGGCCACGGTGGCGGCCAGCCGCAGGGCGGCGCTGCGGTCCGTATACAGGTGTAAGGGGATCAGGCTCACGCGCTCCAGCGTGATGCGGTCGGCCCAGTCGTGGGCCAGTGCGCGCAACACGTTCCAGGCCAGTGGCTGCGCGTCGGGCTCCCACCAGTCGCAGTGGGTGCGCAGGTGCACGGTGCCTGCGTCGTAGGCCCATTGCAGCGCGCGGCTGGCGCGGGCGTGGATGTCGGCTTCGGTCCAGCTTTGGCGATCCAACATCATGGCCTCGATGGCGCCCAGCAGGCCGGGTTTGACCTCTCCCATGCGCGGCAGGGTGAAGGCCTTGTCCAGGTGGGTGTGCGCATCGACCAGGCCGGGCAGCACCAGCGCGCCTGCCACGTCCCACACAGCGCCGTGTAGCGCAGGCTGGGTGCCGTGGGGCAGCACTTGCACGATGCGGCCCTGGGCCAGGCGCAGATCGGCCAGTGCGGGCTGGTGGCCCTGCTGCGGCCACGCGGAGGGCAGCAGCCAGCGCGGCAACCGGGCGCGCAGGATGTGGTCGGGGGTGTTGGATGCGTGCATGCCGTGGCCCTTAGAACGTGGTCTTATGCAAAGCGCGCCATCGCCTGGCCCACGCGGGCCTTGAAGGCCGCCAGCCGGGGCGGTGTGGCCACGTTCATGTGGTAATAGGCGTGGTAGTCCACCCGCGCTTTTCCGCCCGTGAGCAGGCGCATGTAGCGGGTGATGGACTTGCGCGGCGGGTCGCCCATGAACAGGGCCGTCCAGCGGGGGCGGCCATAGGTGACCACGGCGGAGATGCGCTTGATGTGCGTGAGCGACGGCTTGACGTTGTGCGGGTCGCTGATGTCAAAGGCCACGCCGGGCATGAGCACGCGGTCGAAAAATCCCTTGAGCATCGCTGGCATGCCAAAGCACCAGGTGGGAAAGCAGAACACCACGGCTTCGGCCCAGAGCAGGCGGTCCACATAGCCCTGCACGGGCAACTGGTTGCTGGGCACCTCGTGGTAGCCCAGGCGCTCTTCGCGTGTCATCACGGGGTTGAAGCCCTCGGCGTACAGGTCGCAGTCGTCCACCTCATGGCCCGCGCCGCGCAGCTGCTGCACCACCTCGGTGTGCAGGGCTGCGTTGTAGCTGGTCTCTACCGGGTGGCAATAGATCACGAGGATGCGCATGGCGGGGGTCCTTCGGGTTGTGGGGGATGGGCCTACAGGTCCAGCGTGAGCGTGGGGCTGTGGCTGCGCGCGCAGCACACGGCGACGTGGGTGGCTTGCTCTGCAGCGCTCAGGCAGCTGTCGCGGTGGTCGGGCTCGCCGTCCAGCCAGCGGGTGACGCAGGTGCCGCACACGCCCTGCTCGCACAGGGTTTCCAGCGGTACGCCAGCGAGCTGCAGCACATCGGCCATGCTCTCGCCGGGGGCGACGGGCAAGCGCATCTGGCTGCGCTGCAGGATCAGCTCGAACGTGTGTTCTGTGCGGGCGGCGTCGGCGGTGTCAGGGGCTGTCTGCATTGTTTGACCATGTGATTTGATCGATTGGTCAAACTATTGCAAAGGCTGTGCCAGCCACAAAAAGCGGTCAAACGTCTTTGTGGTGGATCAACGCGGCCTGAAAGGGGCTTTTGACGCCGCGTGCTGGTGCAAATTGCCCGGGATTCGCCCCTCGGGCACCCGAGGTATGCCCAGAATGGGGCGGGGGCCTTAGTCTGGTGCGATGCCGCAGCCCAGCAGCACAAAGCTGGTGAGTTCGCGCACGATGGGCTCGCGGTCGATGGGCTCGTCGGGCGCCAGGCCCAGCATGATGTGCACCTGCACGCCGTAGTCGGCGTAGTGCTGCGTCATGCCCCAGATCTGCATCAGCAAAACCTTGGCGTCCACCTTGCGCATGCGCCCTTCGTCAATCCAGCGGTTGATGAGGTCCACCTTCTGCTGGGTGGACTTGACGGCTACGGGCCAGTATTTGCCCAGGTTGCGCCCACCGCCCAGCACCTCGGTGGTGAAGATGCGCGACAGGCCCGGGTTGTCCAGCGCGTAGTCGAGCTTCTTGCGCACGTAGCTGCTCAACACCTTCTTGGGATCGTCGCTGTTGCTGTCAAAAATGAAGGCGCCCGACCAGCCGTTGAGCACCGAGTACAGCAGCTCTTCATACAGCTCTTCCTTGCTGCTGATGTAGTAGTGCAGCTGGGGCTTGGTCAGGCCCGCGCGCTCGGCAATGGCTTTGGTGGATGCCCCCTTGAAACCATGGCGACTGAACTCGGCAATGGCCGCGTCGCGGATAGCGCCCAGGATGCGTTCGCGGCCTTGTTTGGCGCGGCTGAGCAGCGCGCCGGAGGCGGCTTCGGCTTCGGATTCGGTCATGGCTTTGGTGCGAGGCATGGGGAGTGCAGAGTGTGCGCTGCAGATTCTGCCCGCGCGGGAGTGGATCAGACTTTCCAGAACCCGATATGGGGCGCGCTGGCTTCTTCGACCAGCGCCGGGCCGATGCACTCGATGGCGTGGGGCGAGGCGGCGAACACGTCACGGCACGACAGCTCGGCGTCGCGCTGTTCGGCCCGCTCGCCCCGGAACACGCGCAGGCGCTCGGCATCAATGCCAAACACCACACGCCCAATGCCTGACCAGAAGATGGCGCCCGCGCACATCACGCAGGGCTCGGCTGATGAATACAGCGTGGCCTTGGCCAAGGCATCGCGGCCCACGCGCGGGCTCAGTTGGCGCACGGCATTGGTCTCGGCGTGGCCGGTGCAGTCGCCGGTCTCGGTGGTGTTGCAGTAGGCCTCGGCGAGCAGGCGCCCTTCGGCACTGATGACCACCGCACCAAACGGGCGGTTGCCGCGCGCGCGGGCCGTGCACGACCACGCGATGGCCTGGCGCAGGTAGGTGCCGTCCGTGTCGTTGATGGGGGTGGGGTCGTCAAAGCTGGCTGGGGGTGCAGACATGAGCGCGTGCATGGTGTAGGTGTCTCCGTCGATGGTGGGTGGGTGGCTGTCGTTGTGCAACGCCGGACTGTCTGCACGCCCGCCGTTGTGGTGCAGGGTGCTATGCATTTGGCATGCCAATCACAATCAGTGACATGTATGCATGGCTTTTGATGCGCGTGCACAAGCGCTCTCAACCTGCGTGGGCACACATGCATGGCGCCGTGGGCATTCTTCTTGCATCGCTGTTGGCAAGAGTAGAAGCGTTCACTGCATTGCCCCCTGTGCCATCCTGCGCGGGGAGATGCCAGTCGGAAATTGCTCTTGAAGCCCGCTGTGCGCGCGGCGGTGTGCGTTGGCACACCGTGGCTTCAAGGGTTGAAAGGACGGCCGCCGCATGCGGTGCCACCCACTCTTGAAGCACCCAGCGGGAGGGCCTTTCTTCCTTCCACTTGTCTTCAGGAGAACTGCATGACCACCACTGCCACCTACGACCTCGCCGAGCTGCAAAAAGAAACGCGCATGGGCGCGATGGGCTCGGAAACCGCGAGCCGCGAGATCCGCCGCATCGACCTCAGCCACTTTGCTCAGCGCAAGACCGAGATTGCCGACCAGCTATGGGACGCCGCCGTCGATGTCGGCTTTTTCCAGATCGTGAACCACGGCATTGACCTGGCCAAGGTGCACAACGCCTTTGCGATGACCGAGCGTTTCTTTGCGCTGCCGGATGGCGTGAAGGCGCAGTACCCGCTCAAGAAGGCGCTCAACGTGGGCTGGGAGAGCCGCGCGCAGGTGCGCCCCTCCACTGGCACACCGGACCAGAAGGAGTCGTACCAGATCACCCGCCCGCACATGGCAGGCCTGTGGCCCACTGACGAGGAGCTGGCAGGCTTCCAGGCCACCATGCTCGCGTTTGAGGGCCAGTGCTGGCAGGTGGCCATGCAGGTGCTGTCGTGTTTTGCGTGGAAGCTGGGGTTTGACGAGGCCTTCTTTGCCCGCGCGCACGACCCTGCGCAGGCCAGCTACCAAAGCACCTTGCGCCTGCTGCACTACTTTGCGACCCCGCCCGAGCAACAAGCCAGCCTGGGCCTGTGGCGCGCCGGGGCGCATACCGACTTTGATTGCCTGACCCTGCTCTTTCAGCGCCAGGGCCAGGGCGGCCTGCAGGTGTGCCCGGGCAAGGAGATGGACACCCAGGCCTGGACCTCGGTGGAGCCCGACGAGCAGGCCATCACCTGCAACATCGGGGACATGCTGATGCGCTGGAGCGACGACCAGCTGCCCAGCAACTTCCACCGTGTGAAGAACCCTCTGCCCGGCGAGTACATGGGGCCGCGCTACAGCATCGCCTTCTTTGCCCAGGCCAACCGCGACGCCATCATCGAAGGGCCCGGCAAGAAGTACCCGGCGATTGCCGCGGGCGACTACCTGAACCAGCGGGTGGCGGCCAACTTCAAGGCTTATTGACGCGTGACTTGGGAGGCCGGGGTGGGCGCTTGTCCGCCCCGCCGATGCCTGGGTGGGCGGCTGCCGTCGATGGCGCGGCCGGGCAGGGGCAGGCTCAAGCGACGTGGCGCGGTACACCCACGGCGCTTATCCGGAACACGTTGTCCTCCGGGTCCGCCAGCACCGCCTGCCATTGGCCGTAGTACGTGGCGTAAGGTGGCTTGATGACCTGCCCGCCCAGAGCTTTGGCCTTTTCGCTGGCAGCCTCCACGGCGTCCGGTGTGTCCAGCATGAAGGTGGCATAGCCTGTCACGCCGCGTGGTGACGGCAAGGCTGCGCCAGGCTGCCGGTCGGCCAGGCCCAGCAGGGCATAGGCCTCGGGGGCATTGAAGCCGAGCTGGAAGTGCTCGGTCTCCACCGCCCGGTAGATGGCCGAGCGCGTCCCCGACGCCTCGGGCAACTGCAGCAGGGCTTGATAGAACTGAAGCTGCGCTTCGATGTCCTGGCACAGCAGGTTGAACCAGAGCCTCATGACATCACCGCGGCGCTGGCAGGGTTGGTGGTCTGACCCAGGCCGTAAGTCTTGCGGTACATGGCCTGCAGGTGCTCGCCAACGGTGCAGGGTGCAAAGCGCGGCGACTCACCCGCAGGCACGCAGGTGGGGACGGGGACCACCTGGGCCTCGTAGTCGGGCGTGTAGAAGAACGGAATGGAGTGGCGCGGTGCGCCCCCGCTGTGCACGTTGCGCACGCGGTGGGGGTTGGATCGGTACAGCCCATTCGTCCAGCGCGGAATCATGTCGCCCAGGTTCACCACCAGCGCCCCCTCGATGGGTGTGGCAGCCACCCATTCGCCGGTGGGAAGTTTCACCTCCAGCCCTCCATGGTGGTCCTGGGCCAGCAGGGTGATGGCTCCCCAGTCGGTGTGCTCGCCCGCGCCAAAGGTGAGCGCATCGGCGCTCTCAGGATGGGGTGGGTAGCGCAGCAGCCGCAGCGTGAGCATGGGGCTCTGGTGTGTGTGGTCGAAATAGTCTTCTGGCAGGTCGAGCGAGAGCGCCAGCAGCTGCATCAGCCGCAGGGCCAGTTGCCGCATGGCGGCGATGTAGGTGCGGCTCTGGGTGGCCAGCTCGGGCAACCCCTCAGGCCATTGGTTGCTGCCGTAGGAGTGGTAGCCGCGCTGCACATACGGATGGTCTGCCGCGTAGTCCAGCCCGCAGTAGAAGCTCTCCTTGAGGTCCGGGCGCGCATTCGCGTCCAGGGTCTGCCCGCCCAGGCTTTCGTAGCCCCGCATCGCGGGTGAGTGGTGCAGCGAAATCGCTTCCTTGGAGGCCAGCGGCAGGTCGAAGAACTGCTGCGCCAAGGCAAACTGGCGCGCAATGATGTCCTGCGGCACACCGTGGTGGCGCACGTAGAAGAACCCCGGGCCCGTGCAGGCCTGGCGCAGTTGGGCGGCCACGGCCATCACGGCGGGGCTGCGCGGCGCGCCCGGCTGCAGGGCGCCGCTGAGGTCGAGGAGGGGGATGCCCATGGCTTTCCCCTGGTCAGGCCTTGAGCTTGCGGTCTACGGCCGGGGGCAGAAAGCGGTCGGTCCAGATGTCGGCCACCGCCAGGCTGCTCTTGAGGCCAAAGGCTGCCACGGTCTCATCGATGGTGGCCTGCAGGCGCGTAGGCGTGGCAGCGCCCCAGCCGTTGGCGCGTGTCTCGGCGGTCTTCATGGTGCCGTCCACGATGAGCTGCAGGCGTTCGAACTCGATCTCTTCATGGGCCAGGGGCTCTCGGGCCTTGATGGCGGCAGCGCCGGCGCGCGGATCGGCAATTGCATCGACCCAGCCGCGCGTGGTGGCTTTGACGAAAGCCTTCATGGCGTCCGGGTTGTCCTGCATGCTCTTGGCGTTGGCGATGAGCCCGTTGCCGTAGGACTTGAGGCCATAGTCCGAGAAGCGGAACACCGTGATCTGATCCGGCGTCAGGCCCCGCGCCTTCAGGTTGAGCAGACCGGTGAAGAAGAAGTACGCCGCTGCGTCAAAGTCACCTTTCACGAAGCGCGTGTCGCCGATGTCGGGTGCCACGTTTTCCCATTTCACGCCGCTGCCATCAAAGCCCTGTGCCTTGGCAAAGGCGGGAAAGAGCTTGCGCGAGGCGTTGAAGGGCTGGCCCAGGATGGTCTTGCCCGCCAGGTCGGCGGGCTTCTTGATGGCGCCGTCCTTGCGCACCATGACCGAGTTGGGGTTCAGGTCGTACTGGATGGCGACCGCTGCCAGCCTGGACTGCGGGTTGGCGGTGTTGAACTCGATCATGGTCGAGAGGTCGGCCGACGCCACGTCATACGCGCCCCCCGCCACCAGGCTGATGGCTGATGCGGACCCGTTGCCGGTGTCGATGGTGACGTCCAGGCCCGCATCCTTGTAGTAGCCCCGCTGCTGCGCCAGCAAAAAGCCCGCGCCCGAGGCCTCGACCTTCCAGCCCAGGTTGAACTTGAACTTTTGCAGATTGCCCTGGGCGCGCACAAACGGTGCGGCAGACAGCAGGGCGGCGGCGCCAGTGGCGCGGATGAGGGAACGGCGTTGCATGGTGGAGCACTCCTGGTCGTTGGCGGATAACCACGGGGGAGTGAAAAGCCAGGCTTCACACCCCTCCGAATGGGGTGCATGCAATCAACCGACAGGGCGCTGGGGCTGCGAGGTGGGGGCACCGGCCTCCTGAAGACGCACAGTCCTGCGCGCCCGTGCTGGCGTCAGTCCATTGCATGCTTCAAGAGCAATTTCCGGGCGGTGGCCGCTGAACGCTTCTACTCTTGGCGGCTGCGTATTTGCAGGATCTGTGCCATGCGATCCCGTCGTGTGGGCCATGCCCTAACACCCCCGCGCGCCACACCATGGTGCGCGCTGCACCAGCGTCAGGCATGCAACGGCAACTGTGGTGCGAGGTAGGTCTTTACAGCCAGGGCTTGAGCCAGCCCAGCCCGTCGCTGGTGGCGTGGGCCGCGGCCCCGCGCGCGGGGCGGTATTCGCAGCCAATCCAGCCGTCGTAGCCCAGGCTGTCCAGCAGTTGGAACAGGTAGGTGTAGTTGATCTCGCCCACATCGGGTTCGTGGCGCTCGGGCACACCGGCAATCTGGAAGTGGCCGACGTTGCCTGTGGGCAGGTACTGGCGTACCTTCATGGCCAGGTCGCCTTCCATGATCTGGCAGTGGTACAGGTCCATCTGCACCTTCACGTTGGCGGCGCCGATCTCGGCGATCAGCGTGTGGGCCTGGTCCTGGCGGCTCAGGAAGAAGCCAGGCATGTCGCGGCCATTGATGGGCTCCAGCAGGATCTGGATGCCGTGGGGCGCAGCCTGCGCGGCGGCGTAGCGCACGTTGGCGATGTAGGTGGAGCGCACGGTGGCGGCGTCTGCCCCCTGGGGCACCAGACCTGCCATCACATGGATGCGGGGGCACTGCAGGGCCTTGGCGTAGTCGATGGCCTTGGCAATGCCTTCGCGGAACTCGGCCTCACGCCCCGGCAGGCAGGCCAGCCCACGTTCGCCCGCGTCCCAGTTGCCGGGCGGGGCGTTGAACAGCACCTGCTGCAGGCCGTTGGCTTGCAGGCGCGCGGCCAGTTCTTGCGCCGGGTAGGCGTAGGGAAACAGGTACTCCACCGCCTGGAAACCATCGCGGGCGGCGGCAGCAAAACGGTCGAGAAAGTCCACGTCGTTGTAGAGCATGGACAGGTTGGCAGCAAAGCGGGGCATGAAGGATTCCTGAGAAAAAAGCGGTCAGCGGCGTGGTGCGTTGGTGAGCACCTTGGCCAGCCGGTCTTGGTAAAAGCGCGCCAGGCCCACCGTGCTGTGGCCGAGGGTGTCGGCGCTGGCAGGGATCACGTAGGCCTGTGCGTGCGGGATGCGGGCGATGGCTTTGTCCAGCACGCCCAGCTCGGGTGGGTTGCGCTCATCGTCTGCCGAGTTGATGGCCAGCACGCGCGCGGTGATGCGTTCCAGCCCAGGCTCGGGGTCGTAGTCGCGCGATGCTTCCCACTGGTAGATGTGGTCGTTGGCATCGCCACGGAAAGGGGCCTTGAGGCGTTGCTCCACCAGCGCATCGGCTGCAGCGCGGCTTGGGGCCAGCTTTTGCAGACCTTGGTTGCCGCCGTTGGTGCCGGTGCCAAAGAACACCGACGCAAACTGCAGGCTGCGGGGCTGGCGGGTGTAGTTGCCGCCCTGCCATTCGGGGTCGTTGCGGATGGCATCGACCAGCAGGCGGCGCATCATCCAGTTGCGGCCCGACATGGCGGCGGGCAGCGACGCCATGGGCACGGCAATGTCCATGAAGTCGGGGTAGCGCTGGGCCCACACCCAGGTGTGCATGCCGCCCATGGAGTTGCCGATGATGGCGCGCACATGGCGCACGCCCAGGTGCTCGGTCAACAGACGGTACTGCGCCTGGACCATGTCGTCGTAGTTGTAGGCCGGAAAGGCGGCGCGCAGGCCATCAGACGGCTTGCTGGAGCGGCCGGTGCCGATGGCGTCCGGCAGGATGATGAAGTACTTGCGCGCATCCAGCGGCTGGCCGGGGCCAAACAGCGTGCCTGCAAAGCCGGGGGAGAGCATGCTCTCTGCCGAGCCATTGGTGCCATGCAGCACCAGTACCGGCTCGCCTGTGGGATCGCCCACGGTGGAGTAGGCCAGCTTGAGTTCGGGCAAAGTCTGGCCGGTGTGGAAGCGGAAATCCTTGACGACCCACTCGCCGTGTTGGGGGGCGAGGTAGTCCGCAGCCGATGCAACGCCTGTGGCCAGCATGCCCAGCAGCACGGGGGCAAAGGCTTTGCGCCAGAAAGAAAGGGTCATGGTTTGTCTCCTTGTGTGTGTTCTTTCATCCCCGCGCCTTGTGCGCAGCCAGCCCGTTACCCGTTACCAGTGGGCACCAAAGCTCTGGCGCAGCTCTTCGATCTGGGGCTCGGTCAGCGACGTGGGGCGAGGCTGGCACAGCATCCACAGTCGTGCGGTTTCTTCCAGCTCTTCCAGCACGGCCATGGCGGCAGCGGGCGTGTCATGCCACACGTTGGGGCCCAGGCGCGCCAGCATCACGGCGCGCACGGGGCTGCCTTGGGCGGCATAGCGGCCAATGGTCTGTGCCACCAGCGCCGCGGCAGTCGGGTCGCCAGGGCGGTGGTAAGGGATGTGCGGCACGCGGCCCACCTTCATGACGAAGTAGGGCGTGATGGGGGGCAGCAATTGCGCATCGGACGCCAGCTGGCCACCTGCAGCGGTGTCGGCCTGCAGTGAGCAGGCCACCAGATGCGTACTGTGCGTATGGATCACGCAGCGCGCTGGGGCAGCTGTCGATGCCGATGCCTCGTAAATCTGCCGGTGCAGCGCAATGGTCTTGCTGGCCCGGTCGCCCGCTACCTGCTGGCCTTGGGCGTCCAGGTGCGCCAGCCGCTCGGGCTGCAGCGTGCCAAGACAGGCATCGGTGGGGGTGATGAGGTAGCCATCGGCCAGGCGCACGCTGATGTTGCCGGCGGTGGCATGCACATAGCCCCGCTCTAACAGGCTGCGGCCCACGCGGCAGATTTCGTCGCGGGCTTGGGCTTCATCCATGAAGGCGGGGGTAGAGGTCATGCCAGCAATTGTGCAAAAGCCTTGGTGAAGAAGTCGGTGCTGCCGAAATTGCCCGACTTCAGCGTGATGTGCAGCCCGTCCTTGGCGTCGGGCGCCACGGCATGGCACCACGGCACGCCGGGGTCGATCTGGGCGCCAATGCGCATCTGCGTAATGCCCAGGGCCTGCACACAGGCACCCGAGGTTTCGCCGCCCGCCACGATGAGCTGGCGCACACCGCGCTGTACCAGGCCACGGGCAATGGCGGCAATGGTGTCTTCCACCATGGCACCGGCTTTCTCGGAGCCCAGCTTGCCCTGAATGGCGCGCACAGCCGATGGCTCGGCGGTGGAATACACCAGCACCGGGCCTTGGCCGAGGTGGCCTTCGGCCCAGGCCAGCGCTTCGGCGGCCACGTCCACGCCTGCCGCAATGCGCAGCGGGTCGATGGCGAGAGCAGGCTTGCCCGCCTTGATGAAATCCATGACCTGCTGGTTGGTCGCCACTGAGCAGCTGCCCGACACGATGGCCTGCAGCCCTTGTGCGGCGGGCAGGCGTGCGGCCTCGTTGCTGGGGGCCACGCCAAAGTTGCCCGGCAGGCCAATCGCCACGCCCGAGCCTGCGGTGACCAGCGGCATGCCCTTGAGGGCAGGGCCCAGGCGCAGCAGGTCGGCGTTGGACACCGCATCCACCACGGCCATGCGCACGCCCTCCGCCTTGAGTTGGTTGATGCGCGCGCGGATGGCGGCTTCGCCCTGCGCGACCACGCTGTGGTCGATCAGACCCACGCGGCTGGGGGTTTGCGCCTGCAGTACGCGCACCAGGTTGGGGTCGGTCATGGGTGTGAGCGGGTGGTTCTGCATGCCGCTCTCGTTCAGCAGCACATCGCCCACAAACAGGTAGCCCTTGAAAACGGTGCGCTTGTTGTCGGGGAAGGCGGGCGTAGCGATGGTGAAGTCGGTGCCCAGGGCCTGCATCAGCGCATCGGTCACGGGGCCGATGTTCCCTTCGGCCGTGCTGTCAAAGGTGGAGCAGTATTTGAAATAGATCTGCTCGGCACCTTGCGCCTTGAGCCATTGCAGAGCGGCCAGCGACTGGGCGATGGCATCGCCCTTGGGAATGGTGCGGGACTTGAGCGCGACCACGATGGCATCGGCCTCGGTATCGAGCGGAGCCGTGGGCACGCCCATGGCCTGCACCACGCGCATGCCTGCGCGCACCAGGTTGTTGGCCAGGTCGGTCGCGCCGGTGAAGTCGTCGGCGATGCAGCCCAGCAGAGCACGTGCGCGCGTCATGCCTTTTCCTTGCCTTCGGGGAGTGTGATGCCGGGGAAGATCTTGATCACGGCGCTGTCATCTTCCTTGGCAAAGCCTGCGGTGGAGGCTTGCATGAACATCTGGTGCGCGGTGGCGGCCAGTGGCAGGGGGAATTTGCTGGCGCGTGCGGTGTCCAGCACTAGGCCCAGATCCTTCACAAAAATATCGACGGCCGACAGCGGCGTGTAGTCGCCCGCCAGCACATGGGCCATGCGGTTTTCAAACATCCAGCTGTTGCCCGCGCTGTTTGTGATCACTTCATACAAGGCGCTGGCTTCCACGCCTTCGCGCAGGCCCAGGGCCATGGCTTCGGCGGCCACGGCAATGTGCACACCGGCCAGCAGCTGGTTGATGATCTTGACCTTGCTGCCCGCGCCCGCCTTGTCACCCAGGCGGTACACCTTGCCAGCCATGCCGTCGAGCACCGCGCCCGCTGCGGCATAGGCCTCGGGCTTGGCCGAGGTCATCATCGTCATCTGGCCCGATGCGGCCTTGGCTGCGCCACCGGAGATGGGGGCGTCCACATAGTGCAGGCCCAGTGCGTTCAGGCGCGCTTCCAGCGCCACCGACCAGTTGGGGTCCACGGTGGAGCACATCACAAAGGTGCTGCCGGGGCGCATGGTGCTGGCCGCGCCGCTTTTACCATCGTCGCCAAACAGCACGCTCTCGGTCTGCGCGGCGTTGACCACCACCGACACCACCACATCACTCACCGCCGCCAGCGCAGCAGTGGTGGCATGGGCCGTGCCACCGTCTGCCACAAAGGCATCGGCCACGCCGGGACGCACGTCGCAGACGTGGATGGTGAAACCGTTGTTGCGCAGGGTTTTGGCAATGCCAGCGCCCATGGCGCCCAGGCCGATGATGCCGACGGTGGGTTGGGTCATAGTGGTGTCTTTCTAGAGCAAAGAGAAAAAATCAGGCAACGGCCACCCACAGCAGGGCAGTCAGGGCAAAGCCCGCCAAGCCCAGCACGGTGGTCAGCACGGTCCAGGTGCGCAGGCCATCGCCCACGCTCAGGCCCAGGTAGCGCGTCACGATCCAGAAGCCCGAATCGTTGACGTGCGACAGGCCCAGGCTGCCAAAGCCAATGGCAACCGTGAGCAGCGCCACTTGCAAGGGGGAATACCCGCCGCCCGCAATAGCGTCGGCCAGCAGGCCGCAGGTGGTGATGATGGCCACGGTCGCCGAGCCCTGCGCGGCGCGCAGCGCCAGCGAGATGATGAACGCCAGCAAGATGAGCGGCAGGTGCGTGGCCGTAAGGCTTTGCGACAGCGCCGTGCCAATGCCACTGGCGGTGAGCACCTTGGCAAACACGCCGCCTGCACCCGTCACCAGAATCACGGTGGCGGCAGGGGGCAGGGCGGATTCCATGATGGCATTGGTGCGCTCACGGTTCCAGCCCTGGTTGCGGCCCAGCAGGAACATCGCCAGGCCCACGGCCACCATCAGCGCGAAGATGGGCGAGCCGATGAAGCCGAGCACGTTACGCAGGTTGTCGCCCTTGGGCAGCAGCGTGGCGCCAGTGGTACCGGCCATGATGAGGGCCAGCGGGATCAGGATCAGCGCCATGATGGTGCCCACGCCGGGGGCAGTGGCAGCCTTGGGGGCCTTGGAGTCCGCGCTTTCTTGGCTGCTGCCAAAGGCCGCAAACTGCTCGGCCGTGGTGGGCAGCATGGGGTAGCCCTTGCGGTTGAGCCAGCCCGAAACCACCTGCGACAGCGCCGCCAGCGGGATGCAGATGGCCAGGCCAATGATGGTGATCCAGCCAATGTCGCCCTTGACGATGGCCGCCCCGCCGACGATGCCTGGGTGCGGTGGCACTACCACGTGTGCGGCCAGCATGATGCCCGCTACGGGCAGTCCGAACTTGATGGGGTTGACGCCCGCTGCCTTGCAAAAGCCGTAGACGATGGGCACCAGGATGATGAAGCCCACGTCAAAAAACACCGGGATGGCCAGCACCAGCGCGGCGGCTGTCAGGGCCATGGGCACCCGTGTGGGGCCCAGCAGTTGCGTGAAGCGGTTGGCCAGGCTGGCCGCACCGCCCGAGACCTCGATCATGCGCCCCAGCATGGAGCCCAGCGCCACCAGGATGGCGACCGAACCCAGCGTGCCGCCCATGCCCGCAATCAGCGTGCTGATGATGTCGCCAATGGGCATCTGCGTGGCAAACGCCACCAGAAAGCTCACCAGCATCATCGCCACGAAGGCGTGGACCTGCCAGCGGATGATGAGCAACAGGAGCAGGGCAATGCTACCGGCGCCGATGCCGAGAAGTGCGAGGGTGGACATGAACGAGATATCTCCGGGATGGAAGGGGCTGACCCAGGCTGGAGCCGCTCAAAGCGACCTTGCAGGGGTTTCCAGCTGCACCTTGGTTGGTGTGTTTATATGGTTATCATACAAATTATCGCCAGCAGCACTGATACGGGTTAACCCGCGTCTGCCAGTGCGTGGGTATGGTCGGTGAAGCGGTTTTGAGGCGTTTTTGTGCTCAAGCGCTAGTGCAATATGCCTGAGTAGCTACCAAATATGTAGCAGATCACTGATGTGTTGGGACGCAAGCCCGGCGCGCAGGCTTGGGACGTGGCTCAGAACACCAGCGGTGTGGATGCTGCCACCAGCGGCTGGGCCAGCCGAGCGCCGTCCTGGGCCCAGAACGTGAGGTCGGCCTGCTCGATGCGGGCCAGTGCGTTCTTCATGTGCTGCGCGGCAGCCGCCCGCGCTGCCACCGGGTCGCCCGCCTCGATGGCGCGCACGATGTGGGTGTGCTCGTGGGTCACCGCATCGGCAAAGTCGGTGCGCCGGGCTTCGTTGGCGCGGGTCACGCGGGTTGCGCCCTTGAGGAACTGCGCCAGATAGTCCAGCGTGCTGATCATGAATGGGTTGCCTGCCGCCTGGGCGATGGCGCGGTGGAACAGCACGTCTTCTTCCACCCCGTCGCGGCCTGCACGCACGGCGTCGGCGATGTGCTGCATGGCGGCGCGGATGGCGGCAATGTCTTCATCGGTGCGACGCAGGGCTGCCAGCTCGGCCACCTCAGCCTCCAGCGCGCGGCGCACTTCCACGATCTGCATCACCGCCTCGCGCGACGCCGCCAGGGGTACATCAAACTGCAGCGGCTCGATGCCCGGAGCCAGCACATACACGCCGCTGCCCTGGCGCGAGTCCACCAGCCCCAGCGACTTGAGGCGCGAAATGGCCTCGCGCACCACCGTGCGGCTGACCTGGAACTGCTGCGCCAGCACCGCCTCGGTGGGCAGCTTGTCGGACGCCTGGATGCGGCCCGCGCGGATCTCGGCCTCCAGCGCGCTGGCCACCTGGTCGGAGAGCTTGGCGCTGGGTTTGACGGCGGAGAACGGCGAAGACATGGGTGGGGCGGGCGGTGGGGCGTGAAGTCGGTGCCGGGTGGTGCTGGCAGGCCGGGGCGCAGTTGACTTTACCCGAAGGGCACTGCGCCGGAATCGTTTGTTTGCCGCGCTACTTGGGCACCGGGCAGGAGTCGTCCAGTTTGGCCAGGCCCGCCAGCTTCTGCAGCCGGCTGCGGTTGTCCAGGCAGGCCTGGTACTGCGCCTCGGTCGCCTTCTGCTGGGCCTGCGCCGCCGCCTTGCTGCGCTCGGCCTGGAGCTGGGCCACACGCTCGCGGATTTGCGGCATCACGGCCAGCGCGGCCTTCTCGCCTTCCACGATGGCGTTGGCGCGCTGGCTGAAGTCGGCGGCGCCAATGTCCAGCACCTGCGGGCGGATGATCACGTCCGCCCGCGCCAGCTCGGCCTGGCCCAGCTTCTGGCCCATGATGGCAATCGACTGGTTCAGCGCACCCAGCATGTTGCCCGGCGTCTGGCCCCGGGCCTTGTTGGAGATGTCCACCGCGATCACGATGTCGGCGCCCAGCTGGCGTGCGGCATCCACAGGCACAGGGCTCACGATGCCGCCATCCACAAAATGGTATTTGCCGATGGTGACGGGCTGGAACACACCGGGCACGCTGCTCGATGCGCGCACGGCCTGGCCGGTGTTGCCGCGTGCAAACACCGTGCGCTCGCCATCTTCCAGCCGCGTGGCCACCACGACGAAGGGCTTGGCCATCTGTTCCAGCGGCTTGCGGCGCACCTGCTCGTTCACATAGTCTTCGAGCTTCTGTCCCAGTACCAGCCCGCCGGACGACAGCTGCAGGTCGCGGATCTTGGCTTCGTCCAGTGCCACGGCCTTTTCCTGCATCTCGAAGGCGTTCATGCCGCTGGCATACAGCGCGCCGACCACGCTGCCTGCGCTGGTGCCCGAGACCACGGCGGGCGCCAGGCCATTGGCCTCCAGCATCTTGATCACGCCGATGTGCGCAAAGCCTTTGGCCGCGCCACCGCCCAGGGCGATGCCAATGCGGATGGGTGGCGTGGTGGATGTGGTCGCAGCGGCAGGTGACGCGTCGCCCGCCGCTGGCTGGGTCGGCGCGGTGCCACCGCATGCGGCCAGACCTGCTGCGGCCCCAAGGGCCAGAAGGCGCAAAAGAATGGTCAAGCGCATGCGGTGTGATCCTGCTGTCGTCCAAACGGGGCGGGCAGTATAGCGGCAGGGTGCCGAGTCACCGGTTGGTGGTGTCTTTTGCTCCTGAAAGAGGAGCTGCTTGCGCTTGGCATACAAGCGCCAGAGCCAACTACCGCCAGAAATCGCGGTGCAGGGCCGTGATCTCGTCTTGCAGCGCAGGCACCGGCCCCAGCACCTCGGTGGGGCGCTGGCCGCTCGCAAACACCGTGCGGCAAGGCAGGGCCAGCGTGGGGTTCTCGGGGTGGTCGTCCGTCAGGGCGAGCAGGGCGGCTTCTTCGGCGCCATACAGCACGCGGCCGATGCCCGCCCAGTAGATGGTGCCTGCACACATGGCGCAGGGCTCGAAGGTGGTGACCAGCGTGCACCGGGCCAGGTACTCGCCGGGATAGTTGGCCGCCGCCGTGCGGGCCAGCGTGCTCTCGGCATGGTTCACGGTGTCTATGTTGCCCTGCTCGGCCAGCACCGTCTCGCCATCGGGCGCAACCAGCAGCGCGCCGAAGGGATGGCGGCCCATGTCCTTGGCGCGCTGGGCCACGGCGTTGGCGCGGCGCAGCAGCGTGGCTGCCTGGGCTTCGCTCAACGCCGTCGGATTATTCACCTTGAGAACCCCGGTGTGCCCAACCCGTGGTGCGTTTTTCGATCCAGCTGAACAGCTCGTACATCACCATGGCCATGGCGCCCACCACCATCAGGCCCGCAAAGGCCAGGCCCATTTGCATGGACGAGCCCGCGCTGATGAGCAGGTAGCCGATGCCTTCGTTCGCAGCGGTCATTTCCGACACGGTGGTGCCCACAAAGGCCAGCGTGATGGCCACCTTGAGCGAGCCGTAGAAGTACGGCATGGAGCGGGGCAGCCCCACCTTGGTCAGCACGTCCCAGCGCTTGGCGCCCAGCACGCGCAGCACGTCTTCCAGCTCGGGCTCCAGCGTGGCGAGGCCGGTGGCGATGTTGACCATGATGGGGAAGAAGCTGATGAGAAACGCCGTGAGGATGGCCGGGCCCACGCCAATGCCGAACCACACCACCAGGATGGGCACGAACGCTGCCTTGGGCAGTGCGTTGAAGGCCGTCATCAGCGGGTACACGGCGGCATAGGCCAGGCGCGAAGAGCCGATCACAAAGCCCAGCAGCACCCCCACGACGATGGCGATGCCAAAGCCGGCCATGGTGACCCAGAAGGTGCGCCAAGCGTGGCCTGCGATGACGCCGCCAAACTCCACCAGCTGGGTGGCAATGGCCCAGGGGCTGGGGAAGATGAACTCGGAGACATTGAAGGCCGAACAGATGATCTGCCACAGCAGGATGGTGGCGGTCAGCAGCAGCCAGGGAGACCAGCGCTCTACGGTTTTCTTGTGCATGGGATGAGGCGCTTTCTTGTTATTGCTGGATGGGCGCGCCGGCTTTGCGCAGTGCGCCGATGTGGCCGCGCAGTTCGTGAACGATGTCGGTGAACTCCTTGGTGTAGGTCACCTCCAGGTCGCGCGGGCGGGGCAGTTCGATCTCCTTGCGCACCACGAACCGGCCGGGGCTCTTGCTCATCACATACACCGTGTCGGCCAGGAAGACCGATTCGCGCAGGTCGTGCGTGACCAAGATCACGTTGAACTGCTGCTCGGTCCACAGGTCGCGCAGGATGCACCACAGCTCCTCACGGGTGAAGGCATCCAGCGCGCCGAAGGGCTCGTCCAGCAGCAGCATCTTGGGCTCGTGGATCAGCGCGCGGCAGATGCTGGCGCGCTGCTGCATGCCGCCCGACAGCTGCCAGGGGAACTTGTCCTCATAGCCCGCCAGCCCCACCTTTTGCAGCAGCTTGCGGGCGCGCTCTTCGTATTCCTTGCGTTTTTGCTTGAAGTTGCTGCGGTAGGGCTCGACGATTTCGAGTGGCAGCAGCACGTTGTCCACCGTGGTGCGCCAGGGCAGCAGCGAAGGCGCCTGAAAGGCCATGCCCGAGACCTTGAGCGGCCCCGTCACCGGCTGCCCATCGATGAGGATCTTGCCCATGGAGGGCATCTTCAACCCGGTGGCCAGCTTCATGAAGGTGGACTTGCCGCAGCCCGAGGGGCCCACGATGGCGATGAATTCGCCCTGGCGTACCTGCAGGTCGATGGCTTCGACCGCAAACTGGTTCTTGGCGCGCAGCTCGTCGTTGTAGGCGAGCCAGACGTCCCGGAAGTCCACAAAATAGTTGTCAGCAGCCTGCATGGAAGTTTTTATGCTCAGAATGGCCGAAAGCGCTAGTGAATCAAGCGCTTGCAGCTATCAAATTAATAGTAATTACTTCTTGGGCAGGATGTTCAGCTCGGCAGCGCTGGGCAGAAAGCTGGCGTTCCACACATCGTCGGCGTTCACGCGGGTCTTGGTGTTGAACGCATCCGATACCTGCGACGCCATCAGCGAGAGGCGTCCGGGCTTGAGCTGGCCAAAGCCTTCGGTGCGGGCGTCGGGGCTGTTGATCACCGTGTCGATGGCCAGCTGCAGGCGGCGGGTTTCGAGCGGCACGTTCACGATGCCGTCGCGCGCCTTCACGTATTCGATGGAGGCTGCGGGGTTGGCAATGACTTCCTTGGCGCCCTTGGTGAAGGCCGACAGGAACGCCTTGATGGCGGCCGGGTTCTCCTTGATGAGCTTGGGCGATGCGATGATCACATTGCCATACAGCTTCACGCCGAAGTCGGCATAGGGCAGCACCACCACATCGGCGGCCTTGGCGCCCCGGGCTTCCAGGTTGAGCAGCGAGGTGAAGGTGAAGCCGGTGATGGCGTCCACATCGCCGCGCACCAGCATGGTTTCGCGCAGCGGGGGGTCCATGGCGGTCCAGGTCACGGCGCCGATGCCGTTGGCCTTCTGGAAGATGGGAAACGCGCGGCGGCCTGCGTCGAACACGGGGGCGCCCAGCTTCTTGCCGGCCAGGTCGGCGGGCTTGGTGATGCCGCTCTTTTTCAGCGCCATGACCGAGGCGGGCGTGTTGTTGTAGACCACCATCACCGCCACGGGCTTGTTCTGCGCGTCGGGGTTGTTGGCGTGGAACTCCATCACGGCGGCCAGGTCGGCAAAGCCCATGTCGTACGTGCCCGATGCCACGCGCTGCACTGCGCCGCCGGAGCCGTTGCCCGCATCCACCGTCACGTCCAGGCCTGCGGCCTTGAAATAGCCCTTGGCCACAGGCTGCAGGAACAGCGCGGCTGGGCCTTCAAAACGCCAGTCCAGCTGGAACTTGATGGGCGTGGTGGCCTGCGCCTGGGCCAGCGATGCGCTGCCGATCAGAGCCAGGGCGGCGGCGGTTTGCATGAACAGTCTTTTTTTCATTCGGGGCTCCTGTCGGGCGAGGGGAAATTCGGTGAGGGAAGGCTCTGGCCCCTTTGATGGGCCATGGTCCTGCAGTCAGCAAAAACGATGCCCGGTTTGTGTACGCGGGTGCTTTGCTGCGCCCCATTGTTCACCGAAGTGGTGCGCATCAGCATGCTGGGTTTCCCGAAATGGTGCATGCGCAGTGCTAGGGGTTGGCTTGCCCATGAAAAACGGGGCCCGAGGGCCCCGTTGCAACGGTGTGTGGGCAGGCCTGCTCACGGCCTGCGCTCAGGTCAGCACGGGACAGCGCGCTCAGCGTGGCCGGGCGGCAGCGCTGGCCACGGCCAGGGCCGTCATGTTCAGCACCCGGCGTACGGTGGCGGCCGGGGTCAGGATGTAGGCCGTGGCAGCGGCGCCCATCAGGATGGGGCCCACCGTGACGCCACCGCTGGTGGTCGTCTTGAGCACGTTGTAGAGGATGTTGGCAGCATCCAGGTTGGGGCAGATCAGCAGGTTGGCCGAGTCCGTCAGGGTCGAATCCGCCATGTAGGCGTTGCGGATGTTCGGCTCCAGCGCGGCATCGCCGTGCAGCTCGCCATCACACTCGATCTCGGGGTGGGCGGCCACGAACAGGTCGCGCGCCTCGCGCATCTTGCGGGCCGATGCGCGCTTGGACGAGCCATAGCTGGAGTGCGACAGGAAGGCGACCTTGGGTGGGATGCCAAAGCGTTGCACCTCTTGCACCGACATCCAGGCGATGTCCGCCAGCTGCTGGGCCGTGGGGTCTTCGTTCACATAGGTGTCGGCAATGAACAGCGTGCCCCGGTTGGTCATCAGCGCGTTCAGCGCCGCGTAGTTGTTGGCGCCTTCCTGGCGGCCGATGATGCTGTGGATGCGCTCCAGGTGCGTTTCATACGTGCCCACCAGGCCGCAGATCATGGCATCGGCATCGCCCAGCTTGACCATCAGCGAGGCGATGATGGTGTTGGAGCGGCGCACGGCGGCCTTGGCCACTTCGGGCGAGGCGCCGTTGCGCTTCATGAGCTGGTGGTAGTGCTCCCAGTACTGGCGAAAGCGCGGATCGTCCTCGGGGTTGCACACCTCCACGTCCTTGCCCAGCTGCATGCGCAGGCCGGCCTTGGCGATGCGCGCGGCAATCACTGCGGGGCGGCCGATGAGGATGGGCGTGGCGATCTTGTCGTCGATGGCCATCTGCGCGGCGCGCAGGGCGCGTTCGTCTTCACCGTCGGCGTAGGCTACGCGCTTTTGTGCATCGGGCAGGGCCTTGGCCGCGTTGATCACGGGGCGCATCAGCATGCCGGTCTGGTAGACAAAGCGCGACAGCGTTTCCTTGTAGGCCTCCATGTCTTCGATGGGGCGCGTGGCCACGCTCGATTCAGCAGCGGCCTTGGCCACGGCGGGCGCGATCTTGAGGATCAGGCGCGAGTCGAACGGCGTGGGGATGAGGTAATCGGGGCCAAAGGTCAGCTCTTTGCCTGCATAGGCGCTGGCCACTTCTTCGCTGATGTCGGCCTTGGCCAGGTCGGCGATCTGGCGCACGCAGGCCAGCTTCATGGCCTCGGTGATCTTGGTGGCACCGCAGTCCAGCGCACCGCGGAAGATGTAAGGGAAGCACAGGACGTTGTTGACCTGGTTCGGGTAGTCCGACCGGCCCGTGGCGATGATGCAGTCGGGGCGGATGGCCTTGGCGAGTTCGGGGCGGATCTCGGGCTCGGGGTTGGCCAGGGCCAGGATGATGGGCTTGGGGCCCATGGTCTTGACCATCTCGGCCGTGAGCACGCCGGGGGCCGAGCAGCCCAGGAACACGTCGGCGCCGTTGACTGCATCGGCCAGCGTGCGGGCGTCGGTCTTTTGCGCGTAGGCCGCCTTGGATTCGTCGTAGCCACCGGGGCGGCCTTCGTAGATCACGCCCTTGGAGTCGCAGACAAAGACGTTCTCGATCTTCACGCCCAGGCCCACCATCACGTTCAGGCAGGCAATGGCGGCCGCTCCCGCGCCCGACACGGCAATCTTCACCTGGTCGATCTGCTTGCCCACCAGCTCCAGTCCATTGAGCAGCGCCGCGCTGCTGATGATGGCCGTGCCGTGCTGGTCGTCATGGAACACCGGGATGTTCATGCGCTTGCTGAGTTCGCGCTCGATGTAGAAGCACTCGGGCGCCTTGATGTCTTCGAGGTTGATGCCGCCCAGCGTGGGCTCCAGCGCCGCGATGATCTCGATGAGCTTGTCGGGGTCGCGTTCGGCCAGTTCGATGTCGAACACGTCCACCCCGGCGAACTTCTTGAACAGGCAGCCCTTGCCTTCCATTACCGGCTTGCTGGCCAGCGGGCCGATGTCACCCAGGCCCAGCACCGCCGTGCCGTTGGTGATCACCGCGACCAGGTTGCCGCGCGATGTGTAGTCAAACGCCTTGGAGGGGTCTGCCGCGATGTCCAGGCACGGATAGGCCACGCCTGGCGAGTAGGCCAGCGACAGGTCGCGCTGGTTGGACAGCGGCTTGGTGGGGGTGACCGAAATCTTGCCCCGGGTGGGGTTGCGGTGGTATTCGCGCGCAGCGTCGCGCAGGGCCTGTTCGGCGGCAGAAATGTTCTGTGTCATACGGAAATCCTGGAAGTCCTCGGCGGAATGCAAAACAAGGGTACCCGATGGCGTGGGCGGCTGGCATGCAGGTTTATGCGGATGCAGCATAAGAGCCTGTTCAAAGTCTTTTTGGAGTCGCACAAGTCCCTTGCCGGGATGGGATGCCAGGCGCGGTGCGCAGCCAATAGCCCGTGCTATTGGCAAGCGCCGCAACGCCGCAGACCGCCCGGCAAGGCACTTGCCCGAAGGGTTGGAGTGAAATCGGGCGATTGAACGCCCCGGCCGCTTGCATGGGCATGAGCCCATGCGGCGCATCCGAAGCATCCACTCATCCCGATTGCACTCCAATGCGATCTCCAAAAAGACTTTGAACAGGCTCTAAAGCCAAAACCCCCTGGCAGCCATGGCGGACAGGGGGCGGAGCCACGCGGGCAGTGGCAGGTTTTCGGCAGCGGGCAGGCGGGATGCTAGTGGGCGTCGGCCTGGCGTGCGGCGTTGACAGCGGCGGAGGTGTCGCGGCTGGCGCCATTGAAGAAAACGTTCAGGGCCACCGCCGTGATCGAGGCCAGGAGGATACCGGATTCGATCAGCGGGTGGATAGCGTGCGGCATCCACTGGCGGAAGTTGGGCGCGATCAGCGGCACCATGCCCACGCCGATGGAAACGGCCACGATCATGGCGTTGAAGCGGTTGGTCTTGAAGTCCACCCCGCCAAGGATGCGGATGCCTGTGGCCGCCACCATGCCGAACATCACCAGCCCCGCGCCGCCCAGCACCATGGTGGGCAGCGACTCGACCAGTGCGGCCATCTTGGGCAGCACGCCCAGCACGATCAGGATCACGCCGCCGGCCACGCACACAAAGCGGCTCTTGACGCCGGTGACGGCGACTAGCCCCACGTTCTGCGAGAAGCTGGTGTACGGAAAGGTGTTGAAGATGCCACCCAGCAGCGTGCCCAGGCCATCGGTGCGCAGGCCGCGCGTGAGGGCTGCCTGGTCCACCTTGCGGTCGGTCATCTCGCCCAGGGCCAGGAACATGCCGGTGGATTCGATCATGACCACGATCATCACCAGGGTCATGGTCAGGATCAGGATGGGGTCGAACACAGGGCCGGCAATCTCGAACGGCAGCACCAGGTCAAACCACTGCGCCTTGGCCACCTTGTCGAAGTTCATCATGCCCAGCGCCACGGCCACCACCGCACCAATGACGATGCCCAGCAGCACCGAGATGTTGGCGACGAAGCCCTTGGCAAATTTGGCAATCAGCAGGATGGACAGCAGCACCAGGCCCGAGATGCCCACACCGGTCAGGTCGGCGTACTTGGGGTTGGGCACCGTGGGCACCACCGCAAACCCCTTGGGAACCGGTGGCAGTGACGAGCCGGGGGCTCCGGCAGCGGCCTGCGCATCGGCCAGCCACTTGAGGTGCTCGGGGTTGGGCACGCTGGGCGCCGTGGGGCCCACGGGGTTGCCAAAGATCCAGTTGATGCCCACGCGCATCAGGCTGATGCCGATGACCGCAATGATGGTGCCGGTCACCACCGGCGGGAAGAAACGGAGCATGCGGCTCACCAGTGGCGCGATCAGGATGGAGATCACCCCCGCGCCAATCACCGAGCCAAAGATCAGCCCGGCCCCGGCGGTGCCGCCGGTGGTCTGCGCCATCGAGATCATGGGCGCCACCGAGGCAAAGGTCACCCCCATCATTACCGGCAGCTGAATGCCAAACCATCGCGAGGCGCCCAGCGCCTGGATCAGCGTGACCAGCCCGCACACAAACAGGTCGGCCGAGATCAGCTTGGCTACCTGGTCGGGCGTGAGGTTGAGCGCACGGCCCACGATGAGCGGCACTGCCACGGCACCCGCATACATCACCAGCACATGCTGCAGGCCCAGCGCCGTGAGTCGCCCCAGGGGCAGGTGTTCGTCCACGGGGTGTACGGGCGGGTTCATGGGTGTCCTTCGGGGGTTGGGTTTTGAATACGGAATGGAAACCTGTGCCGAATGGTGCACAGATGTCCATACAAAAATCGTATACAAAATGACCGGGCACGCTTATCCCGGTTAACCCTTAGAGGGGCGCAGCAAAGTACCCGCCGGCTGTGGACGCAGGCGATGGGAAGCTTGGGGGCCGGGCGCGTCCGGCGTCAGCTAGCCCAGGTCCGTGGATGCAGCCTTGGTGCGTTGACTGGTCAGCGGTGCCAGCGACTCGCGCAGGCGGTCGCGCACCAGCGGCTGGCCGGGGTTGAGGGCGCCTTCCACATGGCCAATGTGGGCGAGCATGCGTTCGCGGGCCAGGGTGGTGTTGCCGGCCTCCAGCGCCTCCACAATGGCGGCATGCTCCGCACAAGACTGGCCGGCCGCGTGCTGCGACTGGTACAGCGATGCCGCCAGGGTGGTGCGGGCCGTGAGGTCGCGCAGGATGTCGCTCAGGCTGCGGTGGCCCATCGCCTCGGCCAGGCAGACGTGGAAGTCTGCGAGCAAAAAGGCGCGTGTGGCAGCGTCAGCTCCTTCGATGGCCTGCTGTTCGTCGGCGATGTGCGCACGCAGGCGGCGGGTCACGCTCTGCAGCGGGCGGCCCGCATCGGCCAGGATGCCTGATTCGATGATGCGCCGGGCGGAGAACGCGTCGCGCGCATCCTCCACCGAGGGCTCCACCACGTACCAGCCCCGGCGCGAGCGCACTTCCACAAAGCCCCGTGCCTGCAGCTGCATCAGGGCCTCGCGCACCAGCGTGCGGCTCACGCCGAACAGATCGGCCAGCTCCTGCTCGCCCAGGCGCTCGCCGGGGGAGAGTTTTTGCGCCAGGATGGATTCCACCACCTGCTGGGCGATCTGGGTCTGGTTGATGCTCATGGCCGGATTGTCGCGTGCTGTGTCGGGGCTTGCCCGATCAGGCACGCGGCGAGGGTGGCTCGCGACCATCCAGCACGGCGTGGGCGCGTTCGCGGTCGATGTCGCCTTCCCAGGCTGCCACGGCCACGGTGGCGACACAGTTGCCAATGAGGTTGCCCAGCGCGCGGGCGATGCCCATGAACCAGTCCACTGACAACACCAGCACCAGGCCAATCGCCGGGATGGCGGGGATGGCCTGCAAGGTGGCTGCCAGCACGACGATGGCCGAGCCGGGCACGCCGTGAGCGCCCTTGGAGGTGACCAGCGAGATCGCCAGGATCGTCAGCAGGTCGGCCATGGAAATCGGCGTGTTGGTGGCCTGGGCGATGAACACGGCGGCCAGTGTGATGTAGATCGAGAACGCGTCCAGGTTGAACGAGTAGCCCGTGGGGATCACCAGGCCCACGGTCGAATCGCGGATGCCCATGTGCTTGAGCTTGGCCATGATCTGGGGCAGCACGCTGTCGGACGACGTGGTGGCAAACACCACGGCCAGTTCCTCGCGCAGATAGCGCAGCAGCTTGAACAGGCTGAAGCCCGACACCCGCATGATGAGACCCAGCACCACCACGACGAAGATGACCACCGCGGCGTAGAACAGCGCCACCAGCATGCCCAGCTGCTTGAGGGAACCCAGGCCGTATTTGCCCACGGTGAACGCGATGGCGCCCAGCACACCCAACGGTGCGAGTTTGATGATCAGGCCCATGGTCTTGAACAGCACATGCGACAGGTCATCGATCAGGCCGGTGACCCGCGCCCCGCGCTCACCGATCAATGCCAGGGCGCAGCCAAAAACGATGGAAAACAGCAGGACCTGCAGCACATCGCCGTTGGCAAACGCGCTCACGGCGGTGGTGGGTATGAGCTTGAGCAAGAAGTCGGTGAAGCCGCCGCCGGTGAGCTTGCTGGCGTTTTCGGCGTAGGCGCCCATGGCTTTGGGGTCCAGCGCCTTGGGGTCCACGTTCATGCCCACGCCGGGCTCGAACCAGAACGCCAGCGCCAGGCCCAGCACCAGGGCGATGGAGGTGACCACCTCGAAGTAGATCAGCGATTTGACGCCCACCCGGCCTACCCGCTGCAGGTCGCCAGTGCCTGCAATGCCATGCACCACCACGCAGAAGACGATGAGCGGGATGAGCATCTTGATGAGCTTGATGAAGCCGTCTCCCAGGGGCTTGAGCGCAATGGCGGTGTCGGGCCACACAAGGCCCACCACCACACCGGCTATCAAGGCCAGCACCACCTGACCAAAAAGGGATTTGAAAAACCGGGGCATGCCAACTCCTTCAGTAGCTTTTTGAACGCAAATCTTGCATACAAGAACTGTAGGCAAGTCTGAAGAGTGGCGGTATGAGGGTATGCCCGCATGGGGTTGCCAGAGGCGGCAATAAAAAGGCCACGCCTTTGTGGGGCGTGGCCTCGCAAATGTTGACAAGCACAGACCGCCCGCATCAAGCGGGCGCCGGCAATCAGTAGCCGAGGGTCTTGCCGTCGGGGTTGCGGGGGTCCGAGTAGCCGTACAGCGCGCCGCCACGGATCTGGATGGTCTGCGTGCGGCCCATCGAAGGCTTGACCGCGATGTTGTGGCCGCGTTGCTTGAGCAGGGCAATGGTGTCGGGCGAGAGGCCCTTTTCCACGCGCAGCTCGTCCGGCGTCCACTGGTGGTGCACGCGGGGTGCCGCTGCGGCCTCCGCAGGGTTCATGCCGAAGTCGATGGTGTTGACCACCGTCTGCAGCACCGTGGTGATGATGCGCGCGCCGCCAGGGCTTCCAGTGACCAGCGTGGGCTTGCCGTCCTTGAGCACCAGGGTGGGCGTCATCGACGACAGGGGGCGCTTCTTGGCGGCCACTGCGTTGGCGTCGCCACCGACCAGGCCATAGGCATTGGCCACACCGGGCTTGGCCGAGAAGTCGTCCATCTCGTTGTTGAGCAGGATGCCCGTGCCCTTGGCGACGATGCCGCTGCCGAAGTTGGTGTTCAGCGTGTAGGTCACGGCCACGGCGTTGCCCGCCTTGTCCACCACCGAGTAGTGGGTGGTCTGGTCGCTCTCATACGGCTGGGGCTGGCCGGGCTTGATCTCCTTGGCCGGGCGTGCGCGGTTGGGGTCGATGCCCTTGGCCAGCGATTCGGCATAGCGCTTGGAGGTCAGGCCCTTCAGCGGGATCTTCACGAAGTCTGGGTCGCCCAGGTATTCGGAGCGGTCGGCGTATGCCAGCTTGCTGCTCTCGGCCATGTGGTGGATGGTCTGCGCGCTGTTGGGGCCCCACTGGGCCAGGGGCAGGGGCTCCAGCATGTTCAGGATCTGCACCAGGTGCGGGCCGCCCGAGGAGGGTGGGGGCATGGTCACGATCTCGTAGCCACGGTAGGTGCCACGCGTGGGGACGCGTTCGGCCACCTTGTATTCGCGCAGGTCTTGCAGGGTGATGGCGCCTGCGTGGGGTGCCATTTCAGCCGCGATCTTCTGGGCGATCTCGCCTTCGTAGAACGCCTTGGCGCCCTGCTGGGCGATCAGGCGCATGGACTGCGCCAGGTCTTTTTGCACCAGCGGGTCGCCCACCTTGAGCGGCTCGCCGTTCTTCCAGAAGATGGCCTGGGTGGCGGGCCACTTGCCCATGTTCTTCTTCTCTTGCTGCAGGATCTTGGCGAGCGTTTCGCTCACCGGGAAGCCCTTGTCCGCCAGTTCGATGGCCGGGGCGATCACACGCGACAGGGGCAGGGTGCCCCAGCTCTTGAGTGCGTGTTCCATGCCCGCCACGGTGCCGGGAACGCCCACGGCATAGTGGGTGTACAGCGACTTGCCGTCCACCACATTGCCCTTGGCGTCCAGGTACATGTCGCGCGTGGCCTTCGATGGCGCCACTTCGCGGAAGTCGAGGGCCACGCTCTTGCCGGTCTTGGCGTCGTGCACCATCATGAAGCCGCCACCGCCCAGGTTGCCCGCATTAGGCAGGGCCACGGCCAGCGCAAAGCCAATGCCCACGGCCGCATCCACAGCGTTGCCACCGGCCTTGAGGATGTCCAGGCCGATCTGCGAGGCCAGCTCCTGCTCGGAGGCGACCATGCCATTGCGTGCCACCACGGGGTGGAACACATCCATGTCGAAGTCGTAGGCTGCACTGGCGGCCTGGGCCGAGGCGGTCTGCTGCACTGCGGGCGCGGGTGTAGCCGCGGCTACCGGCGGCGTGCTGCCGCAGGCCGTGAGGCTGGCCAGGGCCAGCACAACGCTGCCAGCCAGCAGCGTATGACGAATGTTCATGGGATATCTCCTGGTGTGTGGAATCTGGAAATGACAACGGGCGCATCCAGTGGATGGATGCGCCCGCGCCAGTGTAGGTCGGTCAAAGGGCTGCCAGAGGCTATGTCGCCATGACATTGAAGCGCAGCACTGATGTGCTGCGTGCATTACTTACTGTCCCGTGGGCCCTCAGGCGAGCAAGTCGCTCAATGTCCGTGCAATCACCTTGGTGGCGCGGCGCAGGTCTTCGAGCTGCAGGCGCTCGTCGGCGCGCTTGGCGTGCGATTCGAGGACCGTGCGGGGGCCTGCGCCGTAAATCACGCCGGGAATGCCGCGCTCCACATACAGGCGCACGTCGGTGTAGAGCGGCGTGCCCACGGCGGGGACCGGTTCACCGATCACGGCCTGGGCATGTTGCTGGATCGCATCGACCAGGGGCTTGTTGCCCGCCAGCGGCGTCATCGCGTTGGCCAGCAGCAGCCGCTTGATCTCCACGCTGATACCGGCGCGCTCACCTGCAGCCTGTTCGATCACGCGGCGGATGTTGGCTTCGACCTCCACCGGGTTTTCCTCGGGGATCATGCGGCGGTCGAGCTTGAACATCACCTTGCCGGGTACGACGTTGGTGTTGGTGCCGCCCTCGATGCGGCCCACGTTCAGGTAGGGGTGCTTGATCCCCTCGACCTTGGACGTGACCTTCTTGTACTCGTTGTTCTGTGCGTACAGCGCGTTCAGGATGTGCACGGCGCCCTGCAGGGCATCCACTCCGGTGTGGGGCACGGCGGCATGGGCCATCTTGCCGTGCACCGTCACTTCCATCTGCAGGCAGCCGTTGTGTGCGGTGACCACTTCGTAGCTGAAGCCGGCGGCAATCATCAGGTCGGGCTTTGTCAGTCCCTTTTGCAGCAGCCAGCCGGGGCCGAGTTCGCCGCCAAACTCTTCGTCGTAGGTGAAGTGCAGCTCTACCGCGCCCTGGGTGGGCCTGGCCACGGCTTCCAAGGCCCGCACGGCAAAGGTGAAGCTCGCAAAGTCGCTCTTGCTCACGGCGGTGGCGCGGCCGTACATGGCGCCATCGACAATCTCGGCGCCATAGGGGTCGTGTGTCCAGCCTTCGCCGGGCGGCACCACGTCACCGTGGGCGTTCAGGGCGATGGTCTTGCCACCGCTGCCGTACGGTCTGCGCACGATGAGGTTGGTGATGGATTCCATGCCGTAGGCCAACACATCGGCAGTGGGCACGGCGTGCTTTTCGGCCTCGTAGCCAAAGTCCTTCAGCAGCTCGGCGGTACGCTCGGCATGGGGCGCGTTGTTGCCGGGGGGCGTGTCGGTGGGTACGCGCACCAGGGCCTGCAGAAAGCGCACTTCTTCGTCAAAGTGCTGGTCGATCCAGGCGTCCAGCGCGGCGTGGTGGTTCGGGGTGGTCATGGTTGTTGTTCCTCGGCAAGCTGGTGCAGCACCTGGGTGAAGGCGTCCACGGCCAGTTGCATGTCGTTGTTGGTGGTGGATTCGAGCGGGTTGTGGCTGATGCCGGAGTTTTCTCCGCGCACAAACAGCATGGCCTGCGGCATGATTTCGTGCAGCTTCATGGCATCGTGGCCTGCCCCACTGGGCATGCGGAACACGGGCACGCCCAGGTGGTCCACAGCACGCTCCCACTGGTGCTGCAGGGCCGGGGCGCTGGGGGCTGCTGCGGCGCGCATGGATTCCTCCAGCGTATAGCGCAGGCCGCGCCGGGCTGCGATCTGGCCCAGGTGGTCCAGCACATCGCGCACCAGTGCGTCCCGTTGCGGATCGGTGGGCGCACGCAGGTCCAGGCTGAACTGGCAGCGGCCCGGCACCACATTGATGGAGCCGCCGGGCACGTTGAGCAGGCCGATCGTGCCCACCGAGTCCCCGTCCTGGGCGGCGCGCTGCTCGATGTACAGCGCCAGCTCTGCCACGGCCACGGCCGCATCACGGCGGCGGTCCATGGGGGTGGTGCCTGCGTGGCTGGCGGTGCCGATCATTTCGCCCACAAAGCGTACGCCACCGTTGATGGAGGTGACCACGCCCAGCGGCACGTCCAGCTCGTTGAGCACCGGGCCCTGTTCGATGTGGACTTCAATAAAGCCCAGGTACTGGGCCGGGTCGCGCTGCAGCTTGGCAATGTCGTCGATACATAACCCAGCGTGCTGCATGGCCGCGCGCATGGTCACGCCATCGGCATCCTTCTGGTCCAGCCAGGCGGGGTTGAAGTGACCGATGAGCGCGCCCGAACCCAGGAAGGTGGCCTTGTAGCGCTGGCCTTCCTCTTCGGCAAAGGCAATCACCTCGATGCCGAACGGCAGGCGCCGACCCGCGCGGTGCAGTTCGCGCACGCAAGCCATGGGCACAAAGATGCCCAGGCGCCCGTCATACTTGCCGCCATTGCGCACGGTGTCGTAGTGCGAGCCCGTCATGAGGTACTTCGCCCCGGGCGTTGCGGCGCGATACCGCCCTACCACGTTGCCCACGGCGTCCACCTCGACCTCGTCAAAGCCGCAGTCGCGCATCCAGTGGCTGATGCGCTGGGCACAGGCGCGGTGTGCGTCGGTGAGGTAGGTGACGGTGAGCTGGCCCTTTTCGGCAAAGCCGGGGTCGGAGTGTTCGGCCAGCTTTTCATGCCAGTCCCACACGTCATTGCCCAGCAAGGGTTCGGCGGCGAACTTGTCGTTCAGGCGGATCTCGGCGATGCGGTGGATGTTGCGCAAGGCCTCTGCCACCTCGAATTCAGGGTGGTTATCGAGCCGCCGCGCAAAGGTGTCGATGATCTGCTGCTTGTTCAACCCCGCGCCACGCGGTCCGCGCACGGCCAGAATGAAGGGGAAGCCAAAGCGTGCGTTGTAGTCCGCATTGAGCTGCTGGATGCGCGCAAATTCCTCGGGCGTGCACTGCGTCAGTCCCGCCTTGGACTGCTCGTTGGTCGATTCAGCCGTGAGGCTTTTCGCCACCATGGCCTTGCCCGCGAGCTCGGGGTGGGCGCGGATCAGGCCCAGCTGCGCCTCGGTGCTGGCGGTGCGCACCGCGTGGGCCAGGGCGTGCTTGAGGTGTGCCAGCGAGCGGAATGGCCGCTGCGTGAGCGCCTGCTCGGCAATCCAGGGGGAATGCTCGTACACGCCGTCCAGCGCCTCCAGGGCCTGCGCGGGCGTGGCGGCGTTCAGTTGGTCAAGGGTCCATGCCATGGTCATCAGGCCTTTGTGGTGGGATAGGGGTGCACGGCCTTCCAGTGGCGCGCGATGTCGATGCGGCGGGCCACCCACACCTTGTCGTGCTGTGCGATGTGATCCAGAAAGCGCTGCAGCGCCGTGATGCGGCCCGGGCGGCCCAGCAGGCGGCAGTGCATGCCAATGCTCATCATCTTGGGTGCGTTGTCGCCGGCCGGATCGCCCTCGGCATACAGCGCATCGAAGGTGTCCTTCATGTACTGGAAGAACGGGTCGGCGTGCGAATAGCCCTGGGGTAGCGCAAAGCGCATGTCGTTGCAATCGAGCGTGTAGGGCACGATGAGCTGGGGCACCACGCTGCCGTCGGTCTTTTGCACCTTCATCCAGAAGGGAAGGTCGTCGCCGTAGTAGTCGCTGTCGTATTCAAACCCGCCGTAATCGGCCACCAGGCGGTGGGTGTTAGGGCTGTCGCGGCCGGTGTACCAGCCCAGGCCGTGCACTTGGCCTTCCGAGCCTCCTCGTGGGCCCGTCAGGCGCTCGATGATGGCCATGGCCTCGGCCATGTGCGCGCGCTCGACGTCTTCTGGGATGTGCTGGTAGTGGATCCACTTGAGGCCATGGCAGGCAATCTCGTGGCCCAGCTCCACAAAGGCGGCAGTGAGGTCGGGGTGGCGCTGCAGGGCCGTGGACACGCCAAACACCGTGAGTGGCAGCTGGCGCTTTTCAAACTCGCGCAGGATGCGCCACACGCCAGCGCGCGATCCGTATTCATAAATGCCCTCCATGCTCATGTGCCGCTCGGGGTAGCTGGCCGGGTTGAACATTTCGGACAGGAACTGCTCGCTGCCCGCATCGCCATGCAGCACCGCGTTTTCGCCGCCCTCTTCGTAGTTCAGGACGAATTGCACGGCAATGCGCGCGCCACCGGGCCACTGCGCATGGGGCGGGGTCTTGCCGTAGCCAATAAGGTCGCGGGGGTAGGCCTGGGTGGTGTCGTAGATCATGTTGGGGTGGTTTTCAAGGGGCCAGGGCGGCGGTCAGATCGCTGGCAGGGCGCTTGCGGTCAAAGGTCAGGCTGGCTTCGACATGTTCGAGGTGGCTTTGCATCAGGGCGACGGCACGTTCTTCGTCGCGCGCGGCCAGGGCCGCCACGATGTCGGCGTGCTCCTCGTGCGAGTGTTCGGCGGCGCTGGCTGACTGGTACATCAGCGTGATGAGGGCACAGCGCGAGATCAGGTCGCCCAGCATCTGCGCCAGCACCTCGTTGCCCATCAGCTCGGCCATGCGCACATGAAAGTCGCCCAGCAACTCGGTGCGGGTGCTGGCGTCCTGCGTGCCCATGGCGGTCTTCTCGTTGGCCACGTGGGCGCGCAGGGCCTTGAGCTTGGCGGGCGTCACGCTGCGCACAAAGGCGCGGGTCATTTCGGTTTCCAGCATGCGGCGCACGGCAAACACCTGGCGTGCCTCCTCGACCGAGGGCGTGGCCACAAATGCGCCCCGTGCGGGCTCCAGCGTGACCAGCCGGTTCTGTGCCAGCTGGAACAGCGCCTGGCGCACCAGCGTGCGCGACACGCCAAAGTGGTCGGCCAGCTTTTGCTCGGCCAGCTTGGTGCCGGGTTGCAGGCGGTGCTCTACGATGGCGCGGGTCAGCGCTTCGACAATGGCGCTGGTGGAGGAAGATTCCATGGCTGCATGATACGGTGGATGGTGAAAAGTGTATACACTTTTGGTCTACACACTGCGATCTGGCAATCGTCGCCGATTGGACAGACTCTTACTTCAGGAGATTCCCCCATGGGATTGAGCACCCACGTTCTGGACACCATGAACGGCTGCCCTGCGGCCGGCATGGAAGTGGCCCTGTATTCCACCGACGGCGACAACGCCACCCTCATCAAGCGCCTGGTGCTGAACCATGACGGCCGCACCGACGCACCGCTGTTCGACAACGCCAGCCTGCGCACCGGCACCTACCGGCTGCGCTTTGATGTGGCGGGCTACTTCAAGGCCCGGGGCGTGCATCTGCCCGAACCCAATTTTCTGAACCAGGTGAGCCTGGACTTCGGCATTGCGCATGCCGACCAGCACTACCACGTGCCGCTGCTGGTCAGCCCCTGGAGCTATTCGACCTACCGGGGCTCGTAGCAAGCGCTGCCTGACGGCCGAAGTGGCCTGGCCGCTCAGGGGGATATTGCTACAGCTGCCCTTCGGTCAGCGTATCGAGCTGAAAGTGCCCGCTCTTGTCCCACAGCCAGGTCTCGGTGTAGGTGACCTTGCCCATGCGGGCAGGGACTGGGAAGGGGGCCGCAGCGCGCACCGTGCGCTCGATCTCGGTGACCACCTCGGGGGCATGGCGCGGGGCGCGCATCCAGTGCAGGCGGGTGATCTTGCCTGCGCGGTCGATGTCGAGCTGCAGCACACCGATGGCATACAGCTGCGGCGGCAGTTTGCCTTTGAAGATGCGTTCGCGGTTCAGGCCATACAGGTGTGTGGCGGCATCCTGGCGGTAGGCCAGCGGTGTGGCAGCGGCCGAGGGGCGCGCAGATCCGGCCGTGGCGGGCACGGGGCCCTTGACGCCGCTGGCATCGGGGCCGGTGGAGGGGACGCTGTCGGGAGCGGGGGCTGGCGTGGGCTCTGGTGGGGACTTGCAGGCCGAGACCAGCGCCGCACCCACGGCCATGATGCCTGCCAGCAACCAGTGGCTGCGCTTTCCGGTGGAGCGGGGAGAGGGCGTGTCGGGCATGGTGTGAAAGGCTCCTGAGGCTGCGGGCACGATAACCCAGCGGCGAAGGTGGTACGTTACAAAATGACGACGGCTGCAAAGGGGATGCAGCAGCAGACTCACCGGAGGGTGAGCCGCTTGCCTGGCCCCGTTTTGCGTCCGTCACGAAAAGGATCGCGGTGACAAATTTGCAAATGCTGCTGGACGGCCTGGGGGCCGCGCCAGCCTGTCTGGTGACCGTGGAGTCTACCCAAGGGTCCGTGCCCCGGGAGCGCGGCGCCTGGATGGCGGTATTTGCCGACCAGCTGGTGGGCACCATCGGCGGCGGGCATCTGGAGCTGCAGGCGATTGCCGAGGCGCGCCGCCGCCTGGCGGGTGGGCCGGTGACGGCGCTTGGGCCGATGCGGTTTGCGCTGGGCCCGGCGCTGGGCCAGTGCTGCGGCGGGGTGGTGCACCTGGGATTTGAGCTTCTCGCGGCGCAAGACGCCCCGGGGCTGGCCCAGCGCCTCACACCCAACCTGCACCCGGTGGCCCTGTTTGGCGGCGGGCATGTGGGCCACGCGCTGGCCCGCGTGCTGGCGCCACTGCCTTTTGCGCTGACCTGGATCGACAGCCGGGACGGCATCTTCCCGCCCGACCCGCCCGAGGGTGTGGTCTGCGAACACTCCGAGCCGGTGCAACTCGCCGTGCCCCGCATGGCACCCGGCAGCCGCGTGCTGATCATGAGCTTCAGCCACGCCGAGGACCTGGACGTGGTGGCCGCCTGCCTGCGCCGCCAGCGCGAGCAGGGCGACCTGCCTTTCATCGGATTGATCGGCAGCCAAACCAAGTGGGCCACCTTCAGCAACCGCTTGCATGGGCGTGGTTTTGCGCCCGAGGAGCTGGCCCAAGTGACGTGCCCCATCGGCATTCCCGGCATTGGCGGCAAGGAGCCTGAGGTGATTGCCGTTGCCGTGGCAGCGCAGTTGCTGCAGACGCTGCAGCCAGCGCCAAAGGCTGGGGAATGAGGGTAATTCCGGCCCCGAATGCCCCAGGTTGGGGCTGGAATCGGGAACAATTCCTGCATACACTTTGACGTACCGGTCGCAGCGGTGCCCCGGCCAGCAACCCACTGGCCAAGGTGCGCGACCTCAATGTCTGCTCAGAGCGCCCGCAGTGGTGAGCAGGTTTGCTGTTTGGCGCTAACGCGCCATCAAGGTTGAGATATGGAAAGCTACTTTCTCGACTGGGCCAACCTGCTTTTGCGCTGGGTCCATGTCATTACGGCCATCGCCTGGATCGGCTCGTCGTTCTATTTCGTTTTTCTGGACAGCAGCCTCACGCCGCCCGAGGACGAAGACCTCAAGAAACAAGGCGTGAGCGGCGAGCTCTGGGCCGTGCACGGCGGCGGGTTTTACCACCCCGTCAAGTTCGCGGTATCGCCGCCGCAGTTGCCCAAACACCTGCACTGGTTCTTCTGGGAGAGCTACAGCACCTGGATCAGCGGGTTTGCGCTGTTCACCGTGTCCTACCTCTACAGCGCCAGTACCTACCTCATCGACAAGTCGCGCATGGACTGGGCGCCCGCCACGGCCATCATGGTGGCGCTGGGCTTCTTTGTGGTGTTCTGGCTGCTGTACGACGCCATCTGCCGCATCTTCGGCCAGCGCAAGAACGGCGACGCCATTGTGGGCGCGCTGGTGCTGGTGCTGGTGTGCGTGGCCTCGTGGCTGGCCTGCCACTGGTTTGCGGGCCGCGCGGCCTTCCTGCTGGTGGGGGCGATGATCGCCACATCCATGAGCGCCAACGTGTTCTTCTGGATCATCCCTGGCCAGCGCACGGTCATCAGCCAGATCAAGGCTGGCCAGCCCGTGGACCCGATCCACGGCAAGCGCGGCAAGCAGCGCAGCGTGCACAACACCTATTTCACGCTGCCGGTGCTGTTTGCCATGCTGAGCAACCACTACAGCTTCACCTGGAGCCACCCGCAAAACTGGCTGGTGCTGATCCTGATGATGTTCGCGGGCGCGGCCATCCGCCAGTTCTTCGTGATGCGCCACGGCTACAAGCTGGGCCGCAACGGCAACCCGCTGCCGTATGCGCTGGTGGGTGTGGCCGTGATCGTGGGCGCCATTGTGTGGATGCGCCCCGCACCGGTGGCCACCCCCGTGGTGAATGCTCCTGTTTCAGGAGCTGCCAGCGCAGATAAAAACGGCGCTAGCAGCCAAAATGACTTCAAGGCCGTGCAGGCGGTGCTGGAACAGCGCTGCTACATGTGCCACGGCGAGCAGGTGCAGATGAAGAACCTGCGGCTTGATTCGCCCGACAGCGTGAAGCAACACGCCCAGGCCATCTACCAGCAGGCCGTCGTGCAAAAGCTCATGCCCATGAACAACGCCACGGGCATCACCGATGCGGAGCGTGCGTTGATTGGGAAGTGGTTTGAGGCAGGGGCTGCAACGGGGCCTTGAATGTGTTGAGTGCCGCGGCAATCGGCCAGAAGCTGTCGCTCACAGAATCGCCAAGAAGCGGACGTGGCTCGACTGAGCCTTAGTCTGTTTCGGCGCGCCTCTGATACTCTCCAATACTGATCCCGGGTACCGCTCTTAGAACCTCTGGCCGCGCTCGGTATAGGCGCCTGGCTTGAGAGGTGCTCTGTGCGTGACTCAACCTTTGCTTGGCTTGTACTGGCGGCAAGCGTGCTCTCGGAAGTCGTTGGAACCATTGCACTCCGCTATGCGGATGGCTTCACACGTATTTTCCCTTCCGTCCTTTCAGGGCTTTGTTATTCCGCCGCTATCTGGCTTATGGCAATCGCCGTCCGGCATATGGAAGTCGGACTTACCTATGCGGTATGGGCGGGAAGCGGAACAGCTTTGACGGCGGTGCTCGGAATGCTCTGGTTTGGTGAGTCGGCGAGCTTCCTTCGACTGGCCGGTCTAG